>NZ_JBEYXB010000008.1:342541-456842 GCF_040644935.1 Streptomyces sp. NPDC046915 | reverse complement strand
GGTTACATTCCGAACCCGGAAGCTAAGCCTCACAGCGCCGATGGTACTGCAGGGGGGACCCTGTGGGAGAGTAGGACACCGCCGAACAAATATTGGGAAAGCCCCCGCACCTCACGGTGCGGGGGCTTTCTGCGTTTCCGGTATTTCTAGAAGCTCCTAGAAGGCCACATCCGCCGTTTCGACGATCCCGCCCTCGCGGCCGGGCGCACTGTGCCATTTCCAGTAGAGGTTGGTGTGGGCGATCACCTGCTCCGGTGCGGGAGCGCCGTACTCGGTGTTGTCCTCCGTGGTGTGGGCGTCGGCGACCAGCGTGGCGTCGTACCCACGGACGAGGGCGCCGTGCAGCGTCGAGCGGATGCAGACGTCGGTCTGGGCGCCGGTGACGACGAGCCGGCCCACCTTGCGCTCGGCCAGGAGGGCCTCGAGTTCGGTGTCCTCGAAGGAGTCCGCCCAGGACTTGTGGACGAGAGGCTCGGAGTCGCGGCGGGCCAGCTCCGCCACGTACTCCCAGCTGTCGCTGCCGCGTTCGAGGTGTTCGTCGGAGTGCTGCACCCAGATCACCGGCACGCCCTTGGCGCGTGCCTTGTCGACCAGGGTGTTGATGTTGGCTATGACGGCGTCGCGGCGGGGCGTGCCCGCCATCACGCCGTTCTGTACGTCGATGACGAGGAGTGCTGTGTGGGGCCGACCGAGCAGGGTCGTCATGGGGTCTCCCTGGTTCGAGTTGTGCCTATCGGCACGGATCATGCACGGCAAAAACAGTAGGACCTGCCACTGACATCGGTATTACGGTGGCTCGCATGACCACCACGACCAGCGATGACTATGTGATCCGGGCGATTCGCGCCGATGAGTGGCCCGCCACGAAGGCACTGCGACTGCTCGCGCTCCAGGACCCGGTCGCGCACCTCGCCTTCCTGGAGACGTACGAGGACGCTCTGGAGAGGCCCGACACCTTCTGGAAGGAGCGGGCTGAGCGAGCCGCGGAAGGCGCCGCCTCGGCGCAGCAGGTCATCGCTGAGGGGCCGGACGGGGACTGGGTCGGGTCCTTGACGGTGCTCTTCGAGGAGGCGGGCACGAAGGACTGGGCCGGCTTGCCCGTCGAGCGGAAGCAAGGGCACATAGTCGGGGTGTTCGTGCGGTCCGACTACCGGGGGATCGGTCTGACCGAGGTGCTCTTCGACGCCGGCCTGGAGTGGGCGTGGGCGCAGGGCGCCGAGCGGGTGCGGCTCATGGTGCACGAGGACAACGGGCGTGCGCAGCGCTTCTACCGGAGGGCCGGGTTCGTGCCGAGCGGGGTCACCGTGCCGTTCGTGAAGGACGAGGCGCAGTTGGAGCTGGAGTTCGTGCTCGAGCGGGACTCGCGGGACTGACGCTCACACCGGGAGCTCGTCGTGCGGCCAGCGGCTGCGGGCCTGTTCGCGGGAGCGGAGGAGGGCCAGCGTCGGCAGGCCGCGGTCCGCTCCCGTGGACAGCAGGTCCGGGAGCTGGGGGAGTGGGGCCACAGCAGCGATGTCGTCCAGGACCAGGGTCAGTGGTGGGTCGAGCCGACCGGAGGATGACCGTTCGGCCATGCGCCGGCCGCGCTCGACCACGCTGGAGACGAGGGCCGTCAGGAGCGGCATCGCGCCGGGGTTGGTCCTGGGGTCCTCGATGGATTCACCGACCACATAAAGCGTGCCCCCTTCGTCGACGAAGGAATCCAAGGCGATGGCATCAGTTCGGTTTGGAGTGCACGCTTCGCGGATGTTGACCGTGGAGAGCGCGGCCAGGGCGCGGCTCGTCAGCTCGTGGGCCATGTCCCGGCGCTCGGGATGCGAGGTGAGCGCGGCCTCCAGTTCGCCCGCGGCGCCGGGGGCGGCCTTGGGGTTCGTGCGCAGGGCACGGACCGCGTCCTGGATCTGTGTGCCCTGGGCCCAGCGATGGACGTGGCGGATGCTGCGGCTGTCGAGGGCGGCGGCGTGGAGGTAGCTGCGGAGGAGTGTCTCGGCGGTGTCGCCGACCGCTTGGTCCAGCCGGGCGGTCGGCTTCACCGGGGCGAGCAGGGCGGCTGCCCGCTGTACCGCCGTCTGCTTGTCCTGGCAGCCCGTGGCAGGGGACCAGTGCAGTCGCGCCGGGGTGTCGCAGAGGTGGGTCGGGTCGTAGAGGAGGACCGGGCCCAGTTTGGCTCTCGCGTCCTTGGTCTCCTGCCAGAGGGCGGCGTTGGACGTGACCACGACGAGGGGGCCTGCCGCGTCGCGGATGGCTTGACCCGCCGTGGTCTGGCGGGCTGCGGGCGCGCCGTAGAGCACCGGGCCTTCGGCGGGCTTCGTCTCCCACGCACCCGGCCCTTCATCGTCCGCGACGGAGGCGGGTGATTCCACGGGTGCCGGCTCACTACGAGGCGCGGGCACCGCGGGCAGCGGCTCGGGTGCCCGAGCAGGCGCCTGTGCCTGCGCCTGTACCTGTGTCTGTACCTGTGTCTGCGCCGGTGCCGGCACCTCTGCCGGAGCAGGAGCAGCCGTCGCCGCCCGCTTCTCCAGGCGCCGCCGTGCCCGCCCCGCCCGCCATCGCGCGACCGTCCCGATCACGAACACGGTCAGTACGAACAGCACCATCAGCTGCCCTATGAACAGCCCCCAGAACAGTCCGTACCCCGACAGCTGTGCCGCCGGGGTGTCCGGCCAGGCGCCCGTCATGTCGTGCGGATGGCCGATGAGGTGGCGCATGGCCACGGGGGTGCCGGTGAAGGTGACGCCGGACGGCCAGGCGCCACCCGAGAACAGGCCCGCGAGGCCCGTCGCCGACCACACCAGCAGGGTCATGCCGAGCAGGAAGGCGAGGATGCCGATCAGCAGGCCGTCCGGGATGCCGCCCTGGCCGTCCCGCCGCCCCTGCCCGTCCTCGTATCGCCCGTGGTCGCGGTCGTCGGGTCTCACGCCGCCTCCCCTACGCCACCGTAGACTCCGACGACCCGTCCAGGTCGCCGATGTGCTGTTCCACGAAGGCCGCCGCCCGCTGCTCCGCCTCCAGTTCGGCGGCGCGCAGGGCGTCGTCGGCGGCCAGGTCGAAGGAGGACTCGGTCATCGCGCGGTCGGTGAAGACCAGCGGACGTTCCGTCTCCGTGACCAGGTGCTTGACCACCTGTACGTTGCCGTTGACGTCCCAGACGGCGATGCCCGGGGTGAGGGTGGGAATGATCTCCACCGCCCATCTGGGCAGTCCCAGCACCCGGCCCGTGGCCCGCGCCTCGTCGGCCTTCTGGGCGTAGATCGTGCGCGTCGACGCCATCTTCAGGATCGCCGCGGCCTCCTTCGCCGCCGCGCCGTCCACCACGTCGGACAGATGGTGGACGACCGCGACGAAGGACAGACCGAGCCGTCGGCCGAACTTCAGCAGCCGCTGGAACAGCTGGGCCACGAAGGGGCTGTTGATGATGTGCCAGGCCTCCTCGACCAGGAAGATGCGCTTCTTCCGGTCGGGGCGGATCCAGGTGTGCTCCAGCCACACGCCGACGATCGCCATCAGGATGGGCATCGCGATGGAGTTGCGGTCGATGTGGGAGAGGTCGAAGACGATCAGCGGGGCGTCCAGGTCGATGCCGACCGTGGTCGGGCCGTCGAACATGCCGCGCAGGTCACCGTCGACGAGCCGGTCCAGGACCAGCGCCACGTCCAGACCCCAGGCCCGTACGTCGTCTATGGCGACGTTCATCGCCTCGGCGGACTCCGGCTCCGGGTGCCGCAGCTGCTCGACGATGTCGGTGAGCACGGGCTGGCGCTCGACGATCGTCTCGTTGACGTAGGCGTGCGCCACCTTCAGCGCGAAGCCGGAACGCTCGTCGAGGCCGTGCCCCATCGCGACCTCGATGATGGTCCGCAGCAGCGCCAGCTGACCCGTGGTCGTGATCGAGGGATCCAGTGGGTTCAGGCGGATCCCGTGGTCCAGGGCCGCCGTCGGGTCCAGCCGGATGGGGGTTATCCCCAGTTCCTCGGCGATGAGGTTCCACTCGCCGACGCCGTCCTCGCCCTGCGCGTCCAGGACGACGACCTGGCGGTCGCGGAAGCGCAGCTGGCGCAGGACGTACGTCTTCTCCAGCGCCGACTTGCCGTTGCCGGACTCGCCGAGGACCAGCCAGTGCGGGGCGGGTAGCTGCTGGCCGTACAGCTGGAACGGGTCGTAGATGTAGCCCTTCCCGGAGTACACCTCGCGGCCGATGATGACGCCTGAGTCGCCGAGGCCGGGGGCGGCGGTCGGCAGGTAGACGGCCTGGGCCTGGCCCGTGGAGGTGCGCACCGGCAGCCGGGTCGTCTCGATCTTCCCGAACAGGAAGGACGTGAAGGCGTCCGTGATGGCGGACAGCGGGTCCCGCATCAGCGCATCAACTCCTACCTTCGGATTCCGGTGGCGAACGGGAGCGTGTTCACGAACGCGCGGTGGTGCTCGCGGTCGCACCATTCGAGCTTCAGGTACGACTTTCCGGCCGACGCCCTTATCGTGCGCTTGTCGCGGGCCAGCGCCTCGGGGGTGCGCGAGGAGACGGTGATGTAGCCGACCAGATTCACTCCGGCGGCGCCGCTGGCGAGGTCCTCGCCGCGCTGGTCGAGGCGGCTGTGGGCGGCCACGTCGCGCGGGTCGACGGTGCGGTTCATCTTGGCGGAGCGGGAGGCCTCGGCCTCGTCGTTGGTCTTCTCCGTCAGCATGCGTTCGATGGCGATCTCGGTGGGCTCCAGGTCCATCGTCACGGCGACGGTCCGGATGACGTCCGGGGTGTGGACGAGGAGCGGCGCGAGGAAGTTCACGCCGACGGGCGTCATCGGCCACTCCTTGACCCACGCCGTGGCATGGCACCAGGGCGCGCGGGTGGCGGACTCCCGGGTCTTGGCCTGGAGGTAGGTGGGCTCCATGGCGTCCAGCTCGGCCGGCCAGGCGTTGCGCTTGGTCATCGCCTGGATGTGGTCGATCGGGTGGTCGGGGTCGTACATGGAGTGGACGAGGGAGGCGAGACGCCCCTGTCCCAGGGGCTGGCGCACTCTGATGTCGGCTTCCTGGAGCCGTGAGCAGATGTCGGTGAGCTCACGCGCCATGACGACGGCGAGCCCCGCGTCCCGGTCCAGCTTCCGCCCGCCCTGCGGCCGGGCCGCCCGTGCCATGGCCTGCGCCTCGGCGGCCAGCTCGCGCGTGTAGTGCATGCAGGCGACGAGGTAGGCGCGGTGCTGCTCGCTGCTGGTGGACACCATCGACTGCAACTGGTCGTACGACTGGCTGAGCCATCCCGGCGCCCGGTCGTCCCCGCGCTGGGCGACGTCCTTGGCGTGGGCGTCGGGGTCGGCGGGCAGGGTGCGGGCGAGCATCTGGAGGCGGGTGACGAACCCGTCGCCGTTCGCCACGTGCTTGAGCAGGGTGCCGAACCGGTCGACCAGGGCCTCCTGGTCCTCGGAGTCGCGCAGGCCGACGCCGGGGCCCTCGATCTCGATGGCCGCGGTGACGGTCTTGCGGTCGGCGTGCAGGAGTACGGCGATCTCGTCCGGCCCGAAGGGTGCGGCCAGCCAGCTGATCCGGCCGATGCCGGGCGGCGGCCCGATCTCGACCTCACGGCCGTCCATGTGTGTACCGGCCTCCATGACGTCGGAGCGGTAGGCGGTGCCCCGCTTGACGGTGCGTTTGAAGCTGCGGTTGATCTCGAACCACTTGTAGAAGGTACGGCGCTTGTACGGCACGTACACCGCCGCCAGCGCCAGCATCGGAAAGCCCGTCAGCAGCACGATCCGCAGCGACAGGACCGGGACGAGGAGACCGCACATCATGCCGAGGAACGCGCCCAGGATGATCAGCGCGATCTCGCCGGACTCGCGGTTCCGGCCGATGATCCCGTTCGGCCGGGCGCGGCCGATCAGATACGTACGGCGGGGCGTGACCGGATGCGACATGTGGGACTCGGTCGTCAACGCCCATCACCTCCCGAGCGGTTGCTGTTGCGGGTGTTGCTGGCGTGCGGGGTGTTGGCCGGGCTGGGGGCGCGCGGCGCGGGCGCGGCGGAGGGGACGGCTCCGCCGCCTCCGTTCGGGGAACGGGTGCTGTGCGCGGCGACTCCGCCGGAGGCCGGGTTGGCCGGGCGGGCGGACGACTGGCCGCCGCCCGAGTTGTTGTCGGCGCGGGAGCTGTGCGTCTTGATGCCCTGCGCGACCAGGGTCGCCGGGGAGCTGATGACGGCGGCGGCCTTGCCCTCGGCGCCCTGCATGATGCGGTTGTTGCGGCCGCTCGCGATCTCGTCGCCGAAGCCGGGGACGAAACGGTAGATCATCGCGCTCGCGAAGATGGCGAGCAGGATGATGGCGAGGCCGGACACGACGGCCGAGAAGGAGTCCGGGCCGTTGTCGCCGGACAGTGCCCCGGCCAGGCCCAGCACTATGACGATGACGGGCTTGACCAGGATGACGGCGATCATGATCCCGGCCCAGCGGCGGACGTGTCCCCACAGGTTCTTGTCCACCAGGCCCGCGTAGACGACGGTGCCGAGGAGGGCGCCGACGTAGAGCAGGGCGGCGCGGATCACCAGCTCCAGCCAGAGGACGCCGGCGGCGAGGATGCTGACCAGGGACACCACGATCAGCATGATCGGCCCGCCGCCGATGTCGTTGCCCTTGCCCAGAGCGCCGGAGAAGGTGCCGAAGAACGTGTCGGTCTGGTCGCCGGTGGCCTTGGCCAGTACGTCCGTGACTCCGTCGGTGGCGGATACGACCGTGTACAGGATCAGCGGCGTGAACGCGGAGGCGAGCACCGTCAGCCAGAGGAATCCGACGGCCTCCGACAGGGCGGTGGTCATGGGGACGCCGCGCACGGCTCGCTTGGCGACGGCCAGCAGCCACAGCAGCAGCGTGAGGATCGTCGACGCGGCGAAGACGACCGCGTACTGCTTCAGGAACTTCTCGTTCGTGAAGTCGACGTTCGCCGTCTCCTTCACCGCGTGACTGAGCTTGTCGATGGTCCACGACGCGGCGTCGGCGCAGCCCTTGGCGAGGGAGGCGAGGGGGTCGAGGGTGTCGGAGACGGGGTCGTTGCTGGTCAGGCCGGATTTGCCGCCGGAGCCGGCGCTGCCTTTTTCGCAGTAGTCCTTGGCAGGCCCGTGGATCAGGTCGCACGGGTCGTTGCTCTTGGACGGGGACGGTGACGGACTGGGTGCCGCGAAGGCACGGCCGGCCATGAGGACCGCCGCGGTCTGTACGGCCGTAACGGCGGCGGTCAGCTTGAGCACGCGGCTAGCGGGCATAGGTGAAGCCTCCGTACTCCTCGACTGCCTTCGCCATGTCATCAGCGCTGGAGGCCTTGTCGTCACCGGGGACGGGCGCCGGGCCTTCCTTCTGAGAGTGCGTCACGATCTTCCAGTCACCACTGGTCCATTCCAGCTTCATGGTGATGGTGAACCAACTGTTGGTGACCGGGTTGGTGGAGTTGTCGCCCGCCAGTCCGAGCAGGCCGCCGCACCAGATCTCGACGGTAGCGGTGCTGGTGGTGAACTCTGTGACCTTGGTACCGATCGGGCTTGTCCGCGAGACGAACGTGTAGCCCTTCGGGGTGGTGCCGTCGTCGTTCAGGCCGACAGTCCTGTTGAACGCAGGCGTGTACGCCTGGTCGAGGGACGTCTCGAAGCTGGTGACACGGGAGGGTGTGATGATGGTCTGCAGGATGGCGTCGCGCTGCGTCTTGCTGAACATCTCGGCCGAGCCCAGTGCAACGGAATAGTTGGCCGCGGCGCTCTCCGCCCCCTGCTGGTCCCGTGAGAACCCCGTAGGAATCCCCCCGGCCTTCGAAGTGACCGGCTTCGTGCCGCTCGCTGCCGTCGCCGCCGTCTTCGGCTTGTTTCCGGAAGCCTTGTCGCCGCCGGAGGCACTGTCGTCGCCCCGGTTCGCGAAGGCGATGGCCGCGATGAGGAGGACGACGACGCCGACCACCGTGACCAGGCTCCGGGAGGATGACCGACCGCCTCGGCGGGCCCCGCCGTAGGGGTCGCCGCCACGTTCGGGCAGCCGGGTTCTGGTCTCGCCCGCGCCGCCGTAACCCTGCTCGTCTCCGAGACTCATGCCGCGTACGCCCCCTCGACCTCGTACCGGAACGCGTAGATGTACGACGGTAGCCGTGCTGGCTCCCGCGCGGGCGCGGTGTGGTGACTCGACATCAGGGAAGCGCAACCTCAGCCGGTGGGCACGACGGGCGGGTGGGGTGGTGGGGACCGGGCGTGCCCGGAGGACTGGAGGAGTGGGGGACCGCTACACGGCCATGCCGTACACGATGGTGAACAGCGTGCCCAGGGAGCCGATGATGAAGACTCCTGTCAGGCCGGCGATGATGAGGCCTTTGCCCTGTTCGGCGCTGAAGGTGTCCCGGAGGGCGGTCGCGCCGATGCGCTGTTTGGCCGCACCCCAGACGGCGATGCCGAGGCAGAGCAGGATGGCGACGGCCATCACCACCTCGATCATCACCTTCGCTTCGTTGCCCAGGCTGCCGAAGGGCCCCCAGTCCGGAGCGATTCCGCCGATGATGGTGTTGATGTCTCCCTTGTCGGCCGCAAAGAACACGTAAGTCACCGCCCCTGGTGGGTATTTCCGCAGTCCCCCTGCGGTGTGCAGAGGTCAGGCCTCATTGTCGCCGACGATGGCGCCGCCGTATGTCGACTTGGCGTCATTGAATGGCGGGTTTCGTACGAAGGGATCGTACGGTCACTCTGTGTATCACGGCAGGTCACGCCGGGCAATGAGGCCTGAGCGGAACCTGTCGTGTGGTTCCGTCGTTGTGCTCCTCTATGACCCCGCGCACTTTCTGACGGCTGGTCGGGTGAGGTGCCGTCACGATGGTCTCACGAGGAAGGGGCCCCGGCGGTTGCCGAAGCCCCTTCGATTGCCGGGTCGGTGCTCAGCCGGTGAAGGCCGAGACGCCCTCCAGGGTGCCCCGGCCGGTCGGGCCGTCGTAGCCCGACTGGGCGGTGCACAGATGGGTGGTGGAGCAGGAGCCGTTCGATGCGGCGTCGATCAGGCCATGGCGCCCCGAGGGTCGGTGGGGCCGAATTTTGCGGGACTGGCGGAGCTGGCGGCGGCCTCGCCGGTCTCCTTGGCCTGTGCTTTCTGGAAGGCGGTGGTACCGCCGGTCACCCGGAAAGAGTTGGGCGGCCGTCCGACGACAATGCCCTGTCGGGCGCGCGACAGTAAGGCAAGTGGCGGAATCCTGACTACCGCGTTAGCCAACTACCCATCGCTAGAGCGACGGGTTTGCACAACGGGCATCACTGGCTGTGGTGCTGCGTTTTCGTCCAGCCCCACCTCGCTGGCGCGGGGTGGGGCTGGGGCCGTTGACGGGGCCCCGCGCCTCCACAACCCCCGCGCGCGGGCACGGATGTTGCGGGAGCCGTTCCGGTCTGCATGCGCAACGACGCCGCAGTTCCGGCACGCGAACCGGGCCTGCGAGACCCGGTTCGCCCTGTCGATGTGCCCGCACTCGGCGCAGGTGCGCGAGGTGTATGCCGGATCGACGTACACTACCGGCACCCCCGCTCTGCGGGCCTTGTACGCGATGAACTGCCCCAGCTGGGCGAAGGCCCAGCTGGAGTGAGTGGCCCGTTGGGGTTTGCGAAGCCGTACCCGCTCGCGGATGCCCGTCAGGTCCTCCAGGGCGATTCCGCGACCGGTGCGTTCCTCCTCGGCCACCACATGTTTCGCGATCTTGTGGTTGATGTCCCGCGCCCGCCGCGCCTCCTTGCGCCTGCGCTTCTTCAGTCGGCGTTTGGCGGACGGGGTGTTCTTCCTCTGGAGTTTGGTCCGAAGTGTGCGCTCCCGGATCCGGGCCCGGTTGATCTCCCGTCCGGCCATGATCTTGCCGTCCGAGGTGGTTGCGATGTCGACGATGCCCAGGTCGATGCCGAGGAAGTCGACCGGACCGGTGTTCAGCGGTGCTTCGGGGACCTCGCAGGTGGCCAGCAGGAACCACATGCCGTCCCGGCACAGCAGGTCCGACTCTCCCTTGCGGTACAGGGCAAGCGTGGCCAGCTGTTCCGGGGAGGCGGTGAATGCCGGTCGTCGTACGGCTGCGCGCTGTACGTCCGGAAGACGATCGGCTTGCCCGTGGCCCTCCGGAACCGCTTCGAGCCGGGCTTGCCCAGGTTTCCCGCCCTCAGAAGGTCGCCTCAAGTGCCGCCACCTGCAAGGGCGTCGGCAGCAGCTTCACCTGCACCACCAGCTTCACGACCAGCAAACCTACACAGGCGTACGACAGCCCGCCGTACGTTCACCACACCTCACCCGACCGGGTGAAAGCGCCGATGTGAGGCCGCTCCTGCCGGGTGTGGCCTCACCGCGGCTTGAGGCCGTGCAGCAGATGGTGCACGTGCTTGTCCAGGTCGGCCAGGACCTGGTCGGCCGGGATGCTGCCGTTGGCGGCGAAGGCGGCCAGCCCGTGCATGCTCGCGCCGGCGAAGAGGGTGAGCTGCGCCGGATCGCCGGTGACGATCTCGCCCCGCGCCTGGGCGTCCGTGATCAGCCGCTCGAAGGACCCGACGGAGCGGTCGACGGCGTCGGAGAGCTGCGCGGAGATCTCGGGGTCGTGCTTGCGCGTGAACATCAGCTCCAGCAGCGCGTCGTGCTCCACGGCGAAGCCCACGTAGGCCTTCGCCAGCCCTGACAGCCGTGCCTCGAGCGGCAGCCCGGGGTCGTCCGCGGACTCCAGTGCCATGGCCAGCCGCTCGTACCCGGCCATGGCCAGGGCGTCGAGCAGCGCCTGCTTGTCCTTGAAGTGCCTGCCGGGGGCGGCGTGGCTCACCCCGACCTCGCGGGCCAGCTCGCGCAGGGAGAGCGCGCCGGCTCCCCGGTCGCGCAGCGTGCGCTCGGCCGCCGTGAGGAGGGCGGCGCGAAGGTCTCCGTGGTGATACGGGCGGCTCTCGGGCATGCGGACCATCGTATCCGCATGTTGTCGACGGCAGCATAGTTGTCGACGTCACCATTGTTGTCGTTGACAGCATTGTTGTCGGCGCCTACTTTGAGGGCATGGCTGAAAAGACCGACGCGCCCGAGGCGCGCACATGGAACGCGACCCACCTCCCCGACTTCTCCGGCCGCACCGCCGTCATCACCGGCGCCAACAGCGGCATCGGCTTCGCCGCCGCCGACGCGCTGGCCCGCGCGGGCGCGCACGTGGTGTTCGCCGTACGGGACCCCGAGCGCGGCCGGGCCGCCGCCGCGCGGGTGAACGGCAGTACGGAGGTACGCCGGCTCGACCTCGCCGACCTGGCCTCCGTCCGGGAGTTCGCCGACTCCTGGCAGGGCGGGACGATCGACCTGCTGATCAACAACGCGGGCGTGATGATGCTCCCGGAGCAGCGCACCAAGGACGGCTTCGAGATGCAGTTCGGCACGAACCATCTCGGTCACTTCGCCCTGACGAACCTGCTGCTGCCCCACGTCAGGGACCGGGTGGTGACGGTCTCCTCCGGCGCCCACCGCATGGGCGACCGCAGGATCTCCTTCGACGACCCCGACCTCACGGGCCGCTACACCCCGCAGCGCGCCTACTCCCAGTCCAAGCTGGCGAATCTCCTGTTCACCCTGGAACTCCAGCACCGCCTGACCGAGTCGGGCTCACCCGTACGCGCCCTCGCCGCCCACCCCGGCTGGGCGGCCACCAACCTCCAGGGCCACACCGCGAACCCGGTCGCCCGCGTCCTCATGCAGATCGGCAACCGGATCCTGGCCCAGGACGACAAGGCGGGCGCCCTGCCCACCCTCTACGCCGCGAGCCAGGACCTCCCCGGCGCGAGCTACGTCGGCCCCGACGGCCCGGCCGAGATGCGGGGCGCCCCGCATCTCGTGGGCCGCAACACCGCGGCGAGCGACCCGGTGGCCGCGCGGCGGCTGTGGGCGCTGTCGGAGGAACTGACGGGCGTGCGGTATCCGCTGGTGCCGGTGGCCTAGGACTTCCGGCCTTCGCCCGCCACGCCTTCCACGCCCTCCACGAAGTGGTCGAACTCGCCCGCCTGCACGCCGAGTACGAAGGCGTCCCATTTGCGGCGGTTCGTGGTGACGACGTTGTCCGGGTCGCTGGTCTCCCGGATATAGACCGGGGCCTCCCCGCCCTCCCCCTCACCGAAGGCGAGCTCGATCCAGGGCCCGGGCCCGGTCGCGTCGGGTGGGGCGGCGCGTTCCCAGGTGAGGTCCGGGGGGAGTTCAGGCATCCTGCGGCTCCTTCTTGAGGGATGCCCACCGTATCGCTGCCACGGGTCACACCCACCGGCTCTCTCCGGCTCGGAGCGGGGGCGCGCGTGGTGCGGGAATGCGCCGTCCCGTGAGGGGTATGTGTGTTGCGGGAGTTGGGGGCTTCCAGGGACGGGAAGCTGTTGGGACCGATTGCCAGGGGTAAGCGCGATTCACAGTCAAAACTCAGAGAAGCCGGGAACGGATTCTCACCTTCGTGGGACAAAGTGGGCCTGATGAAGCGCACCTCACGCGTCTCGGTCACCTCACGTCCCTCCCTGCTCAGTGTCGTGGTGCTGCTGGCGCTGACGTCGGCCTCCGTCGCGGCCGCCGACGACGGCCCCGGCCCGTTCGGGGTCACCGTCGTGGACGCCGTGAACCGGGAGAGCGCGAGAGTCGGGGCGCTCTTCGACGCGGACCGGGTGGGCAAGCTCGCCGGGGGGCACTTCTGCACCGCCTCGGTCGTGCACAGCGCTCATGGCAACCTCATCGCCACCGCCGCGCACTGTGTCGACGGTGACGACGGCGGCGACGTGGTGTTCGTGCCGGGCTACCGGGACGGGAAGGCGCCGTACGGGGTGTGGAAGGTGACGCGGCGGTTCCTGCCGGACGGCTGGTCCAAGGAGCAGGACGAGGACAGCGATGTGGCGTTCGCCGTCGTCGAGGGAGTGGGCGGGGAACGGGGAAAGCGGATCGAGGACATCGTCGGCGGCAACCACTTCGCCCCCCGAACGGCGACCGGGGCCACCGCTGTGACGGTCACCGGCTACCCCAACGCCCAGGAAACCCCCATCAGCTGCACCAACAAGCCCAGCGTGCACAGCGACACCCAGCAGCGGATCTCCTGTCCCGACTTCACCGGCGGGACCAGCGGCAGCCCCTGGGTCAACGGGGACCACGAGGTCGTGGGAATCCTGGGCGGCCACGAGCAGGGCGGGGAGACCGCCGACATCTCGTACAGCGTGGTGCTGGGGGCGGAGGCGGCCGAGCTTTATGCGGACGCGGCGAGCGATCCGTGAGGTCTGGGAGGGTGGCCGGTCAGGCCTGGCGCTGATGGATGGTCAGACGGGGGCTGGTGGCGGCGTTTCTTCACGTACTCTGGCGATTTCGGTGGTGCGAATAGGCCGAAATGCTGGCTGAGTCGGTCGGTCTGAGGCGGAAGCGGACTTGAAGCGGGCTCGGATGGGGGAGGGTTGAGCCGTGCGGAAAGTATGGGTGGTCGGTGCGGCCGCGGCCGGGCTCGGGCTGAGCTTCGTCATGCTGCTCGTGGTCGGGGTGTACGTCGTCGCCGGGAACCTCGCCAACGGGGTGGGCGGAGGGGCCGTCGCGCTGGCCAAGGGGGCCGTGCCGGCCGCGTACCAGACGCTCGTTCAGAAGTGGGGCAACCTCTGCCCCGCCCTCAACCCTGCCTTGCTGGGCGCCCAGTTGTACCAGGAGAGCGGATTCAACCCGAACGCCAAGAGCCCGGCGAAGGCGGAGGGGATAGCGCAATTCATCCCGGGGACGTGGGCCACGCACGGTGTCGACGGCGACGGGGACGGGGACAGGGATGTGTGGGACCCGAATGACGCGATTCCGTCGGCCGCTTCGTACGACTGTCAGCTCGCCTCGTACGTGAAGGACGTCCCCGGCGACGTCTCCGACAACATGCTCGCCGCCTACAACGCGGGGGCGTACGCGGTCATCCAGTACGGGGGCGTGCCGCCGTACTCGGAGACCCGGAACTACGTGAAGACGATCAGCACGCTGGAGAAGAGCTTCGCCGCCCCCGTCACCCGGGTCGACCCCAGCCGGCAGGCTGCCGCTGCCATCGCCTATGCGCAGAAGAAGCTCGGGACGCCCTACTTGTGGGGTGGGAACGGCACCGCTGACCAGGGCGGACGGTTCGACTGTTCCGGGCTGACCAAGGCGGCGTACGAGAGCGTCGGGGTCACGCTTCCCCGTGTCGCCAACGATCAGTACAACGCGGGGCCGCACCCGAAGCGGGAGGAGCTGCTGCCGGGTGATCTGGTCTTCTTCTCCGATGATCTGACCGACTCTCGGGCCATCCGGCACGTCGGAATCTACGTGGGGGGCGGATACATGATCGACGCGCCCAGGCCGGGGGCCGTCATCCGGTTCGACCCGGTCGACACCCCCGACTACTTCGGGGCCACCCGGGTGACCGAAGATGGCGCGAAAGCGCTGCCCACAAAGGTGTGACCGAGCGTGAACCCGCCCCCTGAGCTGCGGCTATGAATCTCTCTTCGATAACGTCTGAGTGATCTTTCGGTGGAGAGTGGAACGTTGTGACGGGGGACGTGCGTTCCTGTTGACGTAGCCGTGGATGTAGCCGAGCGGACGCCAGTGCGTCAGTGCGGCGGAAGCGGATCTACGAAGCCACGGGGGTGGTAGGAGCGGCGCACGCGAGGTGCGCCCGGAGAACGACGAAGGGGCCGCAGCACCATGGCTGTACTCGCCGATTCCGGATCGAACCCCGACGTCGACCTGCTGTACGACATCAACGGACTGGCCAAGGACGCGCCCCGGTGGGTCGACCGGGTGATGGAGTTCGTGGGTGAGTACGGGCTGCTGCTCGCCATGGTGCTGGTGGTGCTGTGGTGCTGGTGGTCCGTGCGGAGGCGCTCCGCCGGCGCGGACGAGGCGGCCGCCTCCGTCGCCGGGCTGGTGTGGGCGCCGTTGGCCGCCGGGATCGCCGTGTTGGTGAACGTGCCCATCCGGGGGTTCGTGGAGCGGCCCCGTCCCTTCGTCGATCACCAGGGGCTGGACGTTCTCGTCTCCGGGAAGAGCGACTACTCGTTCGTGAGTGATCACGCGACGCTGACCATGGCCATGGCGGTCGGACTGTTCGTCGCCAACCGGAAGTTCGGGCTCCTCGGGATCGGGCTCGCGCTGTTCGAGGGGTTCTGCCGGGTGTACATGGGCGTGCACTATCCGACCGATGTGGTCGGCGGGTTCGCGCTCGGGACCGCCGTGGCGCTGTTGCTGTCGCCGGTGGCGATGGCCTTGCTCACGCCGGTGATGAAGGCGGTGGAGCGGTCGCCTCGGGTGGGGTGGGTCGTCCGGCGCCGATCAGCGGGGGCCGAGGGCGGGGACGCGTTCGTGCCCGGGTCGCGGACGTCCGTGGCCTCGGAGGAGCGGGATCTCGCCGCGTAGGCCCCAAGCCCGAGCGGACCGGGGCCGCCCCCCTGTCGCACGGCTGTCCCCAGCGGCACGACCGCCCGCGGCCGCGCGGTCGCATGGCTGCGGGCGGTCAGGCTCCCCGGTCTACAACCCCTGCGGGTAGCTGAAGAACCTCTCCGGGTCGTACTGCTTCTTCAGCTGGGCCAGTCGCGTCGCCGCGTCGCCGTAGTACGCCTTGCGCCAGTTGGTGAGCGTCGGGTCGGTGTAGTTCTGGTAGGCCGCGCCGGAGGCGTAGGGCCGCATGGCGTTGTGGGCCGACGTGAGCCAGGCCTGGGCCGTCGTGCCGGAACTGCCCGCGCCCCAGGAGGCGATGTACTGGGCCAGCATCCGGGAGCGGCGGTGGACGAAGGCCGTCGCGGTCGGGGCGACGCGGTTGACGGCGCCGCCGAGGGCGGTGATGTCGATGCTGCCCGCGCCGCCCCGGACCGAGGTCAGCTGGGCCAGCAGCTTCTGGATGCCGGCCGCCGAGAGGGAGCGGTCGAAGAAGTCGGAGCGGGCGGCGTACGTCTCGCGGCCCAGGGCGCCCTGCGGGGATCGGCCGGGGGTCGAACCGGGGAGGTGGCACTGGGCGTCGGTGGAGAACCGGGTGCAGTTGGCGTAGCCCTCCATCGCCTCCTCGTAGCCCCGGCGGCGCAGGGAGACGCTGGACGCTTTGGCGCCCACCGCGTCGGCCAGGCGGTCCACCGCGTTCTGGAGCTCGCCGTAGGTGCCCATGGAGAACGCGGCCACGGCGACCGTCGGGGTGTGGCCGGGGGAGTTCGACAGGTGCAGGGACGACCAGATCTCGTCGGGCTGGCTCGGGCCCCACTCCTGCCAGGCCTTGACCACCGCGGCGGCCTTCGCCCAGGGCCAGGTCAGGTATCCGGTGACGGCCTGGGGGGCGGGGTGGGTCTTGAAGTGGAGTTCGGTGACGACGCCGAAGTTGCCGTTGCCGGCGCCGCGCAGGGCCCAGAAGAGGTCCTTGTTGGTGGTGGCGTTGGCGGTGACCTGCTTGCCGTCCGCGGTGATCAGGGTCGCCTGGGTGAGGCTGTCGCAGGTCAGGCCGTACGCACGGGAGGCCACGCCGTGGCCGCCGCCGAGCACCAGGCCCGAGACGCCGACCGTGGGGCAGGAACCGGCGGGAATCGTCACGCCCTTGGCGCCGAGCGCGCGGTAGACGTCGATCAGTTTGGAACCGGCGCCGACGACGGCCTCCTGGCCGCTGACCCGGATCCGGCTGAGCTTGGAGACGTCGACTATGAGGCGGCTGTCGCCGGAGGACCAGCCCGCGTAGGAGTGGCCGCCGTTGCGTATCGACACCTTTATGTCGTGCGCGTGGGCGTAGGCCAGCGTCGTCCGGATGTCGTCGGCGTGGGCGATGTAGGCGACCGCGGCCGGTTTCAGGCCGTCGAAGCGGGTGTTGTACAGCTGGTGGGCGGTCTTCCAGGCCGTGTCGCCGGGGCGGACCAGGGTGCCGTCGAGGTCGCGGGCGAGGGCCGCCCAGTTCGCGGCGACGGCCGCGGTGGCGGTCTTCCTCGGCGTACGGGAGGCTGCCGACGTCAGTGCCCGTGTCGACGAGTCCGTGGTGCCCGTCGAGTGCTTCGCGGCTCCGGCGGCCGAGCCGCCGCTCCCCTTGCAGCCGGCCACCGCGACCGCGGCCACCGCGGCCGCGCCGCCTGAGATGAACGTACGCCGTTCCATGTCGTGCCTTTCGTCGGCTCCCCTGGAACGAGACGTACGCACTGGGGCCAAAGGTTCCACGCTGCGTAACCCAGCCGTCGGAACCTATGTGTGGCCTCCCCGTAAGCATTCCGTGACCTCACCGGGCCGACGGCAGGGGTTCACCCGCCGTTCACTTCCGGCCATCGGCGGCTTCACCTGTTCTGCCTAATTTCGGCCTTACCCGGTGCGGTGTGCGGTCTTGCGGACGCGCTGCCGTACTCACGACTTCGCACGCCGCCGACGGTGGCGGCTCCTGGAAGGAACTCCCGAAAGTGAAGCTTCAGCGCAAGAACCGGCTCCGCGCCCTCTCCCTCGGTGCTGTGGCCGTCTCCGGCGCCCTGGCCCTGACGGCGTGCGGCTCCGACGACACTGGCAAGAAGGCGAGCGACGGTTCTTCGTCCACGGCGAACGCCAGCTCCATCAAGTGTGACAACGCCAAGGGTCAGCTCCTCGCCGACGGCTCCTCCGCGCAGAAGAACGCGATCGACGCGTGGGTGAAGAGCTTCTCCCAGGCCTGTGGCGTGCAGATCAACTACAAGGGCGGCGGCTCCGGCGCCGGTGTCACCGCGTTCACGCAGGGTCAGGTCGCCTTCGCCGGCTCCGACTCCGCGCTGAAGCCGGAAGAGGTCAAGGCCTCCAAGAGCGTCTGCAAGAGCGGCCAGGGCATCGACCTGCCGATGGTCGGCGGCCCGATCGCGGTCGGTTACAACGTCCCGGGTGTCGACAACCTGGTTCTGGACGCCCCGACCCTCGCCAAGATCTTCGACAGCAAGATCACCAAGTGGAACGACCCGGCGATCGCCGCCCTGAACAAGGGTGCGAAGCTGCCCGACCTGAAGATCCAGGCGTTCCACCGCTCGGACGAGTCCGGCACCACGGACAACTTCACCAAGTACCTGAAGGCCACCACCCCGGACAACTGGAAGTACTCCGGCGGCAAGGCCTGGCAGGCCAAGGGCGGCCAGTCCGCTCCGCAGTCCGCGGGTGTGGCCCAGCAGGTGAAGCAGACCTCCGGCGCCATCGGCTACTTCGAGCTGTCCTACGTCTCGGACGGCCTCAAGGCCGTCTCCATCGACACGGGCGCCAGCAAGCCGGTCGCCCCGTCCACCGAGTCCGCCACCGCCGACATCGCCGCCGCGAAGGTCATCGGCACCGGCAAGGACCTGTCGCTCCAGCTCGACTACAAGACCAAGGCCGAGGGCGCCTACCCGCTCACCCTGGTCACGTACGAGATCGTCTGCGACTCGGGCAACAAGGCGGACACCCTGCCCGCCACCAAGGCGTTCCTCCGCTACATCGCCAGCGAGGACGGCCAGAAGGTCCTGTCCGGGATCAGCTACGCCCCCGTCCCCGACGCGATCATCGCCAAGGTCCGCACCACCATCGAGGGCCTGAGCTGACCCGAGTGCGGTCCGGCCCCGGTCCGGGGCCGGACCGCACCGTCCGGTGCACCGCCGCCAGGAGCCGCCCCACGTGAACGGCTCCACCGAGCCGCCCACCCGCAAGCGGCTCCGCAGACCGGAGAACCCGATGGACATATCGACGCAGACGACAGACGCACCTCCCCCCGTTCCCGAGCCGACCATGGCCGAGCAGAAGCGCAACGCCCGTGGCGCGACCCGCCCCGGCGACCGCATCTTCCTCGGCCTGTCCCGCGGCTCGGGCATCCTGCTGCTGGTGATCATGGCCGCGATCGCGGTCTTCCTCACCTACCGTGCCTCCCTCGCGATCAGCAAGGACCACGGCAACTTCCTGACCACCTTCGAGTGGAACACCAACCTCCAGCCGCCCTCCTTCGGCATCGCGGTCCTCGCCTTCGGCACGGTCGTCTCCTCGATCATCGCCATGGCCATCGCGGTCCCGATCGCGGTCGCCATCGCGCTCTTCATCACGCACTACGCGCCGCGCAGGATGGCCGGCCCCGTCGCGTACGTGATCGACCTGCTCGCCGCGGTGCCGTCCATCGTGTACGGCCTGTGGGGCGCGCTCATCCTCGTACCGCACATGACCGGCCTCTACGGCTGGCTCGACAAGTACCTCGGCTGGACCGGCATCTTCTCCTGGGAGGGCGGCGCCCCCCGGTCGATGCTCACCGTCGGCATCCTGCTCGCGATCATGATCCTGCCGATCATCACCAACGTGAGCCGTGAGGTCTTCCGGCAGGTCCCGCGGATGCACGAGGAGGCCGCGCTGGCCCTCGGCGCCACCCGCTGGGAGGTCGTCCGCATGTCGGTGCTGCCCTTCGGCCGCTCCGGTGTGATCTCCGCCTCGATGCTCGGCCTCGGCCGCGCGCTCGGCGAGACGATGGCCGTCGCCACCGTGCTCTCCCCGACCTTCGACATCCAGGCCAGCCTGCTCGACCCGGGTGGCGGCACCTTCGCCCAGAACATCGCCAGCAAGTTCAGCGAGGCGACGCAGGACGGCCGTGACGCGCTGATCGCCTCCGGTCTGGTCCTGTTCGTCATCACCCTGCTGGTCAACGGCGCGGCCCGCGCGATCATCGCCCGCCGCAAGGAGTACTCGGGGGCCAACGCATGAGCACCGCCAGCCTCGCCGACAAGCGCCCCAGCACGCTGCGCGGCGCCAGCCTCCCGAAGTGGTCCCCGTGGGCCATCGCCGCCGGATCCCTCGTGGTCGCGGTCGGCATCGGCCTCGCCGCCGGCCTGGACAACAAGGTCCAGTGGGGCCTGATCGCCGCGATCCTCTTCGTCCTCGGTACGTTCGGCATCGCCGCCCGCGTCGAGGGCCGCCGCCAGGCCAAGGACCGCGTCGCGACCTCCCTCGTCTGGGTCGCCTTCCTGCTCGCCGTGATCCCGCTGGTCTCCCTGATCTGGGTGACCGTGGCGCGCGGCGTGAAGGTCCTCGACGTCTACTTCCTGACCCACTCCATGGGGGTCGTCGCCGACTCCGAGCCGGGCGGCGGTATCTACGCCGCCATCATCGGCAGCGTGGAGCAGGTCGGCCTCGCCACCCTGATCGGCGCGCCGATCGGCATCCTCACCGCGATCTACCTGGTCGAGTACGGGCGGGGCAGGCTCGCCCAGGCCGTCACGTTCTTCGTCGACGTGATGACCGGTATCCCGTCGATCGTCGCGGGTCTGTTCATCCTCAGCCTGATGCTGATCTTCGACATGCAGCCCTTCGGCTTCGCGGGCTCGCTGGCCCTGGCCATCCTGATGATGCCGGTGGTGGTCCGTTCCACCGAGGAGATGCTCAAGCTCGTACCGAACGAGCTGCGCGAGGCGTCCCTGGCGCTGGGTGTGCCCAAGTGGCGCACGATCCTGAAGGTGGTCCTGCCGACCTCGATCGGCGGCATCACCACCGGCGTCATGCTCGCCATCGCCCGTATCGCGGGTGAGACCGCGCCGGTGCTGCTGCTGGTGTTCGGCAACCCGTTCATCAACAACAACCCCTTCGAGGGTGCGCAGTCGTCGCTGCCGCTGTACATCTACCAGCAGTACTCGCAGAGCGCGGGTGCCAACGCGGCGTACGACCGCGCGTGGGCGGCGTCCCTCACGCTGATCGCCTTCGTGATGATCCTCAACCTGGTGGCCCGGGGCATTGCCCGCTGGAAGGCCCCGAAGACCGGTCGCTAAGCATCAATTAGCGGCTACCGCCGCGTGGCGGCCTCTCAGCGACCGAAGAGTCTGGAAGTGAAGTAGTTATGTCCAAGCGAATCGATGTGAGCGGGCTCACCGCCTACTACGGCTCCCACAAGGCGATCGAGGACATCTCGATGACGGTCGAGCCGCGCTCGGTGACGGCGTTCATCGGGCCGTCGGGGTGTGGCAAGTCGACGTTCCTGCGCACGCTGAACCGGATGCACGAGGTCACGCCGGGTGGGCGGGTCGAGGGCAAGGTGATGCTCGACGACGAGGACCTGTACGGGGCCGGGATCGACCCGGTGTCGGTACGGCGTGAGGTCGGCATGGTGTTCCAGCGGCCGAACCCGTTCCCCACGATGTCGATCTTCGACAACGTGGCGGCGGGGCTGCGGCTGAACGGGAGCTACAAGAAGAGCGAGCTCGCGGACGTCGTCGAGAAGTCGCTCAAGGGCGCGAACCTCTGGAACGAGGTCAAGGACCGGCTGAACAAGCCGGGGTCCGGGCTGTCCGGTGGTCAGCAGCAGCGGCTGTGCATCGCGCGGGCGATCGCCGTGGAGCCGAAGGTGCTGCTGATGGACGAGCCCTGCTCGGCGCTGGACCCGATCTCCACGCTTGCCATCGAGGACCTGATCGGTGAGCTGAAGGAACGGTTCACGATCGTCATCGTGACGCACAACATGCAGCAGGCGGCGCGGGTGTCCGACCGTACGGCGTTCTTCAACCTCGCGGCGGTCGGGCAGCCGGGCAAGCTGATCGAGATCGACGACACGGAGCGGATCTTCTCCAACCCGTCGGTGCAGGCGACCGAGGACTACATCTCCGGCCGCTTCGGCTGATCCGGCGGTTTTCCGAGACCCCTCGCGGTGCTGCATGGCGGTGCCACCGCGGGGATGTGAGGGCCCGCCCCTGGCTCCCGGGGGCGGGCCCCTCGCCGTTCCGCTCCGCTGGGGGGCTGTTTCTTCTGCCTCCCGGGGTTTGCACGCTCGCCGGGTCTCCGTGCGGCCCCCTGGGGCTCCGCCCCAGACCCCGGCGGGGACTGCGTCCCCTGCACCCCTGCGGGCTGCGGCTTGGGTCCTGGCGGGGGTGCGGGGGCGCAGCCCCCGGCGGGGTTGAAGGGGCGGAGCCCCTGGGGACGGGAAAGGGTAGGGGCGGTGGGGGCGGGAGAGCGGTCCGCGGGGACGCCCCTCGTGGGTGTCCGGCCTACAGGAACGCCAGGTGCACGACGCCGTAGGCCGCCGCGGCGACCAGGGCGGCTGCCGGCATGGTGATGAACCAGCCGAGGACGATGTTCTTGGCGACGCCCCAGCGGACGGCGTTGACACGCTTGGTGGCGCCCACGCCCATGATGGCGGAGGTGATGACGTGGGTCGTGGAGATCGGCGCCTTGAAGAGGAACGCGGTGGCGAACATGATCGACGCGCCGGTGGTCTCGGCGGCGAAGCCCTGGGGCGGGTCGAGTTCGATGATCTTCCGGCCCAGGGTGCGCATGATGCGCCAGCCGCCGGCGTAGGTGCCGAGGGAGAGCATCACCGCGCACACGAGCTTGACCCACACCGGGATCGGGTCGCCGAAGGTCTCGTGGCCGGCGATGACCAGGGCGAGTACCACCACGCCCATGGTCTTCTGGGCGTCCTGGAGGCCGTGGCCGAGGGCCATGCCGGCCGCCGACACCGTCTGGGCTATGCGGAAGCCGCGCTTGGCCTTGTGCGGGTTAGAGCGGCGGAACAGCCACAGGATCGAGGTCATGACCAGGTAGCCGACGATCAGGCCGACCACCGGGGACAGGAACATCGGGATGATGATCTTGTTGAGCACGCCGTCCCAGTGGACCGCGTCGCCGCCCGCGAGCGCCGCGCCCACCATGCCGCCGAACAAGGCGTGGGAGGACGAGGAGGGCAGGCCGAAGTACCAGGTGACGAGGTTCCAGGCGATCGCGCCGACCAGCGCCGCGAAGAGGATGGCCATGCCCGAGGAGCCCTGGGGTGTCTCGATCAGGCCCTCGCTGACGGTTTTGGCGACGCCCGAGCCCAGGAAGGCACCGGCCAGGTTCATCACGGCCGCCATCGCCAGTGCGGCCCGCGGGGTCAGGGCCCGCGTCGACACCGACGTCGCGATCGCGTTCGCCGAGTCGTGGAATCCGTTCGTGTAAGTGAAGAAGAGCGCGACCGCGATGGTCACGACCAGAGCGAAGGTGTCCATGAAGAGGTCAGGACTCCTTGACGGCGATGGTCTCCACCGTGTTCGCCACGTGCTCGAACGCGTCCGCCGCCTCCTCCAGCACATCCACGATCTGCTTGAGCTTGAGCACCTCGATCGCGTCGTACTTGCCGTTGAAGAGGTGCGCAAGAAGCTTTCTGTGGATCTGGTCGGCCTGGTTCTCGAGGCGGTTGACCTCGATCCAGTACTCGGTGAGGTTGTCCATCGTGCGGAGGTTCGGCATGGCCTCCGCCGTCAGCTCCGCCGCCCGCGCCAGGACCTCGATCTGCTGCTCGACGCCCTTGGGCAGTTCCTCGACGTTGTAGAGGACGACCAGGTCGACGGCCTCCTCCATGAAGTCCATGATGTCGTCGAGGGACGACGCGAGGGAGTAGATGTCCTCGCGGTCGAAGGGCGTGATGAACGAGGAGTTCAACTGGTGGAAGATCGCGTGCGTGGCGTCGTCACCTGCGTGTTCCGCGGCCCGCATACGCTCTGCGATCTCGGCTCGGGCGGAAGCGTCCGCCCCGAGCAGTTCCATCAGGAGTTTCGAGCCGGTGACGATGTTGTCCGCGGAAGCGGCGAACATGTCGTAGAAGCTCGTCTCCCTGGGGGTCAGACGAAAGCGCACTTGGGGTCCTCGGGGTGCTTCGGTTTCGGTCAGGGTGATGCTAGGCGCATCATCCGGCCACGGCTAATGGGCCGTCCCCCAGTGTCACCCATCAGTCAAACTGATCATCACGGGGGCGTACCAAGACGCCTATACCCAGCAAAGTTGGCTACCATATACCCAGTAGGGGTATCTGTCCTGAGCTCCGTAGTGACTGGAGGGGCGCGATGACGACGACCGAGGCCGGTGCCACGGCGCCCTCCGAGGCGGGCGGCACCACGCACGGGTACCACAAGCAGAAGGACGAGCACCTCAAGCGGCTGCGCCGGATCGAGGGCCAGATCCGGGGCCTTCAGCGCATGGTCGACGAGGACACCTACTGCATCGACATACTCACGCAGGTGTCCGCCTCCACCAAGGCCCTACAGTCCTTCGCGCTGCAACTCCTGGAGGAGCACCTGCGCCACTGCGTCGCGGACGCGGCCGTCAAGGGCGGGACGGAGATCGACGCCAAGGTGGAGGAGGCCACGAAGGCGATCGGCCGCCTGCTGCGCACCTGAGTGCCCTTTCCCACAGGTCAGCGGCGCCGAGGTCGGTGCTCGGCCGTGTCGCGTTCCTCTGCCACGCGCAGCACCTCGTCGATGCTCTCCAGGCTGAGCCGGTCCTCGGCGGCGGACGCCGCGATGATCAGCTCTCCGCACAGCTCGATCTCGGCGAGGGCCACGTGGTCCTGAACTGCCGTACCGCCGACCGGAGCCACGTGCGTCACCTCTTCTCTGCCGTTACCGACTTCCTAGAGTAGGCAGGGCTCTACACACCGCGCATGGCACGGACGGGCTAGTTCACCGGCCGCCGCGCTGACTAGTGCCCCGGTTCGCGGGCCGATTCGTCGGATGGCTGGTTTTCGGCGATCCGGCCCGCGTAGATGTCCTTCGGCAGCGGCAGCCGGACGTCCACCGGGGTGCCGAAGCCGTACAGCAGCGTCGTGGAGGCGACCGCCACGGCGGCCTTCCGGCGGCCGTTGACAAATCCGAAGCTCTGCCGGAGCTTGCGGATGCGGCCCTCGTCGTCGAGGTAGGCGTCGAACGGAACCTCGGCCGTGGCGAACCCCTTCGCCGCCGCGGCCAGTGCCTCCCGGTTGCCCGCCGAGGCGTCGCTCGCCGCTCTGACCAGGTCGGCGGTGCCGCGGAAGTGCCGCACCTCGATCCCGCCGAGCTCGGTACGCCCCACGTACGTCGCCGTTCGCGTCCCGCGCAGCAACTCCGCGGCGGCGTACGGGTCCGTCGCCCCGCCCGTGACCAGGTTGCCGTCGGAGAGGGTCGTGGTGTCCACCCGTACCCATTTGTCGGCGGGCACCCCGGCGCCGCGGTTCTTCATGAACAGGGCGCCGGGGGCGAGGAGTTCGGTGATCGGGCGGTGCTCTGCGTTTCCGGCCGGGTCCTGCGGCAGCTGCACGGTGAGCCGGCCCAGCTGTCCGCGGAAGTCGTAGACGCCCTTGCCGCGGATGGTGACCCGGGTGCCGCCGGTGGCCATCTCCATCGAGGTGGTGGCCTTTGAACTGCCCGCCTCGCGCAGGATGTCGGCGGCGCGGTGCAGCGTGGTGACCGGGTCGCCCGCGCCGCGCCCGTCCTCGGCGGCGGCACCGCTGAAGGAGCAGCCCGTGACACCGAGGCCCAGACCGGCCGCGATCCCCACCGCGAATCCCGCTCTGCCGGCCGTCCCGCCCCGCCTGTACTGCCGCCGATCCATAGCCTGCCTACCCCCAGCCGGTACGTCCGTCACGGGCCCCCTGTCGATCCGGTTAACGACGAGTAGGGGGCGGCCGTCACGCGCGGGCGGAGCTTGGGCGGGGGCGGACGTACGCTCTACTTCAAGTGGGTAACGTTGTCAGTGTGGCGCAGCAGGGCGGTCCCGAACGGACCCGGCACGGGCAGGAACACCTCACGACGACGAGCGAGCAGGGTCGCTTCTGCGTAGCCCGGTGCACCTGCGGCTGGCGCGGTCCCGCCCGCCGGGCCCGCAGCCAGGCGAGAGCGGACGCGGAGGGGCATGCGACGGCGGGCTGACGGGCTCGCGGGTCACACAGGAGGCTTCTCGCGGGTCACACGGGCGAGTCGCAGACCAGGGCGTCGACGAGGTCCCGGTCGCGGGGCTGGGTCAGGCGGGCCTGGGCCGGGCCGGGTGCCAGCCACAGGATGCGGTCCACCTCGTCGTTGGGGGTGAAGCGGCCGGCGACGGCCTCGGCCGCCCAGTAACGGACCTCCTTGGGGCGGCCGTTGGCGTAGTAGCACACCGTGGGCAGCTCGGAGCCGGGCTCGGCGGTGTACCCGGTCTCCTCCGCCACCTCCCGCAGGGCGCCCGGCAGCGCTTCCTCGCCGCGCTTGAGCTTGCCCTTCGGGTGGGACCAGTCGTCGTACTTGGGCCGGTGGACGAGGCAGACCTCCAGGCCGCCGTCCACCGGCGAGCGACGCCACAGTACGCAGCCCGCGGCCTGGACGGGGGTGTCGTTCGCGGTCGTCACCGGTGCTTCACCGCCTCGCGTCGAAGGGTCGGAAAAGTCCAGAAAAGGTAAGAAAAGGTCAGGGGGTGGTGACCGTCTGCTTCTGCCAGCACTGCTGGAACGCGAACCGCGACGCCTCCACCTCGTGACGCTGGTCGGCGTGGAGTACGCCGAGGGCGTACGCCGTCGCCGGGGCGATGCGCGGGGTGCGGGCCGCCTGTGCCGCCGCCGAGGCGGCCTCCGAGGCGTCCCGGTGCCGGTTCAGGGCCTGGCCGGCCGTGAGCAGGCGCAGGTCCACGGGGGCGCCCCGGCCGAGCAGCACCTCGCGGGCGTAGCGGTACAGGCGCAGCAGCAGGCGGACCTGGTGCCACGGGCCGTCCTGGGGGTGGGAGGACGGGTCCGGGGACAGGCCGTGGATGAGGGCCTCCGCGTTGTAGGGGTGGCCCGCGGTGACCAGGGGGAGCGCGGTGATCGCGTCGGTGAGGCGTTCCTCGGCGGCGTCCGCCATCGGGAGCAGGTCGGTGGACGTGGCGGTGGCTGTGAGGGGGACCTCGCTGGCCAGTACGGCGACCTTGTCGGCGACGGCGTGGAAGCGGGAGGAGCCCAGGGCCTGGAGCGCCGTGGAATGGGCGCGGGTCCGGGCGAGGGTGAGCTGGCGGTCGAGCAGGGCGCCCGCCTTCGCCGCGCCGACGGTCAGGTTGCCGTTCGGGGGCGTCGCCTTCAGCGGGGCGGGCGCCGCGCCGTCGGTGGGGCCGCCCACGGCCGCGCCGACCGTCTGGGCGGGCACCGCCGAAGACCCCGACAGCCGGTGCAGCGCCAGCAGCAGCCGCTCCAGCCGGGCCTCGTACGAGTGCTCCAGCCCCAAGGTGCCCGACAGCCAGGCCAGTTCGGGCCGGATCTCCTCCGACCAGGCGGTGTCGAGCAGGGGGCGGAAGGTGTGCAGGCTGCCGCTGATGCGGCGGGCCGAGCGACGCAGGGCGCGCGCCGCGTCGACGGACTCCTCCGTGCCGTTGGAGCTGCCCCCGGTCTCCCGGTGCAGCCGCAGCGCGCGGAGGAACTCCGTGGCCTGGGCGCGCAGGTAGCCCGCGAGGGTGTCCCCGGTCACCGCCCCGGCCGCGGGGTCCGTCGGGTCAAGGTGTTGCTGTGCCACGCCGGCGCCTCCGGGCGTCTATGAGCATCTCCTGGACGTTGCGCAGGGGTTGGCCGTCCCCGTCGGTCGCGTGCCGCGTCCACTCGCCGTCCGGGCCCAGGTGCCAGGAGATGGTGGTGTCGGACATGCCGGTGTCGAGCAGCCGGTTGAGAGCGGACCGGTGGGCGGGGTCGGTGACCCGGACGAGGGCCTCTATCCGGCGGTCGAGATTGCGGTGCATCATGTCGGCGCTGCCTATCCACACCTCGGGCTCGCCGCCGTTGCCGTAGATGAACACGCGGGAGTGTTCGAGGAAGCGGCCGAGGACGGACCGGACGCGGATGTTCTCCGAGAGGCCCGGGACTCCGGGGCGTACCGCGCAGATGCCGCGCACCCACACGTCCACGGGCACGCCCGCCTGGGACGCGCGGTACAGGGCGTCGATGACCGCCTCGTCCACCATCGAGTTGACCTTGATGCGGACGAAGGCCGGACGCCCGGCACGGTGGTGCACGACCTCCTTGTCGATCCGTGAGACCAGGCCGTCGCGCAGGGACTTGGGGGCCACCAGCAGCCGGCGGTAGGTCTCCCGGCGCGAGTAGCCGGAGAGGCGGTTGAACAGGTCGGAGAGGTCCGCGCCGACCTGCGGGTCGGCGGTGAGCAGACCGAGGTCCTCGTACAGCCGGGCCGTCTTCGGGTGGTAGTTGCCCGTGCCGACGTGGCAGTAGCGACGGAGCGTCTCGCCCTCCTGGCGCACCACCAGGGACAGCTTGCAGTGGGTCTTCAGGCCGACGAGGCCGTACACGACGTGGCAGCCGGCCTCTTCCAGCTTGCGCGCCCACTTGATGTTGGCGTGTTCGTCGAAGCGGGCCTTGATCTCGACGAGGACGAGGACCTGCTTGCCGGACTCGGCGGCGTCGATGAGCGCGTCGACGATCGGGGAGTCGCCGGAGGTGCGGTACAGGGTCTGCTTGATGGCGAGGACGTCCGGGTCGCCGGCCGCCTGCTCCAGGAAGGCCTGCACGGACGTCGAGAAGCTGTCGTACGGGTGGTGCAGCAGCACGTCGCGGCCGCGCAGGGCCGCGAAGATGTCGGGCGCCGAGGCGGACTCCACCTCCGCGAGGTCCCGGTGGGTGCCCGCGACGAACTTCGGGTACTTCAGCTCGGGGCGGTCCAGGGAGGCGATGCGGAAGAGGCCGGTGAGGTCCAGGGGGCCCGGCAGCGGGTACACCTCGGCCTCGCTGATCTTCAGCTCGCGCACCAGCAGGTCGAGGACCTCGCGGTCGATGGACTCCTCGACCTCCAGGCGCACCGGCGGCCCGAAGCGGCGCCGCATGAGCTCCTTCTCCAGGGCCTGGAGCAGGTTCTCGGCGTCGTCCTCCTCGACCTCCAGGTCCTCGTTCCGGGTGAGCCGGAAGGCGTGGTGCTCCAGGACCTCCATGCCCGGGAAGAGCTCCTCCAGGTGGGCCGCGATGACGTCCTCCAGCGGGACGTACCGGCCCGGGGCGGCCTCCAGGAAGCGGGACAGCAGCGGCGGCACCTTCACGCGGGCGAAGTGCTTGTGGCCGCTGACCGGGTTGCGTACGACCACGGCCAGGTTCAGGGACAGGCCGGAGATGTACGGGAAGGGGTGTGCCGGGTCCACGGCCAGGGGGGTCAGGACCGGGAAGATCTGGTGCCGGAAGAGCGTGAAGAGGCGCGCCTGCTCCTTCTCCGCCAGCTCGTTCCAGCGGACCAGGTGGATGCCCTCCTCCGCGAGTGCGGGGGCGACGTCCTCGTGGTAGCAGGCGGCGTGCCGGGCCATCAGCTCGCGGGAGCGGGCCCAGATCATCTCCAGTACGTCACGGGGCTGGAGTCCGGAGGCCGAGCGGGTGGCGACGCCCGTCGCGATCCGGCGCTTCAGACCGGCCACCCGGACCATGAAGAACTCGTCCAGGTTGCTGGCGAAGATCGCCAGGAAGTTCGCCCGTTCGAGGAGGGGCGTGTTCGGGTCCTCGGCGAGTTCGAGGACCCGCTCGTTGAACGCGAGCCAGCTGCGTTCCCGGTCGAGGAATCGACCCTGCGGCAGCTGTACCCCGTCAACCTGCGATTCCTCGTACGCGTCGAGGTCGGCATCGATGTCGGGTTCCAGGTCGGAGACCACGGCCGCCACGGTGTGCGGGCGGTGCGCGGCTATGGAGCCCACGGAGGGCTGCGCGTGCTGGACCTGTGCCTGGGTGTCTGGCTGGCTCATGACCCCATTGTTCCGCGCCAGGAGCGATACGGGCGCGTCGGAACGTGCGGGTGGGAGCTTCACGACCCCGTTCCCCGCGGGCCCCTCGGGGGGCGGCGAAGGCTCTGGCACAGCGGGCTTCATTGGCTGAGCGTCGCAAGGTCGTCTGAATCGATGGTTACGGAGACATGACGTGCGGGATATCTGGGGGCGGCTCCCGGGCGTTCGTTCCGGTGCGGCGCCCGGGAAAGTGCGGTACGGAGGCCGCGAAAATGACGATCTCGTACGTCCTTCCCCCCGTGGGAGGACGTACGGGATCGCCGGTCCCTTACGCGGTGCGCCGGCGCAGCACCGTGTAGGCCGCGATGGTCGCGGCGGCCGCCAGGGTGAGGACGATGCCGGTCTCCACCAGGTGGAGGGGCCAGTAGTGGGACTCCGGGTGGTAGACGGCGAAGTGGCCGTCGGCGTTCCGGCCCCGGTTCACCTGCCAGGCACCGCCGGGCAGCACCAGCCGCTTCGGTGACGTGAGGGTCACCGCCGGCCACAGGTCCGCCCGGTAGCGCTCCAGCAGGAAGTTGACCAGCCACATCGCGGCGAACGCGGTGCCGAGGGCGGCCAGGGTGCGGCGCAGCAGCAGCGCGGCGAGCGCGCCGAGGGCGAGGGCGCACAGGCCGTACGCCACCGTCAGCGGGCCCCGGGCCACGAACACGTCGGCGAAGGTCCAGTCGTCGCCCATCAGGTCCCGGTGGGCCGCCCAGCCCCAGCGGAACACGAGCACCAGGGCCGTACCGCCGGCCGTGACCGCCAGCGCGGGCAGGGCCAGCTTGGCGGTGAGCCAGCGGGTCGGGGTGACGCCCTGCGTCCAGGCCAGCTGGGCGGTGCCGGACTCCAGCTCCCGGCCGATCAGGGCGCCGCCCGCGAAGGCGGCGACGGCGAGGAAGCTGTAGCAGGTCAGCGTGCCGATCCAGCCGACCTGCTCGGTGTAGGCGAGCAGGCGGGAGATGTTGCAGGCCGGGGCGTTGTGGCAGGACAGGTCGTCCGCGCGGGCGCCGACCGCGGTCACCTCGGTCAGCCAGACCAGCCAGCCGATCAGGCAGGCCACGAACGCGGCCCAGGCCAGCAGGGCCCAGCGGTGCAGCCGCAGGACCGCGCGGGGCAGGCCCGTGAGGGCGGCGGCGCTCATGCGGCGGCTGCCTTCGTGAGCCGGAACGCTCCGGTGAGCCGCCTGAGGACGAGGAACGCGCCCGTGGTGAGCAGGGCGGCCAGGGCCAGCACCAGGGCCGTGGTGGTCAGCTGGAGCGGCCAGTAGTGCGAGTAGGGGTGGTAGGTGTTGTAGTAGCCGACCCCGCCGAGCTTCTCGTACAGCCGGTGGCACGCTTCGGCCGAGTCCGCGTCGCAGGCGGGCTGGGGGATGTGCCCGCCGGTGGCGGTGACCAGGCCCGTGTCGACCTCGATGCCGTTGTAGAGATCGCCGTAACCCTGTTTGAAGCTGGTCACGCGGGTGACGGCGGGCCACAGGTGCGGCATGAGCCACTGGGCCAGGCCGAAGACGCCCGAGGTGAGGACCAGGGCGCCGGCCAGCGCGGGCAGGGTGCGGCGCAGGACCAGGCCCGCGAAGGCGCCGGCGGCCAGGCCGGCCAGGGCGAAGGCGACGAGGGTGGGGCCGTTGGTGTGGAAGGCCCAGAGCATGTGCCAGGCGTCGAGGCTGCCGACGCGGCCGCGGGCCGTCGACCAGGCCCGGTGGTGCAGGAGCACCAGCAGGCTCGTTCCCGCGGTGATCGCGGCGGCGGGCAGTGCCAGCTTGGTCGTCAGCCAGCGGGCCGGGCCGACCCCCTGTGTCCAGGCCAGCTGCGCGGTGCCGGACTCCATCTCGCGCCCGACGAGCGCGGCGCCCGCCCAGGCGGCCGCCAGGAACGGCAGCGCGGCCATGGCGTAGGTGAGGTAGGAGTACGTGTCGTTGAAGAGCAGGATCGGTTTCTGGTCGTACGTGCACATCGGTGAGTCGCAGGATTCCCACTGCCGCCACCCCTTCGCCGCCGCGTCGGTGACCGGCCCGGCGAGCCACAGCAGCAGGGCGGTCCCGAGGACCACCAGTCCCGCCCAGACGAGCAGCGCCGGACGGTGCAGGCGCACCAGCCACCGGCTCAGCCGCGGGGCGCCCGCGCCTTGCCGCGAGGCCGCCGAAGTGGACGCGGTCATGACACTCATACGGCGGCCTCCTCGGTCGTCGCCGGGGTGAGGGCGGGGGCCTCGGGGTTGCGCAGGTGGGCGAGGACCAGTTCCTCCAGGGACGGTGTGCTGGTGCGCCAGTCGGCGGGCAGTGGGCCGGCCGGGCGGACGAGGGCGCTGAGCTGGCGGCCGGTGACGCGGGACTCGACGACCGTGTGCGGGGCGAGGTCGGCCGTGTCCGCGGCGGCGTTGACGCGCGTGTGGGCGGCCAGCAGGTCGTCGATCTCCCCGGCCAGCCGGATCCGGCCGCCGCCCACCAGCAGCAGGTGGTCGCAGGAGTCCTCCAGCTCGGCGACCACGTGCGAGGACATCGCGATCGTGGTGCCGTGCTCGGCCGCCTGCGCCATCAGCACGCCCATCAGCTCGTGCCGGGCCAGCGGGTCGAGGTCGGCCATCGGCTCGTCCAGGAGCAGCAGTTCCGGCTGCTTGCCGAGGGCCAGGGCGAGTGCGACCCGGGTGCGCTGACCGCCGGAGAGCGTGCGGACCTTGGCGTTCGGGTCCAGGTCGCCGGCGGCCGTCGTCCGCTCGGCGGTGGCCGCGTCCCACCGCCCCGGGTTGAGGTCGGCGCCCATGCGGAGCGTCTCGGCGACCGTGAGCTGCGGGTGGAGCGGCTTGTCCTGGGCGACGTAGGCCACGCGGCCGCGCGCCTCGGCGGGCCGCGTCCCGAGGACGGTGAGCGTGCCCTCGGTCGGGACGAGCAGCCCGGCGCTCAGGGTGAGGAGCGTGGACTTGCCCGCGCCGTTGGGCCCGACGACGGCGCAGACACGTCCGGCGGGCAGCCGGAAGGTGCAGTCGCGCAGCGCCCACCCTCGCCGCCTGCCGTAGCGCTTGCCCAGCGCGTCGGCACTCAGCGCCGTGTTGGTCATGACGGGTCTCCCTGGAAGTGTTTCTCGAGTACGGCAGTGAAGAGTGCGGCCACGTCGTCACGCTCCAGCCCGGCGTCGTGGGCGCGCGCCGCCCACTCCTCCAGTTCGGCGCGCAGGGGGGAGTCGACGGGGGCGGCGCCCAGCGAGCGCCGTACGAAGGTCCCGAGCCCCCGCCGGGCCTCCACGAGTCCCTCGCGTTCCAGCTCGCGGTACGCCTTCAGGACGGTGTTCGGATTGATCGCGGTGGCTTCCACGACCTCCCGCGCCGTGGGCAGCCTGTCCCCCGGCTCCAGCAGCCCCAGGCGCAGGGCCTGCTTCGTCTGCTGGACGATCTGGACGTAGGTGGCCACGCCGCTGTGCCGGTCGATGCGATACTCGACCACTCGCAACCACCCTTTCACTAATTGAGTAGTGAAAGGGTGGTACAAGGAAGGGGGCGGCGTCAAGATCGCCGCCCCCTATGGGAGATACGTCAGGTTTCTGTGCGGTACATCAGGTTTCGGTGCGGTACATCAGGTCCGTCTCGTACGTCGTGAACCCCAGCCGCTCGTACACCGACACCGCCGCCTTGTTGTCCGCGTCGACGTACAGCATCGCCGTCGGCAGCCCCTGGGCCGCCAGATGGCGCAGGCCCACCGTGGTGAGCGCCTTGCCCAGGCCGCCGCCCTGCTTGCCGGGGGCCACGCCGAGGACGTACACCTCGCCGAGCTGCTCGGTCGCGTGGACCTTCGTCCAGTGGAAGCCGACGACCTCGCCCGCCCGCTCGGCCAGGAAGAAGCCGGCCGGGTCGAACCACGGCTGGGCCTTGCGGTCGTCGAGGTCGCGCTGGGTCAGGGAGCCCTGCTCGGGGTGGTGCGCGAAGGCGGCGGCGTTGACCGCCAGCCAGGCCGTGTCATCGGCGCCGGGCACGAAGGCGCGTACCGTCACGCCCTCGGGCAGCACCGGATCGGGCAGGTCCAGATCGGCCAACGACCGCCGCATCTGGCGCAGTTCGCGGAACAGGGTCAGGCCGAGCACCTGGGCGAGGTGCCGGGCCGCGGAGTGCCCGCCGTGCGCCCACACCCGCAGCCGCTTGCCCGAGGCCGCCAGCAGGGCCGAGCCCAGCGCCCGGCCGTGCCCGTGCCCGCGGTACGCCGGGTGGACGACGAGTTCGGCGGCCGGCGCCTCCACCGGGTCGGTGTCCTCCAGCTGGGCGTAGCCGACGAGTTCGTCGCCCGCGAGCAGCAGCAGATGCGATACGCCCTCGCGGGCACCGCCCGAGAGTTGCAGCCGCCCCTGCTCGGACACCGGCTGCTGCCCGTCGACGCGGGCGGCCTCCGCGAGCAGCCCGAGCACGGCCTCGGCCTGGTCCGGGGAGAGCGCGGAGTAGGTCTCGATGGAACGAGTGCGGGCGGGACGTGCGGTGTCGTCGCTGGTCATGCGTATGAGGGTACGGGGCGGCGACGGTCCGTCGCCGAAAGGTGGAACGGCAAAGGAAACGGCAAAGGAAACGGCAAAGAAGACGGCAAAGAAGACGGCAAAGGGAAACCGCGCGTCGACCCCGGGCCGTGCCAGGCCCGCCCTCAGGCGGATGCCTTCGTGGCAGGGGCTTCGGCGTCGGCAGCCTGCAAGGCCGCCAGCGCCCTGCGGGCGTACCACCGTGCCCCACGCCGCTGGAACCGCCACTCGGGCGGGTCCTCGCGCAGGACCTGCCGCAGCGCCGAGACGGCACGCGCACGGAACTCCTCGCCGAGACCCGCCAGCAGCGCGGCCGCCAGGCCCAGGTCTTCGGCGTCCTGGCGGAGGATGATCTCGACGAGGTGCTCGGCCGCCTCGGACCGGTACTCTCCGCCCCGCGCGATCAGGAACTCGGCCATGTCCGTGCGTGGCATGCGCTGGTCCCAGTGCGTCCGTCTGCCGGCCTCTCTCAGCGCCTTGACAGCGGTGTCGGCGTGCTCGCCGCCCAGGGCCGCCAGCCTTTTCGCGGCATACGTCCGCTCGTACGAGTGGGATCGCCGCCCGCGGATGACACCGAGCAGGACCGTGACGGCGGAACCCCGGTACTCCCGTCCCAGACCGAGCAGGAACTCCCCCACCGCCAGTCGCTCGCCGACGCCGGGCCGTCGGAGGGACCGCCTGCGGGGTACGGATCGGGCGATGACCCCGGCATACGGCTCACCGAGGAGAGCGATGGTCCGCGCCACATCGCCGACGAGGTGGTACTTGGCGCGGATTATCTGCCGGAACGCCCTGACGGCCGTCGGCCGGTGTTTCTCACCGAGTTGGAGAAGCAGGCGTGCCGCCTCCACACTGAACACCGTGCGGAGGGTCCCCGAGCCGACGGAGTACACGAGCCCCGCCAGCTCCGCCGCCCTCCACGGTTGCAGCAGGAGCAGCACCTCCAGGGCGTGCAGCCGCTCGGTATGGCTGCATTCCCGGTGGACGGCGATGTCGTACAGCCGGTCTCCGTCGACGGGCACGTGCGGGCCGCCCAGCAGCAGCAGTCCCCCTGCCGCCAGGCGCCGGGCTCCGGCGTCCGCTTCCGGACGCGTGGCGTCGGCCGCCAGCGACGCGGCGACCGACTCGACGTACGACTCGCCCAGTTCACGCAGCGTCCGCGCGGCGTGCCGCCGGTCCGTACGGCGGTCGGTCAGGCGGGTGCGCAGCTCTGACGCGACGTGGCTCAGCTGCTCCTCGCCCAGGGCGGTCAGTACCTCGACGCCCTTCTCCCTGATGCGGGTGTCGGTGTCCGGGTCGGTGACCAGCGTCCGCAGCAGCGCGGTGTCCACGGGGGGCCGGAGCTCGCCGAGGGCGAGCATGGCCCGCGTCGCCCCGAGCCGGGCCGCCCGGCCGGTGTCCGGGACGGTGAGCCTGGTGCGCAACTCCTCGACGACCTCCCCGATGAGGGGCCCACCCAGCTTCCGCAGCTGCTCCACCACGGCCAGGTAGTACCGGGTGGGGCCGTCCGGCTCGCTCAGCACCACACAGATGGCCGCCACCGGGTCGGCGGGGTACTTGCGGCCGAACCTCGCGGCCACTCCCACGGCCAGGTAGAGCGGATGGGATCGCGGATAGGTGACGTAGCGTCGCCAACGCTCCACAGCGTCGTCCTCGCCGGATCCGACCTTCAGGCGCAGGAATCGGCGGGCCAGTCCGTGTCCGACGGAGCCGACGCGTCGCGGGCTCGAACGGAGCGTCCCCACGCTCTGTTGCGCCTCCTGCGCGTAGGTGCCGCCGAGGCGCTGCAGTCCCTGTGTGGCGCTCAGACGGTCGGTGAACCCGGCATCCGCACGATGGAGGACGGCTCGGTAGGCGTCGGCCGCCAGGTCCTGGTACTCGTCGCCGAGTTCTTCCAGCATCCGGGCGAATCCGCGTCGCTCGCGCGGGCTCGTGCCGGTGTCGTCGACGAGGGCCCGGATGCACCGCGCCGCCTCCTCGACATGGGGTCCGCCGAGTGCGATGAGCTCCTCCAACGCCATGCTGCGGTAGAAGTCACGGGTGAGCGGAGCCTCGACCACGGCGTGCAGGATCCGGGCCGCGGCCGCCACGGACCGCCCACCCGATTTCGCCATGCCCCTGGCCAGGTCGATCTCCTGGTACGTGCCGCGCAGCAGGGTGCACGCCAGTCGCTCGATCCGTCGCTCGGCCTGCCGTGCATGGTCACCACCGAGCTCGACCAGGCTCTGCAGCGCCTTGGCCTGGTCGGACGACAGCGGGGGCGGCGGCACTTCGTCGACGAGAGCCAGCAACGCCCGGGCGGCCGACTCGACGTGTTCCTCTCCGAGTTCGGCCAGCTCCTGTGCCGCCGACAGCCGTTCGGTCGGGGAGGCGTGCCGGTGCCGCGTGACGGCCCGCAGTACCGTCGCGGCCTCCGCCGGATTCAGGGATCCGGCGAGGGCCTCCGCCGCCCGCTGCAGAGCCTGCGGTTCCACGCTCGGCAGGTCGGCGACCTGGACGAGGATCCGGGCGGCGGCCACCGAGTCATGCGGCAACAGCGCCACCACGGCTTCCATCCGGCTGGGGGCGTCCGGCTGATGGGCGATGCGGTGCAGATACTCCTGGACTCTTTCGTGCCGGGTTCGGCTCAGCAGATCCCAGATCCGTCCCTCGGGCGCCGAGACCCGCAGCGAGTCGACGGACGCCAGCAGCCGCCGATAGTGGATCTCCTCGGCCGGGCACCGGGCCGCCAGCAGTTCCCCGGCGAGCAGCTGGTGGGGATCCAGGCCCGCCTGCAGCCAGTCCAGCAGCTTCCGTCCCCCGGCGCGGTGCCGATGGCAGTAGTGGGCCAGGGCCAGGCGGTAGATGTGTTCGAGATGGTGTCCGGTACGTCCTGACGCGGCCAGGATCGCCGCTCGCCACCGTGGGTGTGCGATGTCGAACGACTCCGTCAGCTCCTCCTCCACGAGGTGCTCGGCCACGAGGTGCTCGGCGAACGTCGTGTGCAGGAACTCCAGATCGTGTCCCTTGCGTACCAGCAGGCCGGTCCCCAGCAGTGCGTCCGTCACGGCGTTGGGCCATCCCGCCAGTGGCTCGTCCGCTCCGAAGCGCCGCCCCGCCCCGTCGGCCGCGGTCTCCTCCCACCAGCGCCGCGCGACCTCGGGGAGATCCTGTTCACCACGGACGACCTGCGCGTGTGCGAGGTGCGCCAGCAGCGTCTCGACGCCGTCCCTCAGGCAGGCCACGGCGTCGCGCCCGCGGGAAGTGACCGAGGCGCGCTGCTCCAGCTTCCGCCACATGGTCTCGACCTGGCCGGATCGGGCCTCGCGCAGCAGCGCTCGGTACCGCAGATACAGACCCCGTCGGTTGTCCGGAAGCCGGTCACCGGGAGCGTTCTCGAAGACGATGGCGGTGACGGTGGCCAGCAGCGGGTTGCGCAGCGGATCGCTCAGCCCCGCGTCGTCGATCTGCCGCAGGAAGTCCATGGCGAGCCCCGGGTGGCCGGAGTCCTTGAACCAGGTCCCGGCGAACTCCTCCAGGCGCTTGCGGTCGAAGGGGTCGAGCAGGTGATGGTGAAACCCCGCTGCGACCAGTTCCTCGATGGCCTCGGGGTCGGGCCGGGTGGTCAGCACCATACGGATCGGTGACCGCGTGCCCTGTCCGGCCTGATCCGCGAGGCGCCGGATGACGCGGCCGCGCTGATCGTGGTGGACCTCGTCCAGGGCGTCGACGAGGAGCAGCCAGCGGACGCCCTCCGGCAACCGGGGCAGGGTCCCGTCCCCCGGGCCGAGCCCGGTCTCGGCCGCCACCGCGCTCTCCAGCGAATGTCCGGCGCCGGCGAGCCTGGCCGCGGCGACCCACACCGGTACGAACCTGCCGTCGGCGACGGCGGAGTCCAGGGCCTCCCGGCCGTAGCGCAGGGCGCAGTTGTGCAGGAGCGTCGATTTCCCGGTGCCCGGGCCGGCCTCGACGAGCAGATGGCCGCCGGTGCCCTGCCCGAGCATCTCGTCGAGCACGTCCTCGAGGCGGCGAGGCGGGCCGGCCTGCTTCGCCGGGCTGGGGCCCGCGGGTCTGGCCGGGGCCTGTCCCGGCCGGTGGGAGGCGCCGCGCCTGGGTCTGCCCTCCCGGCCGGCGGGGTGCTCCTTCAGCTCCTCCGTGGCCTTTTCCAGCTGCTCCAGGTCCGCCGGGTCGTCCGGCGCGAGTCCCCTGCTCAGTACCTGCCGGATGTACACCGTGGTCAGCCGGCGTGTGCGGCGGTCCTGGTGGAAGCGGTACGGAAGCTCGTCCGCGGCCTCGCGCTGCCGGTCCAGCACCGCTCGCACGGGCGGTTCCAGCCAGTGGTGCACGGCATCGGCGGCGGTGGCGGTCCGCCGGAGCGGGACGGGCTCGGCCTCGACGCGGTGCGCGGCGAGAAGAGACAGGAAGTCCGGGTCTCCCAGGTCGCAGAGGTCCGTGGCCGTGACGTTGCGCCGGTCCCGGCCGGGGAGGTGGCTGGTGGCGACCCCGGCGAGCAGTCCCTCGTCCTTGGTGAGGATGCCCGCGCCCGAATAGCCCTCCCACGGTGATCCTTTGGGGCCGGATGCCCGCGGATCCGAGCTGTGCACGGACAGCTGGAGCTGATGGGCCCGGCGGTCCGACCCGAGCTGGATCGTGCCGTCGATCTGGTGGCCGCTCGGCCGGCCGTCCTCCTCGGTGAACCAGGGATAGCCGACCGCGTGTACCGCGATCTGCCCCATCTCCTGAGGCAGCAGGGCGAACCGGATGGGCGGCACGGTCAGGCACTCCGTGTCCAGGACCAGGAGTGCCACGTCCCGGTCGGGGTGCGGTACCACCCGCTGTACGACCGCCCGGACTCCGCGGCCGGGACCGCGCACCTCGAGGCCGGCGGGCTTGTCCCGCACCGCATGGGCGGCGGTGATCGCCAGGTCGCCCACCAGCAGGAATCCGGACGCCTCGAAGTAGGTGTGACCGTCGCGTTCCCGGCGGACGACCTGTACGACGCGGTCCAGACGGCTCACCATCCGCGCTCTGCCCCTGTATGCCGCGGCCCGCAGGCGGTCAGTCGTCCGCCAGCGGCACCCGGTTGGCCGGGTCGGAACCGGTCAGCACCCGGTTGCCGTCAGCCGTCTCGGCCTTCAACTGGAGGGACACGGTGTGGGTGACGGCCTTGGAGGCCGCTGCCTTGCCGTTCGCCGACAGGACCCAGAACTTCACCCCGCCCCCCGCCTCCACACTGCCCTCGACGGCGACCTGGAGGTCCAGGTTGACCGTCTCGACACGCAGCCGCACCGGCTGGCCCTCAGCCTCCAGCGCGGCCTGCGCCAGTTCGTTGCGCAGCGCCCTGAGAGCCTCCGCGAGCCCGATCTGCATTGCTTCCCCCCACATCCGGCCTGACGTGCCGTCATGGTAGCGGCGCGTGAATAAACCTGGCAATGATCTCGGTAAGTTCCATGTGAGGGCTGTAATAAATTCTGTGTGAGAGGCGGGCTGGTTCCAGGTCGCTGCTGAAAATTTCACTCAGCCGCAATTCATCGAGGTCTCAGCGAAATTGGCTTTCTTGTGCGCCGAGGTGCCGTAACGTTTTCCATGTCGAAAGCGAACGACGACGAAAGGCAAAGCCAATGAGCTTCCGCAAGATCACCCCGGTCAAGAAGGCCCACAAGTGCACCCCGGCCCCGAAGCCCGCCCCGAGGAAGCGCGAGCCGAAGAAGCCCGAGCTCAAGCGCCCGGTGGGCCATAAGTAGACGCCGCTGTAAGCGGCGAGCAAACCAGACTGAATAGCCAGTCCGAATAAACACAGATAAACCTGAGAATCGGAAAGGAAATCCCTATGAGCTTCCACAGGATCGCCCCCGTCAAGAAGCACCACAAGCCCGCCCCGGCCCCCAAGAAGCCGGCGCCGAAGAAGCCCGCGCCCGCGCCGAAGCGCCGCCCGGTGGGGCACCAGGGCTGAGGCACGCCGTGAGGCGGGGTCACCGGTTACAGCGTGGTCGCACCGGTGGCCCCGCCTCGGCCATGTACAAGGAGTTGTTGACATGAGGGAAGCCCTCGCGGCCTTCCGCCGCTTCTGGCCGCTGACCCGCGGCGACCGCAGGTGGCTGGTGGCGATCGTGGCCTGCGTGGTGGTGTCCGCGCTCGCCGAGACCGCCGCGATCCTGCTCTTCGCCGACCTCACCGACAACGCCCTGAAGGCCGGCTCGCTCTCCGCCTTCTGGGGCCCGGCCGCCGCCTGGCTCGGCGTCGCCGCCCTCGGCGCGCTCGTCGGCTACCTCGGCAACTCGCTGGCCACCTGGACCGCCGAGAGATTCGTACTCCGCCTGCGCGCAGGCGTGTTCCGGCACGTCCAGGGCCTCCCACCGCACTTCTTCCAGAAGCACCGCCAGGGCGACCTGGTGGAACGCCTCACCGGAGACGTGGAAGCCATCGAACAGATGGTCGTGTCAGGCGCCGTCGGCACGGTCTCCGCCGCCTTCTCCGCCGTCTTCTACGCCTGCGCCGCCTTCTGGCTGCGCTGGGACCTGGCCCTCGCCACCTTCGTCCTCGCCCCCCTCTTCCTCCTCGCCGCCCGCCGTTTCTCCGGCCGCATCAAGCAGACCTCCCAGGACGAGCGGACCGCCGACGGCGCGATCACCGCGGTGGTGGAGGAGTCCCTGGGCAACATCGTGTTGACCCAGGCCTACAACCGGCGCCGCGACGAGGAGAAGCGCCTCGACGCCGAGGCTCGCGCCTGGATGCGGGCCAGTGTGCGCGGGGCGCGGCTGAGCGAGATGTACGAGCAGTTCGTCGAGGTCGTCGAGACGCTGTGCGTGCTCGCGGTGATCGGCCTGGGCGTGTGGGAGATCTCGGCCGGCCGCATGACCCTCGGTCAGCTCCTTGCCTTCGCCGCATTCCTCGGCTACCTCTACCCTCCGATCCGGGGCCTCGGACAGCTCGGCCTCACGGCCACCGCGGCCACCGCCGGCGCCGAACGCATCACCGAGATCCTGGACGCCGAACCGGCCGTCACCGACCCCGCCGAGCCGGTCCCCGCATGGCCGGTACGCGGCTGGGTCGGCTTCCACGGCGTGTCCTTCCGCTACCCGGAGTCCCACCGCGCGTCCCTGCGCGACGTGACCTTCACGGCCGGACCCGGGGAACTGGTGGTGGTGACGGGCGCGAGCGGTGCCGGCAAGTCCACCCTGTCCAAGCTCCTGACCCGCTTCTACGACCCGTCCACGGGCGCGATCTGCCTGGACGGCGTCCCGCTGCCGGACGTCCCCCTCGAATTCCTGCGCGAGAACATCGCCCTCCTCCCCCAGGAGACCCTCGTCCTCAACGGCACCATCCGCGAGAACATCGGCTGCGGCCGCCCCGGCGCCACCGACACCGAGATCGAGCAGGCGGCCAGGGACGCGGCGGCGCACGACTTCATCGCCGCCCTGCCCGACGGCTACGACACCGGGATCGCGCCCGGCACGGCCGCCCTCTCCGGCGGCCAGCTCAAGCGCGTCGCCATCGCCCGCGCCATCCTCCGCTCGGCCCCCGTCCTGGTGCTCGACGAGCCGACGGCAGGCCTGGACGCGGTGGCCGCCCGCCAGGTGGTCCAGCCCCTGCGCCGCCTGATGGCCGGCCGTACGACCCTCATGATCACCCACGACCTGAGCCTCGCCCCGGACGCCGACCGCGTCCTCGTCGTGGACCGCGGCCGGCTGGTGGAGGCGGGCACCCACGCCGAACTGGTCGCCCGGGGCGGGGTGTACGCGCGGCTGGCGACCCCGCTGCCGGGGGCGATCGCGGAGCAGACGCCGGCGGTGGTGCCGGACGAGACGATGATCCTGCGGTGGTGAGCACGATGTCGGGAGCGATCAGGATTCGCCCGCACACAGGCGCGCACCCCGGCTTGCCGCGATACGCAGCGCGTCCGTCAGCGACTCCACCGCCCTGACGAGCGCGAACCGCAGGGCCTGTTCCCCGGCCCCGGGGTCGGCGAGCACGGCCCTGGCACCGCCCAGCACCTGCTGGGCGGAGTCCAACTGGCCCGCTTCCACGTCGTCGGCGAGGAGCGGGAGACGACTGTGGTCGCTGTCGGCGCTGAGGTAACAGGGCTTGCCCTCGGGGGTGGTCCAGGGCAGGAGACGGAGGGTGCCGGGGGCTGCCGCTCGCTTCTCGGCGTTGTTCATGTCATCTCTCCCGGCGTGACAAGCGTTGATTACGTTTCGCATCCGTATGGTCACTGCTTGCGCGTACGCTGCGAAAGGGGGTCGATGTTGTCCGCGACCCCAGGCAACGGGCGGGAGTGACATGGGCGAAGTCGTCGACGGAGACCGGGAGTCGGGGCGAGCCGTGCTGGGGCGGACCCTGAAGTTCCTGCGGGAGAAGGCGGGCAAGTCGCTCGGGCAACTGGCCGACGAGACCGGGTACGACAAGAGCTATCTGAGCCGGCTCGAGTCGGGGGAGCGGCTGTCCAAGGTGACGGTCGTGACTCCTCCCCCAGCTGGAGCCGGGGGCTTCTCGCTATGCCGGGTTGGCGTCGCGACGGACCAGCCCGGCCCGTAGAACGTTGATGGCTCCCACTGTGTCGGCGTGCGTGTGGTGGCCGCAGGCGACGCAGCGGAACTTTTCCTGTGTGGGCCGGTTCTCCTTGGCGGTGTGCCCGCATTCGGGGCAGGTCCGCGAGGTGTTGCAGGGGTTCACGGCGATCACTTCCCGTCCGGCGCTTTCAGCCTTGGCGTGCAGGATCGTCAGGAACACCCCCCATCCGGCGTCGTTGATCGACGTGTTGAGCCCGGCCTTCGCGGCGGCCCCATTGGGCAGGAACGCGCCCGGCAGGTCGGGGTCGGGTTTCGGCGAGGGGGCCTTGCTCATGTTGCGGATCTTGAGGTCTTCGTGCGCGATGAAGTCGTGTGCGCGCAGTAGTGCGAGGGCGGTCTTGTGTGCGTGGTCGAGGCGCTGGCGCCGCACCTTGCCGTGCAGTTGGGCGACCTTGTCCACTGCGCGCTGGTGGTTGGCGGTGCGGTCCTTGGCCTTGCATCGTGGGAACCGGGACAGGGCCTGCTGCGCGGCCTGGAGTTTCGCGGCGGCCTTGCGCCCGTGGCGCGGGTTGGGCACGAAATCGCCGTTGGAGTCGGCGAGGAAGTTCGTGATGCCCAGATCGATCCCGGCCACGGATCCGGTCGCGGGCAGCGGTTCGGGCTGGTCCTGTTCGGCGGTCAGCACGACAAACCACTTTCGGCCCTCGCGCTTGACCGAGACGGTCCTGATGTGGCCAGCCACCGGGCGGTGCTGGTTGACCTTCACATGCCCAACACCCTGGAAGCGGACGCGGGTGGTCGGGTCGTGCGGGGTGGAATCCCACCGGCAGCCGTCACCGTCCCTGGGGAAGTCCACCGTGTCGAACCAGCTCACCCCGCGGAAACGCGGATAGCCGGGCGTGTCACCGGGCTTGATGCGGCGGAAGAACGCGGCGAACGCCTTGTCGAGACGGCGCAAGGTGGCCTGCTGTGAACTGAACGATCAGCGGCCCTGACGCTCCGGGTCGAACGCCCGGATCTCCTTGAGCTGCGCCGACTGGTCGCCGTACTTGACGGTTGTCTTGGAGGCGCGCTGGTAGGCGTCGCGGCGTTCCTGCAAGGCCCCGTTGTAGAGGGAGCAGTGATCCCGCAGCATCTCGGACAGTGCCTGTTCCTGGCGGGTGGTGGGCCGCAGGAGGAACTTGTACGCACGGATCATCCAGCCTACCCCCCTCCGGTCTGGCTCACCTGATCCTACTACACTTGGTGTATGTCACCGCGCTGGGAGCCGGATCCCGACATCCGACGAGGAAATCATGTCATCTTCAACCTCCACGCACACTTGGTGTTCGTCACGAAGTACCGGCGGGAGATCTTCAACGACGAGATGCTGACGCGCTGCGAGGAGATCACGCGGGACGTGTGCGAGAGCTTCGGCGCGGATCTGCGGGAGTTCAACGGCGAGGGCGATCACGTCCACCTGCTCGTGCACTACCCGCCGAAAGTCGCCCTGTCCAAGCTCGTCAACAGCCTCAAGGGCGTCAGCTCCCGGTATCTGCGCGCGGAGTACACCGGCCGGATCAACCGGATCGGCACAGGATCCGCGTTCTGGTCCCCGTCCTACTTCGCGGGGTCCTGCGGCGGCGCCCCCCTGAGCATCGTCAAGGACTACATCGAGAGCCAGAAGCGGCCAGCCTGACCGTCACCCCGAAGAGCAGAGATCTCTTGCGCTGCGCGCCTCCGGGCCGAGGATCGCATTCCCGCCCGGCCGGAAGGCCGGGATTCCCTGCGAAGAACAAGGGATGGAGGACCTGGACGGGTATTACGGGGCCGGGGACCTGTTCGTCAGCCACTGGAAGGTGGCGCGGCTTGATGCGTTCAAGGGCCAGTACAAGGAGTACATGAAGCTGGAGGCGACGGCCCGGATCATGTGGGTGTTCACACCAGGCATTCCCGGGCTTTTGCAGACCGAGGACTTCGCGCGAGGGGTGTAGTCCGGGGCTCAGACAACGGCTGACGGCGACGAGGCTGTCGAAGAGCAGGTGGCGGCACGGCTGGGACGGCAGTACGTCCTACGGCAGAAGCCGGAGCCCGACGTCCGCATCATCATGGACGAGTTCGCACTGCGGCGCCCCAGCACCCACGCCAAGACCTGGAACAACCAACTGCTTCACCTCCAGGCTGCCGCCGTGTGTCCCAACGTCACGCTTCAGGTACTGCCGTTCGCTGCGGGAGCGCACCACCATATGACCGGGTCGTTGACTCTGCTCTGGCAGAGAGATGGAACCGCCGTCGCCTACAAGGAAGGCAACGGTTGCAGCCGGTTGATCGAGGATTCGGACGAGGTTCTGCAACAACGACTGTCCTACGATCGGCTTCGGGACCTGGCGTTGTGGCCATCGGAATCGCTCGAGTTCATCAGGCACGTACTGGAGGAGCACAGACCATGACGGGCACCCCCGAGCTCAGCACGGCCCTGTGGCGCAAGTCGAGCTACAGCGAAGGGGGAGCCAATGACTGCGTAGAAGTCGCCGACGGCCAACTGGGCACAATCCGCGACAGCAAGACCCCCACGGCTCGCCCGCTGGTCTTCTCCACCACGTCCTGGGCGGCGTTCGTCGCCGGGGTCAAGGGGGCGGGTGAATGAGGCCCGCCGGCATGTGACTAAAAAGCTAAGCACTTTGCAGGGCCATGACAGAGCGCACTCTAGGATCAACACACAGTGCACAGTCCGCCCCGCAAAGGAAAGCATGTCGAGCTTCCCCGAGTACCCCAGCCATTCCAACTGGCCGCAGCACCCTGCTGATTCGCCCCAGCCGTACCCGGCAGCCTCTCAGTCCTACGCGGGACACCTCCACGGGTACGCGGCGCCCTACCAGGCGTCATACAACGCGGGCATCGGGGCACCTCCCGGCCTCGCCGACCTCGGGGCCCGACTCGGTGCGAGGGTTCTGGATCTGGTCTTCTGGTTCGTCGGCTACACGGCAACCGGCGGACTCTGGCTCAGCATGTGGATCGACGCGGGCGGCGGCACCACCGCTCAAACGCTGCTCGTAGCGTGGATCCTGGCCTCCGGCACCCTCTACTTCCCCTTCGCCATCTGGCGGTTCGGCTCGACGCTGGGCAAGCGCATCTGCAAGGTGCGGGTCGTGCACCGTATCACGGGCCGACGCCTCGGATTCTGGCGGGCGCTGGGGCGGGAGGTCTTCTGGCCTGTGAGTTGCTTCATCCCCGTCCTCGGCCTGCTGAACTCGCTTTGGTGCGTCTGGGACAAGCCGTTCCAGCAGTGCCTGCACGACAAGGTCGCCGACACCATGGCGGTGGCACGCTAGGACCAACGGCGCCGTGCCGCATCGGAGGTTGCGCAGTCCGCCGGTGCGGGCGGGATCTCGCCACTTCGCCTCAACTGCGTTGCGTCTGCAACCTCTTGTGCGAGAGTATGTTCGAGGTCATGCGACGCAAGTGACGTACGGGGGTACGCGGATGAAGTTCGACATGGGCTCGACGACCCTGTCGGATCTGGGGAAGAGCACCATCGGCTCGGTCGACGGCCTGGGCACGCTCATCAAGTTGCTGATCCAGGCGGCGGAGCCGTTGGAGGGGAAGTTCAACGGGGCCGGTAAGGCCGCGTTCGACTCGTTCAAGGCGCATGCCGACGAGATCACCAGCGATCTGAACGGCTCGCTCAACGCGATCCTGGGCGGTCAGTCCGGGATGGACACGGCGTTCGGCGGCGGTGACGTGGAGCTTCAGGACAACGCCAACCAGAACATGGGCGCCGCGAACTTCGACGCGGCTCGGTTCGGCGCGCGATAGGCGCCCCCACGGCAGCTGAAGCCGCCGTCAGTGCAACCGTTTTCTGTTTTCAGGGGGAAACCGATCATGGGTCAGAACCAGGACCGCCGTTCGTACGACACCGGTGCCTCGACCGAGGTGCAGACCAGCCTCCAGGGCGTCATCGGCCAGTTGGAGAGCGTGCTGACCGACCGTGAGCGTGCGGTCAAGGCCGCGATGGCCGACTTCACCGCGGACGGCGTGGCCGACGAGTACCACGGCAAGGAGGTCCGCTGGCACCGGGCCGCCAGCGAGGTCCGGGAGATCATCCGGCTGGTGCGCACGACGCTGGAGCAGAACGACGGCACCGCACAGTCGACGCTCGCCAAGGCGAAGGCGGCCGTCGACAACATCGGCTGAGCAGTGGTACGTACGGGGATCTGACGGGGGCAGGGCGGTATGACGAGCTGGGACATCTCGTCGTCCGGCGTCGAGTTCGTGACCTCGCTGGTGCAGGACGCGATGGACGACATGGCGAAGGACGTCAAGGCGTACGGCAAGGACGTGGAGAGCGCGGCCGGCTCGGCCGGCACCATCAGCGGGCCCTACTGCGGAATGGCACCGACCGGGCCCGTCGGGGCGGCGCTGTCGGTCTTCGTGGAGAAGACCCTGGGGGACGTGATGTTCCTCGGAGCCCGCGCGGCGAAGTCGGTGAACGGCGCACGCGAGGCCACGGCGTACTACGTCGTCGGGGACACGGAGATGGCCGCCAGGACGCAGCACAAGGCCCTGGCGGCGCCGAAGATCGACCTGCCAGGAAAGGGCGGGAAGAAGTGATCAGCCCGTCCGGAATACCGCAGTTCACGGGCGACTTCGACCAGCTGGACAAGGACGTCTCGGCACTGCGTGGCGACGCCATCGGCATCCGCAACAGCGGCATGGACGTGCACTCCCGCTTCCAGATGCTGGAGGCCTACTACACCGCACCGGAGGCGGACGAACTGTTCGCCACCACCCAGCCGGTGATGGACAGGTCCGACACCTTCGCCACGAAGCTGGAGACGGTGGCCGACGCGCTGGACACGTACTCCGTCGAGGCGCGTCCGTTGGCCAAGAAGCTGGCGCAACTCAAGGCGGACGCGTTCGCGTTCGTCGACAGCGTCGACGGCGACGACGACTGGACCGAGGACGAGGACAAGGTCCACCGGCACCAGGAACTGCTCGACGGGGTGACGTCCGCCCAGGCGGCCTTCCAGGACGCGGAGCGCAGGGCCGCGACCAAGATCTCGGCGATCGTCGGTGGCCCGGAGTTCGTGACGGACGACGGCAGTCACACCGTCAACAAGAAGAAGGTGATGTACGGCTACGACCTCGGCGTGCTGGAGAAGGCCAAGGAACTGCCCTGGGGCACTGCGGAGGAGCAGACCTACGAGGCGTGGAGCCTGGACTGGTTCGGGCACGGGGCCAAGAGCTTCGTCTGGGACGGCCTGTACAAGGACAACATCAAGGGCGGTCTCGACGGGCTGTACACGCTGTTCGGCGGTCACGGTTCCAAGGCGGCCGGGGATGCCTGGAGCGGCCTCAAGGACATCGTCGGAGGCATCGGGCTGTACACCATGACTCCGTACGACAAGCTCATGGACTGGGCGTTCGGCCCGGTGAAGGACAGCCCTGACGAGGTCCGGCAGAAGAAGGCCGCCAAGGAGTTCGCCAAGTCGCTGGTCGCCTGGGACATGTGGAGCGAGAACCCCGCCCGGGCCTCGGCGACGGTCCTCTTTAACGGTCTGACACTCGGAGCCGGCCCGCTGGGCGCCGCGTCGAAGGCGAGTGAGGCGGGCGCGGTGGCCAAGACCGCCGGGATCGCCGCCAAGGTCGGCGACTTCATCGACCCGGTCGCGGTCGGCCTCCGTGCAACCGGCAAGGCCGTCGGCAAGCTGCCCAAGCTGTCCGACCTCACATCGAAGATCTTCACCGGGGCGGGCACGCCGGCGGACGCGGGCCGCGTGCACAGCGTGATCGAGCTTGAGGACGGTTCCAAGGTCGTCATCAAGGACGGGGAATTCGTCGCGTACGACAAGCACGGCGATCTCATCGACGACGTGCCTGGGCAGGAACGATCCGGCAAAGCAGAGGCTGCGCCGGAGCAGGTGCCATCGCGGGAGCGGGAACTCAGTCCGGTCGGCGCGACCTCGCGTCACACTGAGGCTACTGGGCATGCGGGGGACGCCCATTCCCCTCAGGTCGGCCGCGATACACCGTTGCGGCAAGGGGGTGAGGACACACCTCGCAGCGCCGGAGAAGCGTCCGGACGTGCCGCAGCCGGGCATGGCGTCGGCTCCGACGTACGCGGGCAAGGTTCTGGAGCAGGTCGCAATGGTCATGTCGGGACCAGTGCCGGTGGCCGTGGGGGCGAGGGGTTGGACGACCTTGGCCGGGCCGGTGATGACGGCTTGGGCGACAACTCGGACGCTGCGCACGGAGCGGGCGACGGCGCGCCCGGGCGGGATGCAGCGGAAGCGCGCCCCCACTTCATGCGCGAGGGCAGCAATCCCTATGGTTCCCGTGGGTCTCTTTCGCGGGAACAGGTCGAGGAGATCCAGGTTTATCGCGCCAACCATGAGCCCGGGTACTTCGAGCACTACTACCGCAAGGACGGCACGCGCAGAAGCCTCGAACTTTACGACGAAAGTGGCTATACCCCGCCGCAGCTCACGAAACTATCGGGCAGTGACTCGCTCGTTCGCGCCAAGAGCGTTCCAGCACCTCCGAAGCCGCATTATCTGGATGACAGTTACAAGAGCCTCGGTGCGGACGGCGTCACGGATACAGCTCGGCTGAAGGCACTCGAAGAAGTCGCCCGGAAGCGCCATTTTGCAATTAGGTGGGACAATATGGTCTCGGATTGGAAGGCGGAGACCGGGCGAGCCCACGATGTCCACGGAACTGTCGATTCAGCCGCGCAGTGGGGCGAAGCGAAGGGCACCTATAAGGAGTCTCACGCCGCGATGGGTGATGCTGCGGAGGAGTTCGGCGAGAAGGCCGCTGAGTATCACTACATCGCTGAGCGGTATCCGGGCTTCGACAAGGAGACGCTTCTTGGTCCGAAGAGCGGAAATGATCAGTTCGATCAGGTCTGGACGCATGAGGACGGTCGGGTTGTCGTCGTCGAAGCCAAAAGTAGTACCAGCACGGAACTCGGCAGGAGAACCCTTGATGACGGTCGGCAGGTCTCGCAGGGGAGTAGGGAGTATTTCTTTGACATCGTGGAAGCCATGAAAGCGCGTGGTGAATTCGATGTCGTAGACACCCTGGAGCAAGCTCTCGTCGACAACAAGCTAGAATATGTCGTCGTCAAGGGTGAGAAGAACGCAGGGATGTACGCCGGTCTTCAATATCGCCGGTTCGACATAAGCAAGGGGACTCTTCCGTGACCGTACACGTTGCTCGGCACGAACTGCCGGCGAGGCCGGAAGCCGAGCGGTATTCCGAGCGCCTGAACGCGCACCTGCTGAAGAGCATCGACCGTCTTGAAGAGTCGACTGCCGTGATCGACTCGACGTTCAACACCGCGGTCATGAACCTGCGTGCTCGGTGCGTCGTCGACCCCCGAGGTGCGGCGGTGGAGACATGGGAGGCCGCGGTCAACGCGATGCAACTGGGCTCCGCGCTCTTCGCGGTGACGGGCATCAGTGAGGGGACCGTCGAATGCCGCATCAACGGCAAGGTGCGCAGCCTCCCGGCCGCCGGCCCCCTTTCGACTGCGAGTGCGGGAACCTGGCTGACGGCGTTCTGGCTGGCGATCATCTGCCGTGAGCAACAGCGGATGACACAGCTGTGTGAGATCCCCCTGGAGCGGCTGCGAGCGCCGGAGGGGCAGTACGACGAGTACATCTACCACTGGGTGGACACGCTGCAGACGTACTGGCTACGACGGCCGGGTCTGGTGGAGAAGCTCACCGTCACACTGCAGACTTCCCATCCCTCCGAGGCGCGGATCGCTCCGCGGGACCTGTTGGATGCTCAGCTCTATCCGCCGATCAACCTCTTTTACCACTTCGTGCGCAAGGACGAGGAGGGCTTCAGCCCGGCCTTGGCAGAGGCGCTAAAGCTTCACAAGGTGTACTGGACCCTGGATGAGGATCGGCAGGCCAAACTCGACGGCGTGATCGCTCTTGGCCCCCTCGCGATCGCCTGCCTCGCCTACGACGGGGAGATCCCGATCGGCGTCGAGTCCGACTACCTCCCCAAACACCTCCTCCAGCGAGACTGGCTGGGCGAGTTCCCTACCTGATCGACGCATCCATGGACAGGTGACCCCACACCATGACCGCCCACGACTACGACAACCAACTCCTCGAATCGGTCTCCGTCCGCCGTCGGCGTCTCCGTGATGCCGTGCTCTTCGGGGCGCAGCGGCAGCGGCGGTCGCTCGATGAGCGGGTGGGGAAGGTGTTCGCCGGGGTGGTGATCGCGGCGGTGGTGTGTGCCGGGTGTGTGGGGTGGTCGTTCGTGTCGCATCGGGTCATCGGGAAGAGCCCGTACGGCGGGGTCACGACGGTGCCCTCCGGTCCGGCCTCTCCGGCCGCTTCTACCCCATCTGCCCTTTCTTCTCGATGATAGGTTCGAACGCGTGATATCCACGGGGTCCTTGAGTCGTACGGCGGCCGGCACTCGGACCGCGCTCAGCCGGGTCACCCTGGTCGGTGAGCGACGTCGGGTCGACCTCGTAGTGCCTTCGCGGGAGCCCGTCGGGGTGCTGCTGCCGGAGGTCATGCGGCTGCTGGACGACCGGGTCGGGGACCGGCCCGAGCTGCGGTATCTGGTCAACCCGGACGGGTCCGTGCTCGCGCACGACAGCACCCTGGAGTCGGCCGGTGTGGCCGACGGGACCGTGCTGCGGCTCGTGCGCGCGGAGGACGCTCCCTCCGCTCCCGTGGTCCATGACGTCACTGACGAAGTCGCCGGTGACCTCGATGTGCGGGCGTGGCGGTGGCGGCCTGCCATGCGGCGGGTCGTCGCCGGAAGCGCGACCGTCCTGTGGGCTCTGGCCGCCGGCGTCTTGGCCGTCAGCCGATTCGACCCGGCCGCGGCCGGTGCGGGCCTTCTTGTCACAGCGCTGGGGGCGGCTCTCGCCGGTCTCCTCTGCGGACGCGCACGGCGGCACGCCCTCGCCGCGACCTTGCTCGCCACCGGCGCCGTCCTGGCCGTCCTGGGCATGTGGAGCTGTGCTGAGGCCTACGGCTGGAACGGCGCCGCGCGGCTGGCCGGTGTCGCGGGAACCGTGGCGTTCGCGTTGCTGCTCGCCGGGTGGTTCACGCCGTTGAAGCGGGCCGCGTCGATCGGTGCGGGGGCGGTCGCCGGGTGCCTCGCGGTGTGGGAGGCGGCCATCGGGTTCCAGGGCGGGGCGGCAACCGCGGCCCAGCAGGCGAGGACCGGCGCGCTGCTCGCCGTCGTGTCCGTCGTCGCCCTCGGTGTGCTGCCCCGGCTCGCGCTGATGGCCTCGGGGCTGACCGGGCTGGACGACCGGCGTTCGGGCGGAGCGTCGGTGAGCCGTTACCAGGTGGCCACCGCACTCGCCGCCACCCACCGCGGTCTGGTCCTGGCGACCGTCGTCCTGGCCGGGTCCACGGGCGCGGCCGGAGTGTTCCTGCTGCGCACGGCTTCGGCGTGGACGGTGCCGCTGGGAGTCGTGGTGGCGGTGGTGCTCGCGCTGCGGGCCCGTGCCTTCCCGCTCACCGCCGAGGTCGTGGTGCTGTTCGCCGCCGCCGCCGTCGTGGCCGTGCGGCTCGTGGAGGTGTGGGGCGGGCATGCCTCGCCGGCCGGGCCCGTCGCCGCGCTCGGCCTTCTGGCCGTCGTACCTCTCGTCGTGCTGGCCGTGGAGCCGGCCGAGCATGTGCGGGTGCGGCTGCGTCGTGCCGGGGACGCTCTGGAGTCGGCGGCCGTGATCGCCCTGTTCCCGCTGGTGATCGGCGTGTTCGGGGTGTACGGGCGGCTGCTCGGCACCTTCGCGTAAGGAGTGGGGCGTATGACCGGGGGAGGGGACTGGCAGCGGGACGTGCTGCGGGATCTGGCCGACGCCCGCCCGGACCCGGTTGCTCGTGCCGTACCCGTACCCGTACCCGAACCCGAACCCGAGCCCGAGCCCGCGGTTCGGCCCGCCCCGCAACCGTCCCCGCCCTCGCCCTCGCCCCCGGCCCCCCGTGAGGCGCGTGATCCCCGCGTCCCGGCCCCGGCCCCCGAATCCCTGCCCACGGTCGACCCACGACTCGCCCTCGCGCTCGGCCGCACCCAGCACGGTGACTCCGTCACGCGTCGGGCGGGCACGTCACTGCGCCGGCTCACCGCATCCGCCACCCAGGAAGTGGCCGAACAATCCCGCCTCGCGAAGGAGGTGCAGCAACCCGTCACCACCGGACGGGTCATCGCCGTCACCTCCATCCGCGGCGGCGTCGGCAAGTCCACGGTCGCCGCGCTGCTCGGCCGGACCTTCAACCACTACCGTCACGACCCGGTGCTCACCCTGGAGGCGGACGCCGCCCTCGGCACGCTCCCGGTGCGGATGGGCGCGGACAGCGTGCGCTGGTCGTGCGGTGACCTCGCCCGCATCCTGACCCCCGCCATGCAACTGACCGACGTCACCGGCTATCTCGTGCCGGTGGCGGACGGCGGCTGGTTGCTGCCCGCGAGCCAGGGGAGGGTCGGCGCTCCGTTGGACGTGCGCACCTACCGGACGGTGACGCTGGCGCTGCGCCGCTACTTCGCGGTGACCGTGGTGGACTGCGAGACGCTGCCCGGCGATGTGGCGCGTACGGCGATGGACACCGCTCACGCGCGGGTCGTCGTCGCTCCGATGACCGCCGAGGGCATCCACGGCACCCGGCAGGTCCTGGACTGGCTCGGCCAGTTGCCGCACTCCGCCCTGGCCGCCACCGTGGTCGCCCTCAGCGCCAACACCCCCGACGCCACCCTCGACCCGAAGACCGCCGTCGCGCACCTCCGCGAGACCGGCGTGCCCGTCGTCGCGCTTCCCTACGACCGTCATCTCGCCCAAGGGGGCCCCATCCACACCGCCATGCTGGGCCGGAACACCCGTGACGCGGCCGTCCGTCTGGCGGCCGAGGCGATGCACCGGGCGGTGAGGGTGCGATGACCCAGCAGATGGTCCACCGGCCGGCCCGGAGCACCCGTCCCCTCGAGGCCGGCCCGTCCCGGACGGTCGAGGCACCCCCGAACCTCCCGGAAGGGAAGGTCGGGAACGCGGCGACCGCCCTGCTGCCCATGGCCGGTGTCGTCAGCTCCGTCGTGATGATGACCATCATCCGCAACAGCCAGTTCGCCGCGCTCGGTGCGATCGTGCTGGTCGTGGCACTGCTCGGCGGGGTGGCGCTGTTCCTGTCGCAGCGTGGCAAGGCCCAGCGCACCCGGCGCGTGCAGCGCGAGCGGTACCTGGAGTATCTGGAGGAACTCCGCGAGGAACTGGGCGCGGCCGAGCGGGACCGACGGCACGCGGCGCGCGAGCTGGACCCGCCGCCCGAGGCCCTCTACGACCTCGTCAGGGACCCGGCGCGGCTGTGGGAGCGGCGCCGTCAGGACGCCGACTTCCTGCGACCGCGCCTGGGCACCGGCGAGGTGCCCGTGCAGGAGCTGTCCATCGCGCAGAACAACGTCGGCGGTGTCCTCACCCCGCCCGATCCGTTCATGCTCAACGAGGCCCGCGCCCTTCAGGGCCGTTTCGGCACCGCCACGGATCTCCCGCTCACCGTCCCCCTGGACCGGGCCGGGAACGTCAGCGTCGTCGGAGACCGGGAGGGAGTCCTCCGCGTCGCCCGGACCCTGCTGTTGCAGACCGTCGTCACACACGCGCCGGACGACGTCGCCGTCGCCCTCGGCACGCCCGACGAGGAGGAGTGGGCGTGGGCCAAGTGGCTGCCCCACGTTCTCGACCCGCAGACGTACGACGGCCCGGTGGCCGCTCGCCGGATCGCGCCCGACCTGACGGAACTGGCCCGGCTGTGCGCCCCCGACCTGCGGCAGCGTGCCGCGTACGCGGCCGAGGTGCGCCGTGGACTGTCCGGCGGCCAGGCCCTTGGGCTCGCGAGCCGGCTGCTCGTGGTCAGCGACTCGTACGGTGATGTCGCGGCCGAACTGCCCCGGCCGGACACGGCCGTGGATCTGGCGGACATGGGCGTGACCGTGCTGCACCTGCTCGAACAGCGGGTGCAGGAGCCGGACGAGGTGAGTGTGCGCATCACCGTCGACGGCGACCGGGTCGTCGTCGACGATCTGCGCGGAACTCTCGCGCGCGGCACCGTCGACGGAGTGACCAGGGCCGGCGCCGAGGGCATCGCCCGGATGCTCGCCCCGCTGCGGCTGTCCGCGGAGTCCGCGGCCGAGGGCACCCCGGTGTCCGGTCCCGTCGACTTCCCCGCCCTGCTGGACATCGACGACCCGGCCGACCTCGACCTGCACCGCCTGTGGGCACCCCGGGGCGACCGGGACTTCCTGCGTGTCCCGATCGGACTGACGGACCGCCACGAGCCGGTGCTGCTGGACCTCAAGGAGTCCTCGCAACTCGGCATGGGCCCGCACGGGCTGTGCGTGGGCGCCACCGGCTCCGGCAAGAGCGAGCTGCTGCGAACCCTCGTCCTCGCGCTCGCCACCACCCACTCCCCGGAGGACCTGGCCCTGGTCCTGGTCGACTACAAGGGCGGTGCCACCTTCGCGCCGTTCGCCGAACTCCCGCACGTCGCAGGCGTGATCACCAACCTGGAGAACCAGGCCGGGCTCGTCGAACGTGTCCACGCGAGCCTGGCCGGCGAGGTCAAGCGGCGGCAGCAGGTGCTCAAGGACGCCGGGAACGTCGCCGACATCGGCCACTACGCCGTCCTGCGCGCCACCGAGCGCCCGGATCTGGAACCGCTGCCGCACCTCTTCGTCGTCATCGACGAGTTCGGCGAACTGATCACCGCCAAACCGGACTTCATCGACCTGTTCCTGTCCATCGGCCGCATCGGCCGCTCCATCGGCGTGCACCTGCTGCTGTCCAGCCAGCGCATCGAGGGCGGCAAGCTCAAGGGGCTGGACACCTATCTGTCGTACCGGCTGGGCCTGCGTACCTTCTCCGCGGACGAGTCCCGTACGGTCCTGGACACCACGGACGCCTTCCACCTGCCGCCGCTGCCGGGATTCGGCTACCTGAAGGTCGACACCTCCACCTACGAGCGGTTCAAGGCGGGTTACGTCTCCGGCGCCTACCGCGGACCCGTCCTGAGCAAGGACCATGACGACGAGCCGTCGCTCAGGCCCTACCCGGTCTACAACCTCCCGCAGCACGCCTCCGACGACCCGGCGGAAGTGCCCGCCGCGACCCGGCGCGAGACCGGCCCGACCGTCCTGTCCGTCATGGTCGGCCGGCTCGCCACCGCCGCGCCCCCGGTCCGCCGCATCTGGCTTCCCCCGCTGCCCGGGACCATCACCCTGGACCAGGCCGCCGGCCCCCTCCAGGCCGGTACGGACGGCCTCCGCCTCACCCACCGCGACGGCCCCCTGCGGGTGCCGCTCGGCGTCCTCGACGACCCGGCCCGGCAGTGGCAGGAACCCTGGCTGCTGGACCTCACCACCGCCGGCGGGCACGCCGCGGTCATCGGCGGCCCGCAGTCCGGCAAGACGACGCTCCTGCGCACGCTCGCCCTGTCGCTCGCCCTCACCCACACGCCGTACGACATCGCCGTGTACGGCCTCGACCTGGCCGGTGGCGGCCTGTCCACGCTCGCCCGGCTGCCTCACGTCGGCGGCATCGCGGGCCGTGCCGACCACGAGCGTGCCGCCCGCACGGTCGCCGAGGTACGCGCCACGCTCGCCCGGCGCGAGGAACTCTTCCGCGAGCACGGCATCGACTCCGTCGACCAGCTGCGCCGGCTCAGAGCCAAGGCGAAACTGCCCGAACTGGGGGCCACCGACGTCGTACTGCTCATCGACGGCTTCGGCGCCCTGCGCGACGAGTTCGCCGACCTCGAGGAGGCGGTGACGGACCTGCTCAAGCGCGGCGGCGGATACGGCATCCACGTCGTGGCCGGCATGCTGCGCTGGAACGACGTCCGCATCGCCACCCAGTCGATGTTCGGCATCCGGATCGAGTCGCGCCTGAACGACCCGGCCGACTCCTCCATCGACCGCAAGCTCTCCGAGACCCTCACCGCCGACACCCCCGGCCGGGTGCTCACCGACGGCAAGCTGTTCGCCCAGGTCGCGCTGCCCCGTATCGACAACCGGCCCGCTCCGGACGACCTGGGACAGGCCCTCGAAAGCGCGGCCCGCACCATCCGTGCCGCATGGCACGGCGAAATCGCCCCACCCGTACGTGTGCTGCCGACCCGGCTGACCGCGGCCGGGCTGCCCTCCCCGGCGGCCGAACCGCACCGCGTTCCCCTGGGCGTCGACCAGGACGCCCTTGCACCGGTCCTGCTCGACCTGTTCGGCACCGACCAGCACCTGCTGGTCCTCGGCGACAGCGAATGCGGCAAGACCAATCTGCTGCGGCTGATCGCCACCCAGCTCGTCGCACGCCACTCCGACGAGGAACTCGTCTTCGGCGTCTTCGACCCGCGCCGCGGCCTGCGCGGCGTGATCCCCGAGCCCTACCGGGGCGGCTACGCCCACAACCCCAAGCTGGCCGCCGCCCTGTCCACCGGCATCGCCGCCGAACTGGACAAGCGCCTGCCGGAGACCGCCGATCCCGACGCGGTCTCCACGGAACCCTCCTTCACCGGTCCGCGCATCGTCATCCTCGTCGACGACTACGACATCCTCACCACCGCCGGCCAGCAGCCACTCGCACCCTTCCTGCCGTACATCTCCTCCGCCCAGGACATCGGCCTGCACTTCGTCATCGCCCGCCGGGCCGCCGGATCCTCACGGGCCCTGTACGAGCCCCTGCTGACCACCCTGCGGGAAACCGGCACCACCGCCCTGGTCATGACCGGCGAACGCACCGAGGGCCAGCTCTTCCCCGGGCTCTACGCCTCCCCGCAGCCACCCGGCCGGGGCACGTTCGTCCGCCGTGGCCGCCCCCACCAGCTCGTCCAGACCGCCATGACGGCAGAAGAAGCGGAAGAAGCAGAAGACACCCCGTGACCAAGGACGTCATAGCGCTCACCCCGAAGATGCCGGACCTGCGCACCCTGCTGGCGGGCCTCTACGCCGGCGGCCCCGACCTCGGCGTGGACACCACGGCCGACGGCGCGGTCCTACAACTCTGCGCCCCCGACGGCCGCCCTCTCGTCTCCGTGGAGGCACCCATCCTGGTCCAGGTTCCAGGCGAGACCGCCCGGCTGCTGGACCAGGCGGTCTCCGACGAGCCGGTGTGGTGGACCGAGGCCCGCGCCTCCACCGCCGTCGCCGAAGCCGGGCGGCTGGCGGGCTCCTTCGCCGGACGTCTGGCCACCGTCCTCGGCGGCACCGTCTGGCCGCCGCAGGCCGCCACGACCGAGGTCGTGCCCCTCACCACCGATGTCTCCGCGGTGCCGGTCCCGGCCACCGGAACCCCCGCCGTGGACGTCCTGACCGCCGCGACGGCCGTGGTCATCCAGGACCGCCCCCTCGTCGCCATGACGAGCTGGCTCTCCGACGCACTGCGCGCCGCGACGGCCGCCGACCGCGCCCTTCAGATCGTCACCCCGCCGGCCACGCGTCTGACCCTGGCCACCCGCGCGGCCCTGCGCGGCCTCCCCAACCGCTGGGTCGTCCAGGACCCCGAGCACGGCTACTACGACGGCCTGTCCGGCGCCGTGCTCCACTGGAAGAACGGCACCTTCACCCCCGTACGCGACGAACAGGGGGCCGCACGGGCCGCCGACGACTTCACGGCCGTCGCCGACAGCGGTGACCGCCAGCTGATCCTCACCCTGCGCACACGGCATCCCGCCGCCGAGAACCTCGTCCTCGGTGGCGCCCTGGAAACGGCGTTCGAGCACCTGACCGGTGCCCCGCCCGCCGGCTGGAGCACGGCCGAGCCGGTCAACCTCCGCTGGAACCAGCGGGAGCTGACCGACCTGGCCCGCACACGCGCGCCCCATCCCACCTGGCTGATCGCGGTCGGGCACCCGGACCGGCCCGCGCTCGCGACCGTACGGGTGCTGCGCACACCGGCGGGCGTCGAGGAGGACATCACCCTCACGCTCGGATACGGCCCGGACGAGGCACCGCCCCTGGACGCCCTGGAGGCGCTGGCCGCCGAACTCGACACCGGGCACGGGCTCGTCACCCTGCTCACAGCACTGCGGTCCGCGCGCCGTGACCTCACGGTGCCCGCGCAGGCCGAGCCCCTGCCCGTGCCGGTCGCGTTCACGCTCGGCCAGGACGAGGTCCGGCGCGTCGGCCGGGACCGTGCCGAACACCCGCACCCGGACGTCACGCCCGTGCGGCTCGGATCCGCGCTCCACTACCGCCTGGACGAGAGCACGGGAGAGACGGGAGAGACGGGAGAAACGAGAGAGATCAGGAAGCCGTAGGCGTCCAGTCCCCCAGCCAGTCCGCGACCTCCTGGTTCGCTGCCTGGGTGTCGGTGAGTTGCGGGCGGTCGGTGCTCGCCGCGCCGGAGCCCGCGCCGGTGTTCTTGTACTCGGCGAAGCGGTCGTCCTTCCAGGAGAAGCCGCTCATGTCGGTCCACGGGGTGGTCTTGATCGCGGCGCTCAGGGTGGTGTTGCGGACCGTGGTCTGCGGGTCGAGGGTGGCGTCGCCGCCGGCGTGCCAGGGGCGGCCGAGATAGAAGCTGCGGTCGGACACGTCGCCGTTCACCGTGGAGTTGGCGATCAGGATGCCCTTGCGGTCGGCGGCGGTCGACGGGGCGGTGACGAAGCCGGCCGAGGTGCCGTTGTAGCGCTTCTTCAGGGTGATGACGGACTTGTCGATCACGGTGGTCGCGCGGCCGAAGACGAAGTCGACGTTGCCGATCACGTAGGAGTTCGTCATGTAGACGCGGCCGAGCTTCTCCTTGGCCGCGGTGTCCACCAGCAGGGTGTCCTGGTCGCCGCTGACGATCACGCCGTCGAGGAACACCTTGTCGGCGGCGGTGCGCAGGGCGACGGCCTGCTGGCTGATGTCCTGGTGCGCGGCCTCGTCGAAGTCGTTGGAGACGGTCAGGTTGCGGGCCTGGAAGTCGTCGGCCTCGACGGCGACGGTGGCGCTGCCGCCGGTGCCGTACGGGCCTGAGCCGTCGGGCTTCTGCGTGCCCGCCGCGTTGTTGTAGACGATCACCGTGTCCTTCCGGCTGCCGCCGGTGCCCTGGATGGTGACGTGCGGCTTGTTGGACGGCACCTTGACCAGCTCGCGGTACGTGCCCGGCTTGACGCTGATCACCACGCGGGAGGGGTTGCCCGCGGGGACGGCGTTCACCGCGGCCTGGACGGTCTTGTACTGGCCGGAGCCGTCCTGGGCGACGGTGAGGGTGGTGGCGGCGGCCGCTTTGGTGGTCGTGGCGGACGTGGTGGACGTGGTGGACGTGGTGGACGTGGTGGACGTGGTGGTTGACGTAGTGCCGATGGAACTGCGGGGGCCCGCGCCGGACTTCAGGAGGGCGGGGACGTCGGCGGCCTTGTCGAGGGTGTAGCCGTAGTACGTCTTCGGGTCCCAGGCCGCGCCCGTGCCGCCGCTCTCGTTCCTGCCGCTCGTGCCCGAGAAGACGTTGCCGCGCTGGACCAGGGTGGCCGTGCTGTCCCGGATCACGGGGTTGTTCATGCCCTGGAAGTAGGAGTTCTCCAGCAGCATGTTCGTCTTGCCGCGCGAGTAGTCGCCGTAGGAGGACTTGATGGTGGTGCCGGCCTCGTCCTCCAGGAAGTTGTTGTAGAGGTGCGCGTGGGCCACGTTGTCCGTGGACGGGTTGCGCTGTTCCGTCTCGCGGATCCAGTTGTGGTGGATCGTGATGTCCGCGGTGACGTTCTCGGTCCAGCCGATGCCGAAGGCCTTGTTGTCCTGGCTGAGCTTGTTCCAGGAGACGGTCAGGTAGGTGGTGTCCTTGCGACTGTCGATGAGCCCGTCGGCCATGTGCCGGATGTCGTTGTGGTCGATCCAGACGTGGTGGGCGCCGTCCATCTGGATGCCGTCGTAGTCGTGATCCTTGTCGTTCCAGGTGCCCTGGTACGTGTCCCGGATCGTGAGGTTCCGGATGATCACGTTGTGGACGCCCTGGCCGAGGAAGAAGCCGCCGCCGACGATCTGGCCGGAGGTGCCGGAGCCGACGATCGTCTTGTTCGACTGGACCTTGATCTCCTTGCCGACCGGATCCATGTCGATCGCCGCCGCGACGACGATGACGTAGGGGTCGGAGGAGGTCGCGTACTTCTCGAGGTCCGCGAGCGTCTTCACCGTGACGGTCTTGCCGTCCCGCCCGCCGTACGTGCCGTTCTGCCCCAGTGCGTTGACGGAGGCGAAGCCGTCGGCGGTCGCGGTGGCCCAGACGGGGGCGGACGCGGGCGCGGCCGAGGCCTTCTGCTGGGCGCCGGTGACTCCGTAGGTGAGAGCGGCGGCGGTGGTCAGCGCGAGGGGGACGCCGAACGCGAGGGCGGTGCGGCGTCTGCGGTGGCGCGGCTTCGAGTGGGGGGTGGCCATGGGGCGGCTCCTGTTCGGGTCGTTCCCGGTTGGGGGTGACCTGGAGTTGCCGCGGGGCGGGGGAAGGTTGCCCACTTTCGGACGACCGGTGGGCCGGTCCGGGCGCGGGGGCTGCGGCGCGGCCATGGCCGGCCGGACCGTTGTTGTCTCGCAATCAGCCGCGTTCGAAGCAGTGCGAGTAGCCGATGACGGAAAAGCCGCGCCGCTCGTACCAGTGGCGCGGCCAGTCCGTCGCGTCGGCGGTCAGGAACCGGGTGCCGCAGCCCGCAGCGACAGCCAAGCGCAGGGCGGTGGTCAGGACGGCGTCGGCATACCCGTGCTTGAGGTGGGACTCCGAAGTGATCAGGTCCTCGACCTGGGCTGTACCGGTTGCCGGGTCCATGTAGAGGTCGGCCCACGAGGCGACCTCGCCTTCCTCCGTGCGGGCACCTATGAAGCGGACGATGTCGGCCCCGCGCCGACGAGCCTCGCGTCGGTCGACCAGGTGGCGTACGACCTCGTTGTCGACGTCCGGGAGGAGGCCACGCCATCGCCGGGTGAGTGGAGTGCGTATCGCGTCGAGGTCTAACTCTTCCGCGGGCCTGCCGGCCGGCACCGGACCCGCGTGCCGCATGACCAGATAGGTGGAGTGGTTGTAGCCGGCGCGGATCAGGGGCTCCGCGCATGCCATTCCGACTTCGTGGTCGAGGACGGAGATCATTCGGTGTGGCAAATGGCCCAGCGCTTGCTCCGCGACAGCGGGCAGTTCCTCGGAATCGACGGCCGTATCGATGAAGACCTGGTTGTTCGCGCGGGAGTGGGCGAAGGCGTCGTCGTATACGGCGAACCCGCCCGGGAGGCCGACGGTGCGCGCGGCCTGGCGGCGAGCGAAGGCGGACAGGAAGGCGTTGATCCGCTGAAGTTCGGAGCTCGGCATGGAGGGAGCCTACGAAGCCGTGACCATGGCCGCCTTCGAATTGCCCCGCAGAAAGTCCCCAAGCGGTCGTGTGGGCTGTAGGTCGCTTGAGGTGGAGGAGGACGGCGAGCTGGGCGGTAGCGGCAGCGGTGGCGCGTTCCGTCCTCGCCCGATCGGGTGATCCGAAGGCATTGCCCCTGGTCAGCCGCAATGCCGTACCTACCGTGATCGCGTTGCTCGTGCCGCGAGCACGCCGGCCGGAGGTGCCGCCACCATGACCGAGAACTGCCCTGACCTGGAGGAGGTCGTGTGGGAGGCATGGAAGGCCATGGAACTCCCCGAGGGCTACCGTGCTGAGATCGTCGAGGGAACCATCGAGGTTTCGCCCACTGGCTGCCTGTCCCATGCTCAAATCGTCAACCGCCTGCGCAACGCGCTGGTGCGCTATCTGGGGGAAGGCGAGTACGCGGCGTACCAGGACACCAACGTCATCTTCCGGCGCAAAGGGTGGATTCCCGATCTCCTTGTCGCGCCAGAGGATCTCGAACCGTACGCGGACGAGGACGGGCTTGGTGTCGATGCCGCAGCGGTTCGCCTGGTCCTTGAAGTCGTCTCACCCGGCAAGCGCAACCAGGAAAGGGACCGCGTCAGGAAACGCCGCGAGTACGCTCGCGCCGGCATCCCCGTGTACATCGTCATCGATGACTACGACGACCACGGCACCGTCACCCTCCTCACCGACCCTCAGCCCGACAAGGCCGACTGGGGTGAGTCCCACCGAGTGCCCTACGGCACCGAGGTCGTCATCCCCAAAGGCCCCGCCAAGGGATTCGTGATCGGCGAAGCGATCAACGGACCGAAGCGCGGCTGAGGGCCCTACGCGGAATCCGGCGGAGGCGTAGGCGCTCCCGGCAGTCGTACCGTCGCCACCGTGCCGCCGCCGTCCGCGGGGGAGAGGGAGACCTCGCCGCCCGCCTCCTCGATCGTGCGGGCCACGATGGACAGGCCGAGGCCGGAGCCGGGGAGGGCGCGGGCCGAGGGGGAGCGCCAGAAGCGGTCGAAGACGTGGGGGAGTTCGTCGGCGGGGATGCCGGGGCCGTGGTCGCGGACCGTGAGGACGCCATCGGTGAGCTGTACGTCGATCGTGCCGCCCTCGGGGCTGAACTTCACCGCGTTGTCCAGGATGTTGACCACCGCCCGCTCCAGAGCGGCCGGCTCCGCCCGGGTGTACCAGGGTTCCAGGGACGCCGTGATGGTCAGCTCCGGGCCGCGCAGGCGGGCGCGGTTCAGGGCCGCTTCCACGGTGTCCTCCAGGGAGACCACCTGGACGCGTTCGCCGCGCTGGCCCTCCGAGCGGGACAGTTCCTGGAGGTCGCCGATGAGCGAGGCCAGCTCGGTCATCTGGGCCTTCACCGAGGCGAGGAGTGCCTTGCGGTCCGCCGGGGGGATGGGGCGGCCCGTCTCCTCGCTGCGCGTGAGGAGTTCGATGTTCGTGCGCAACGACGTCAGGGGCGTGCGGAGTTCGTGGCCCGCGTCCGCGATGAGCTGCTGTTGCAGCTCGCGGGAGCTGGCCAGGGACGAGGTCATGGAGTTGAAGGAGCGGGAGAGGCGGGCCACCTCGTCCTCACTGTCCTCCTCGACCGGGATGCGGATGCTCAGGTCCTCCGTGCGGGCCACGTGTTCGACGGCTTCGGTGAGCTTGTCGACGGGGCGCAGGCCGGCGCGGGCCACGGCGAGGCCGGCGGCTCCGGCGCCGACCACTCCGATGCCGGAGACGAGGAGGAGGATCAGGGCCAGGTCGTTGAGGGTCCTCTGGGTGTCCTTGAGGGAGATGGAAGCCATGACCGTGACATCCGGGTACGGCACGGCGCCGGGCCCGCCTCCGACGGGGACGGCCGTGGTCACCACCCGTACGTCGTTGCCGTTGGTGTCGACGCTGTTGTGGAAGGTGCGTTCTCGCAGGCTGGGACTCTTGGCCGCCTTCTTGTCCGTGGCCGTCACCTTCACCACGCCCTCGGACCCCGGCATGACACAGGTCTTGCCGTCCGCTGTCACGACCTGGAGGTAGAGGAATGAGGGACGGCCGTCCGAGTCGTCCGCGGTCTGCGGACATGTGTCCACCAGGGCGGCAACCTGCGCGGCGTTCAGGATCCCTCCTCGGCCGCCGATGCTCGAGAGCCTCTCGTCGACCTGGTCGTACAGCTTCCCCTGCACGAGGAACCAGCACGTCACCGACACCGCCGCCACCGCGAACGCCACCGCCGACGCCACCAGCAGGGCCAGCCGGGAGCGGATGGGGAGGGAACGGTAGCGGCGCAGGACTCTCTTCACTCGGCGCCGCCCTGTCGCAGGACGTACCCGACGCCCCGGACCGTGTGCACCAGGCGTGGCTCGCCGCCCGCCTCTGTCTTGCGGCGGAGGTACATGACGTAGACGTCCAGGGAGTTCGACGAGGGCTCGAAGTCGAAGCCCCAGACCGCCTTCAGGATCTGCTCGCGGGTGAGCACCTGACGGGGGTGGGCCATGAACATCTCCAGGAGCGTGAACTCGGTGCGGGTCAGTTCCACCTGGCGGCCGCCGCGGGTGACCTCGCGGGTCGCGAGGTCCATGCGCAGGTCGGCGAAGGTGAGGGCCTCGTCCTCCTGGGCCTCGGCGGAGACGGCCACCGCGTAGGAGCTGCGGCGCAGCAGGGCGCGGATACGGGCGAAGAGTTCGTCGAGTTCGAAGGGCTTGACCAGGTAGTCGTCGGCTCCGGCGTCGAGGCCGGTGACGCGGTCGCCCACCGTGTCGCGGGCCGTGAGCATGAGGATCGGCGTCGTGTCGCCCGCGCCGCGGATACGGCGGGCGGCGGTGAGGCCGTCCATGCGGGGCATCTGGATGTCGAGGACGACCAGGTCGGGCTTGTAGGCGGTCGCCTTCTCCAGGGCGTCGGCGCCGTCGACCGCGACCTCGGTGCCGTACCCCTCGAAGGCGAGGCTGCGCTGGAGTGCTTCGCGTACGGCCGGTTCGTCGTCGACGATCAGGATGCGCTGGGGGTCACGGTCGCCTTCGGCGGGGCTCATCGCTCGCGTTTCCTCGGGGTGCGGTGGGTGGGGACGCTTTCAGCGTCGCATGATTGCGGGCTGCGGAGTAAGCACGAGGCCGGGGTCAGCCGGGCATCGTCGTCAGGCGCTTCAGCGGCACCTTGTGGCGGTGCGGGCGGGTGGCGGGGATGCGCAGGCCCATCAGCTCGGGGGTCGCGACCTCGGGGGCGCGCGGTGGGGGCACCGGCGCGTGGAGGTCGTACGCCACCTCGAGGGCCAGGGTGATGCCGGCCGGGTCGGTGCCGGTGACCGTGTGCGAGATCTGAATGATCATGACGTACTCCCTAGAGGCGCAGGGGGGTGGTGGTTCAGCTGCCGGAGCCCGCCCGCAGCTTGGCCAGGTCGGACTTGACGGTGTTGATCGGGATGGCGAAGCCGAGGCCGATGCTGCCCGCGTCGGAGGACGAGGACGACTGCTGACTCGACGAGTACATCGCGGAGTTGATGCCGATGATGTTGCCGCCGGCGTCGATCAGGGCGCCGCCGGAGTTGCCGGGGTTCAGCGAGGCGTCGGTCTGGATCGCCTTGTAGGTGGTGGTGGAGGAGCCGGTGTCGCCGTTGAACTGCTGGCCGCCGAACTGGAAGGGCCACTGCCCGCCGCCCCCGCCCTGGCTCTGGCCCTGGTTCTCGTCCGTGGAGACGGTCACGTCGCGGCTGAGGGCGGAGACGATGCCGCTGGTGACGGTGCCGGTCAGGCCCTCGGGGGAGCCGATCGCCACGACCGTGTCGCCGACCTGGACGCCGGAGGAGTTGCCGAGGGCCGCGGGCTTCAGGCCGGAGGCGTTCTGGAGCTTTATGAGGGCGAGGTCCTTGGAGCTGTCGGTGCCGACGACCTGGGCGGTGTAGGACTTGCCGTCGCTGGTCGTCACCTTGATCGACGAGGCGCCGGAGATGACGTGGTTGTTGGTGACGATCTCGCCGCCCGAGGTGATGATCACGCCGGAGCCGGTGGACGAGCCGTTGCTGAGGGTCGCGTTGATCTCGACCACGCTCGGGCTGACCGCGGCGGCGATGGCGGCGACGTCGCCCTTCTTGCTGGAGGGCACCACGTTGGTGGTGGTGCTGGAGGTGGCCACGGTGTCCTTGCCGGTCAGCTCCTGGAAGGCGTACGCGGTGCCGCCGCCCACGGCCGCGGCGACGATCGCCACGGCGGCCAGCAGGGCGAACGGGCCCCGGGTGCGCTTCTTCTTCGGCGCCGGGTCGGCGTCCGCCGGGACGGTGGGCAGGAGAGCGGTACCGCCGCCGTGCCCGCCGTCCGTGGCGGTCTGGGCGACCGGCTGCGCGGGCTGGTACGCCGGAGGGGCCGGCCACTGCGGGTCCACGTGGGAGGAGGCGTGCTGCTGCTGGGGGTACGCGCCCTGGTAGGCGTCACCCTGGGGGTTCTCGTACGCGCCGCTGCGGCGGAGGCTCTCGGTCATGGCATAGAGCTTCGCCCGCGACCATGAGAGCTGGCTGAGTGCTGCCTGAGAAGCCCGGCAGAACCTCGTATGCCCGATATAAAGACCGTCCTCGCAGCTCGGGGCGGGTTCTCAGGGGACGTTCATCGTGACGGGTACAGGTCACTCACAGCCGCGGGGCGCGGACCGCTCACAGCCACGGGGTACGCCATTCCCGGCTGGGGGCGGCTCACGGTCGCGGACGGCATCCCGGGGCGGCGCTGCCGATGCCACCGGCTTCACGGCCGCAGGACGTGGGTCGCCCCTTGCCGTGGGGCGCGTGGTGCGGGGCAAGGACAGCCGCGAGGGTGCGGGCCGCACGTAGCCCGCACGGCGTGGGTCGCCCGCAGTCCTGGGGTGGGGGCCATCCGCAGCCGCGGAGCGCATCACCAGCAGCCGAGGGACGTGGGTAGCGCCCGCAGGCATGGAATACGCGTCACCCGCAGCCGCGGTACGAGGGTCGGCCCGCAGCGGCAGGACGCGTCACCCGCAGCCCCGAGACGCAGGTCGGCCCGCAAGCGGAGGGCGCGTCACCCGCAGCCGCGTTACGAAAGACGGTCCGCAAGCGCGCGGCGCGTCACCCGCAGCCGCACGAGCCGCGGACCACCAACCGCGACGGGAACGTCTTCAGGCGCTCCCGGCGGGAGCCCGCCACCCGGAGGCCGTCGTCGAGGACGAGGTCCACGGCGGCGCGGGCCATCGCGGAGCGGTCCGAGGCGATCGTGGTCAGGGGCGGGTCGGCCAGCGCCGCTTCCTTGATGTCGTCGAAGCCGGCCACCGCCAGCTCGCCGGGCACTTCGATGCGCAGTTCGCGCGCGGCGCGCAGTACGCCGATCGCCTGGTCGTCGGTGGAGCAGAAGACGGCGGGCGGGCGGTTCGGACCGGAGAGGAGGTCGAGGGCCACGCGGTACGCGTCGTAGCGGTTGTACGGCGCCTCGAAGAGCCGTCCCTCGGACGGGATGCCCGCCTCGGCCATCGCACGCCGCCAGCCCTCGACGTGGTCGGAGACCGGGTCGCCCACGGCGGGGGTCTCGGCGGTGCCGCCCATACAGGCCACGTACTCGTAACCGTGTTCGAGGAGGTGGCGTACGGCGAGCTGGGCGCCGCCCAGGTCGTCCGTGACCACGGCGACGTCGTCGATGGCCTCGGGGCGCTCGTGCAGCAGCACCACCCGGGCGTCCCAGGCGTCGATCTCGGCGGCGGCCAGGTCGTTCAACGCGTGGGAGACGAGGATCAGGCCGGAGACCCGCATGCCCAGGAAGGCGCGCAGGTAGTGGACCTCGCGTTCGCTGACGTAGTCGGTGTTGCCGACGAGGACCATCTTGCCGCGCTCGGAGGCGGCCTGTTCGACCGCGTGCGCCATCTCCCCGAAGAAGGGCTGGCGGGCGTCCGGGATGATCAGGCCTATGAGGTCGGTGCGCCGCGAGGCCATCGCCTGGGCGACCCGGTCGGGCCGGTACCCCAGCTCCTTGATCGCGGCGAGGACACGCTCGCGCGTGGCCGGGGCGACCGGCCGGGGTCCGTTGTTGATGACATAGCTGACCACCGCGGTGGAAGTCCCCGCCAGTCGCGCCACATCGTCCCGAGTCACCTTGGCCACGCGCGGAGTCTACGCGGAGAGACCCGCTCTGGGCAGGGCGTATCGCAGCTCGGCTGCGCGGGAGCAACGCCCTGCCCGAGTGCCGCTATGCCTCCGCGTGGGCCTCGGTGTCGTCCAGGGCGGGCAAGGTGTCCGCATCCGACGGATTTGACCGGCCCGCCTTGGCCTTCGACTCGTCCGAGGAGCGGTCGCCCTTTTCGGGAGTAACGAATCGATAACCGACGTTCCGGACGGTCCCGATCAGCGACTCGTGCTCGGGGCCGAGCTTGGCGCGCAGCCGTCGTACGTGCACGTCGACCGTGCGGGTGCCGCCGAAGTAGTCGTAGCCCCAGACCTCCTGGAGCAGCTGGGCGCGGGTGAACACCCGGCCCGGGTGCTGGGCGAGGTACTTCAGCAGCTCGAACTCCTTGAAGGTGAGGTCGAGCACCCGGCCCTTGAGCTTGGCGGAGTAGGTCGCCTCGTCCACCGAGAGGTCGCCGTTGCGGATCTCCATCGGGGAGTCGTCGGCGACGATCTGCTGCCGGCCCATGGCCAGCCGGAGGCGGGCCTCCACCTCGGCGGGGCCGGCGGTGTCCAGGAGTACGTCGTCGATGCCCCAGTCGGCGGTGACGGCGGCCAGGCCGCCCTCGGTCACGACGAGGATGAGCGGGCAGCCGGGGCCCGTGGAGCGCAGCAGCTGGCACAGGCTCCGTACCTGCGGCAGGTCACGGCGGCCGTCGATCAGGATGACGTCGGCGCCGGGGGTGTCGACCAGGGCGGGTCCCTCCGCGGGGGCCACGCGCACGTTGTGCAGCAGCAGGCCCAAGGCGGGGAGCACCTCCGTCGACGGCTGGAGGGCGTTGGTCAGGAGCAGCAGAGAACTCATACGTCTGGTTCCTCCTCGGTCCCTGCGAGGACGTGGGCGGTACGGATCTGCTCTGCGATCCCGAAGGCCCCGTACACCTGCGGTTTCCCGCTTCGTATACAACGCTTCCGAAAGCACAAAAGGACCCGGGGGCTTCGCTGCCCGAGTCCTCTGCCCAGCAGAATAGCCCACATGAGCATCAGTCCGGCAGGTCATATGGCACGTTCCGCCATCCGTCCGAACTGCGAGACGAGCAGACGTACAGCTATGCGGACGTTTCTGCGCACCGCGGACGGGATTGCGATCGATTCCGTATACAACCCGGGCTCGGTCGTATACGACGCCTCCGCGCCACCCGCCCGTGACCTGGTGTTCGTCATCGCACACGGCTTCACCGGCGCCGCGGACCGGCCGCAGGTGCGCAGGGTGGCGGAGGTTCTCGCCGGGTACGGGGCCGTCGTCACCTTCTCCTTCCGGGGGCACGGCGCGTCGGGCGGCCGCTCCACGGTCGGCGACCGGGAGGTGCTGGACCTCGCCGCCGCGGTCGAGTGGGCCCGCGGCTTCGGGCACGCGCGCGTGGTCACCGTCGGCTTCTCCATGGGCGGCTCGGTGGTGCTGCGGCACGCGGCGCTGCACGAGGGCACGGACGCCGTCGTCTCGGTGAGCGCGCCGGCCCGCTGGTACTACCGGGGCACCGCCCCCATGCGCCGCCTGCACTGGCTGGTCACCCGCCCCGAGGGCCGCCTGGTCGGCCGCTACGGCCTGCACACCCGCATCCACCACCGCGACTGGGACCCGGTGCCCCTCTCCCCGGTCGAGGCGGTGCCGAGGATCGCCCCCACCCCGCTGCTGATCGTGCACGGGGACAGCGACGGCTACTTCCCCGTCGACCACCCCCGGATGCTGGCCGGCGCGGCCGGTGACCACGGCGAACTCTGGCTGGAGCCCGGCATGGGCCACGCCGAGCACGCCGCCGAGGACGCCCTGCTCGCCCGCATCGGGGACTGGGCGGTGACCCGGGCGGGCTAGCCTGGCCTCATCCGTCCCTCACTTCTCTTCCATACTTCTTCCTTCTTCTTCCGTCTTCTTTCCTTCGATTGAGGAACCAGATGTCCAAGGTCACGGTGCGCTACTGGGCCGCCGCCAAGGCCGCGGCCGGGGTCGCCGAGGAGCCGTACGACGCGGCGACCCTCTCCGAGGCGCTCGCCGCGGTGCGGGAGCGACACCCCGGCGAACTCGTGCGCGTACTACAGCGTTGCTCGTACCTCGTCGACGGTGACCCCGTCGGGACCCGCGGGCATGAGACGGTACGGCTGGCCGAGGGCGGCACGGTCGAGGTGCTCCCGCCGTTCGCAGGAGGGTGAGCGATGACCGATCAGCCGTATGAGGGCCAGAACCCCTACCAGGGGTACGGGTACGACGGGTACCAGGGACAGCAGGGGCAGCACGGCCAGCAGCAGGCCTACGAGGGGTACGAGCCGTACCCGCAGCAGGCTCCGCAGGCGCCGCAGGCATGGCCCGAGCAGACGGGGTACGACCAGGGCGGTCATGGCCAGGGTGGTTACGACCAGTCCGGGTACGCCCAGTCCGGGTACGGCCAGCAGGGCGGGTACGAGGAGCAGCACACCCAGCAGTGGCAGGGCCAGACCTGGGAGACGCAGCTGCACACGCCGGTGCAGCCGCCGGTGGGGGCCGCCGAGACGGCGTACCTGCCGCAGCAGGCCTACGAGCCCGCCGCGCCCGTCCCGCCCGCCACGCCTGCCCCTCAGCAGCCCGCGGCGCAGCAGCAGCCCGCACAGCAGCAGCCCGCGCAGCAGCCCTCCGCACCGGAGTCCGGGCCCGGCTACGGACCGGCCACCCTCTCCGGCAACTCCCGCATCACCGACGCCCAGCGTGCCCGGCTGGAGGGCCGCTCCCCGATCATCGACCCGGGCATGCAGCCCGCCGCGCTGACGGCGCTGCTCGGCCTGCTGCTCTCCGGTACGGCGGCGATCGGCACGTACGCCCTGGTCGTACCGCTGGTGCTGCTCCAGGCGGTGACCGCCGCCGGCTGGTTCCGGCTGAACGGCATGTGGCCCGCCCGGCAGGGCATCGCCCTCGCCTTCGCCGGGGCGCTCACCGCGGACGTGGCCGTACTGGCGGCCGGCCGGGAGAACGCCCCCGCCGCGATCCTCGGCCCCCTCGGGGTGTGGGTCCTGCTCACCCTGGTGCTCCAGCTGCGCTCGCACGCCTCGCCCGACGAGCGCATGTACGGCCTGATGGCGACGGTCGTCTCGACGGCGCTGGCGGTCGTCGCCACCGGCTATCTGGGCGCCGAGCCCGACGCGGTGACGGTCGGCGCGGCGGCGGTGGCGGTCGCCCTCCTGGCCCGCGCCCTGCCGCTGCCGACCCCGGCCGCCGTGGCCGTCGCCGTGCTCGCCGCGGCGGGCGCCGGCATCGCGCTGGGCGGTGTGACGGACCTGGGCACCAAGGGCGCCGTCCTCGGCGCCGCCGCCGCGGTCTGCGCCCTGATCGGCCACCGTGTCGCCGCCTACGACTACCCCTCCCGCTTCGTCCACTTCACGGCGGGCGTGGCCCTGCCGCTGTCGGCGGCCGCACCGGTGGTGTGGGTGCTGGGGCGGGCACTGGGGTAACCGGGCAGAGGGGCAACTCGTCCCCTGTCACAGGTGATCGACAATTTCCCTACGGCCCGGCCCCGCAGGGTTACCGTCGGGTTGCACCAGTTGCAGCACACGTCACCGAACTCCACGAAACCGCCTAGCCGGGGGAAAACAACGAATGCGCGCCCTGCGAATACTGCTGATCGTCGTCGTGATCCTTGGCGGCCTTTTCGTCATCGTCGACCGCGTCGCCGTGCACTTCGCGGAGGGTGAGGCCGCCGACAAGCTGAAGGCGACGCAGAGCCTCGCCGACACCCCCGACGTGTCGATCAAGGGCTTCCCCTTCCTCACGCAGGTCGCGGGCGGCTCCCTGGACGACGTCGAGGTCGGGATCAAGGACTACGAGGCGGCCACCGGCAAGGGCGCCGAGAAGATCCGTATCGACGACCTGAAGGCCGACATGAAGGGCGTCGACTTCTCCGGCGACTACAGCTCGGCCACCGCGTCCACCGCCACCGGCACCGCGACCGTCTCCTACGAGGAGCTGCTGAAGACGGCGAAGTCCGAGCCCACCCAGGTCGCCCCCGGGGTCACCGCTCGCGTGGTCGGCCTCTCCGACGGCGGCAACGGCAAGATCAAGGTCGCGGTGGAGGCGACGGTCCTCGGCAACAAGCTGCCCAAGCCGGTCTACGTCCTCAGCACGGTCACCGTCGAGGGAGACGAGGTGAAGGTGCACGCCGACGCCATACCCGTCATCGGCAAGGTCGACATCGCCGAGAGCCGGGTCCGCGAGATCACCGACTTCCGTCAGGCCATCGACCAGCTGCCCGGCGGCATCAAGCTGGACTCGGTGCGGGCGGCGAAGGACGGCGTCGAGATCACGGTGAAGGGTTCGAACGTCAGGCTGGCCGGGTAGGACCACCTGCGGTGGACAAGGGCGTCCGAGGAGCGAGACGCCCATGTCCGTACCGCAGAAGCACCGGCCGCGACCGACGCCCGGAAGCCCTGCGGCGGGGTCTCTCTCTCGCATCGCGTCCCACATAGCGGACGATCGCATCTCAACATGCGACACCCCGGTGACACGCCCCACTGTCCGTACCTACGATCGTCGGCATGAAGCGACAGGCGGATCTCACGAAGCGGCGGGCAGTGGACCTGTGCCGCGTTGCCGCCATGCTCTGTCGCCCCTTCTGAGCGGAAGCCCGACTTCCGCGCTCACCCCCCTCGCCCTGCCCTGTTCAGGGCATCCGTGCGCCGGCCCGCACCAGGCCGCGCACCCACGCACTCGCACGCCCCGCCGCAACTGCCCCGGAGGAGAAAGAGCATGAGCCGCAGCGACGTCCTGGTCGACGCCGACTGGCTCCAGGAGCACCTGGACGACCCGACCATCGCCATCGTCGAGGTGGACGAGGACACGTCCGCCTACGAGAAGAACCACATCAAGAACGCGATCCGCATCGACTGGACCAAGGACCTCCAGGACCCGGTCCGCCGCGACTTCGTCGACCAGGCGGGCTTCGAGGCGCTCCTGTCGGGCAAGGGCATCGCCAACGACCACACGGTGGTCCTCTACGGCGGCAACAACAACTGGTTCGCGTCCTACGCCTACTGGTACTTCAAGCTCTACGGCCACGACAACGTCAAGCTCCTCGACGGCGGCCGCAAGAAGTGGGAGCTGGACGCCCGCGAGCTGGTCGACGGCACCGAGATCCCCGAGCGCGCGGCCACCGAGTACAAGGCCAAGGCGCAGGACACCTCGATCCGCGCCTTCCGTGACGACGTCGTCGCCGCGATCGGCTCGCAGAACCTGGTCGACGTGCGCTCGCCCGACGAGTTCTCCGGCAAGCTGCTCGCGCCCGCCCACCTGCCGCAGGAGCAGTCGCAGCGCCCGGGTCACGTCCCGTCCGCCCGCAACATCCCGTGGTCGAAGAACGCCAACGACGACGGCACCTTCAAGTCGGACGACGCGCTCAAGGAGCTCTACACCGACGAGAGCGTCGACCTGGCCAAGGACACGATCGCCTACTGCCGTATCGGTGAGCGCTCGGCCCTGACCTGGTTCGTTCTGCACGAGCTGCTGGGCGTGCAGAACGTCAAGAACTACGACGGTTCCTGGACCGAGTACGGCTCCCTCGTCGGCGTGCCGATCGAGCTCGGCGCCAACAAGTAACCCACCCGACCGGCCTTCCGGTCAGACCCCAACCCTCTGGAGAAAGACATGTGTGGAGCGAAGGCCGGCGGCCCGGACGCCTCGACGATCAAGCCCGGTGAGACCACGATCCAGGGCCAGGTGACCCGCGACGGCGAGCCGGTGACCGGCTACGTCCGCCTGCTGGACTCGACCGGCGAGTTCACCGCGGAGGTCCCCACCTCCGCCACCGGACAGTTCCGCTTCTACGCGGCCGAGGGCACCTGGACCGTCCGCGCCCTCGTCCCCGGCGCCACCGCCGACCGCACGGTCGTCGCTCAGCAGGGCGGCCTCGCGGAGGTCGCGATCGCGGTCTGAGCCCCCTCAGTACCGGCTGAAGGGCCGCACCCCCGGGTTGGACGCCTGGGTGCGGCCCTTCGGCGTACCGCTTCGTTTCCGTTGCGCCGGACTCCGGCCGCCGACCTACCCTGGAGTCATGTACGCACGGCGACGTCACGTTTACTTCGCCATGATGGGGACGTGCATCGCCCTCTTCGTCCTGGCGTGGGGAGTAGTACGCCTCTGGTCGGTGCCCGCCGCGGTCGGTATGTGTGTGGTCGCCATGGTCATCCCGCCCGTCGCGGCGATGATCGCCAACCGGCGCGGGCCCGAGGACCGCTGGTGGGACGACCCCTCGGGCGATCCGCAGTCCGACGAGTGGTGGGACGAACTGGACGGCAAGAAGCGGCCCCGCCGCTAGGACTCCGCCCGGAGGGCGTTGAACCGGTCCAGGGCGGCCCCCGCGTCGTCCCGCGCTTCCGCCGTGCCGTACCGCTCTGTCACGCGCACCATGGTGCGCAGGGCGGTCGCCCACGCGTCCCCGTGCGCGTCGAGCCAGGCGGCCGAGCCCTCGGTGCGCTTCCGGAACAGGGCGTGGTGCAGCAGATGGCTCTCCAGCGCCAGCCGCCAGGCCGCGTCGGCGTCGGTGCCGGGATCGACGGCGGCGGCGAGATCCGCGAGACGCCGGGCGTGCGTAGGGGCCGAGGCGCGGTCGCGTATCCGGCCGGAGACGGAGTAGGACTCCTCCGTGGTCAGCGTCCGGCGCAGCACGGCAACCCCGACAAGACCGGTGGCCGCGCCGGCCGTGCGCAGGGCCTCGTCGAGGGAGCGGGGGTGCGGCGCGGCGAGGATCCGTTCCTCGTGCTCCACGGCCGTGGGAGACATCCCGGCGGCGCGGACGAGGAACGGCTCGGCCTCGGCAGTACGCCCGGCCGCGCGCAGGTGCACACCCTTGCGGGCCAGCGCGCCGGTGAGGCCGCCCCACCCCTGCTCGGCGGCGTTCAGCGCGAAGTCGTCGACCGCCAGGGCCGCGGACCAGTTCCCTCTGGCCGCCTCCAGCGCCGAGGCGGTGTCCGCGGCCATGGCGACCGCATAGCCGAGGTGGCCCGCCGGATCGGCGTTCACGGCGGCCTCGGCCTCCCGGTAGCGGGCCAGGGCCTGGGCGGCGCAGGCCAGTGCCTGGTCCCTGTCGCCGTGGGTCCGGTGCACGACGGCGGCCTGGCTGAGGACGCGGGCCAGATCGAGGGAGCGGGGTGGCCCCTCCAGGTGGACACCCTGCTGGGCGTATCCCTCCAGGGCCAGGTCGACGTCGGTCAGCGCGGACACCGGTCGCCCCGCGTCGGCCTGGGCACCGGCCCGGCGTGCCTGGACGTCGGCGACGAGCAGATCCTTCCCGGCCGCCGCTGACCTGCGGTAATGGGCCTCGCTGTCGTCCAGCACCGCGACGGCGACCTCCGGCCGCCCGGCGGAGACGAGCGAGGCACCCACCACGTACAGCAGGGCGGCGAGCTTCTCGTGCGCCGCCGTGTCCGCGGGGTCCCGGGCGAGCCGGTCCCGCAGCACCTCCTCGGCCCGTCGGTGCGCGGCCAGCGCGTCCTCGGACCGCCCCTCCCGCCGCGCCGCCTCACCCGCCCAGAACAGCCGGTCGACCTCCGCGTCCCACGCCGTCATCACGCGCCCTCCCCCTGCCGCGTCAACTGCCCGTCAGGAGAGGAGTGTCGCGCACGGGAGGTCAGTAGACGAGCGCCTGCGTCCCATCGGTCAGCGCCTCCTGCACGAAGACCTGCGCGCCCGCGATCCGTACGCCCTCGATGACGTCCTTCTCGGTGATCTCCCTGCGGGCGGCGCACTGCGTGCACAGGGTGATCCGTCCGGCCGCCAGGATCGACTCGATCAGATCCGGCAGCGGCGCGGCGTGCGGCAGCTCGAACTCGGCGGCCCGCCCGGGGAGCGCGAACCACGACGACTCCCCCGTCAGCCACAGCGAGACATCGACCCCACTGGCCACGGCCACCGCCGCCACCGTGAACGCCTGCGAGCAGCGTTCGGGGGCATCGGCCCCCGCCGTCACCTTGATCACGAGCTTCTTCGCCATGCCGGAAGCGTAGCCGCGACGGCGATCGTCAGGCGCCGGCGCCGGCGCCGGGAGCGGGGGTCGAACGGCGGGAGGGCGAAGGCCGGGTACGGCGGTGTCCGGTCCCGCGGCGCGGCGTGCTGCCACCGCTTGCACTCCTCGTACGGCAGGCCGCCCCTCACGCCTGGTGCTCCCGTCGCCGGTGCTGCCGGAGCAGCACGTTGGCGTCGGTCTCCGCGCTGCGGTCGCACTCGGCGCGGGCGGCCTCCCTGCGTCCCGCCAGCTCCGCGCAGGCCGGGCAGCCCGGGACCGGCCGGGGTGGACGGCTCAGGTCGTCGGCGAGGCGTTCCCGGTCGGTGGCGAGCCGGAGGGACGCCGGGTCGGCCTGCCACTCCCGGCCCCCGCCGACGGGGCGCAGCAGCGCGTGCGGGCCTGATCTGTCCTGGTACTCGCCGACCTTGGCGGTCGCCGGGTCGTAGAGGAGGGATCCGGGTTCGAGGGGCTCCGACTTCGTTGTCATCGAGCGCCATGCCTTTCCGTGAACGCCTGTGCGTAGCGCTATCGCTGGACTACGCTGCGTGGTCGAATGCTTCGAGCATGGCGCATGAAAGGGGCGTTCAGGCTGTTCAGGGGCGCAACTTCCGCAGTGGGCGGTCCAAATTCCACAAATTCCACAGCAGGGGAGGCGCGGTGCCGCAGAGGCGGGCGATCACGGGGCGGAGCCATGAACCCAGGGTGCGGTTCGCGGAGGAGCTGCGGTTACTGAGGACCACGAGGGGAGAGAGCCTCCGGGATCTCGCAGACCATCTGGGCTGGGATTCGTCGAGTCTCGGGAAGATGGAGAGCGGGCGCAGTCTGGGCAGTCCGGAGGTCGTGGAGGCGCTGGACCAGCATTACGGGACGCCGGGGCTGTTGCTGGCTCTGTGGGAACTGGCCGTAGGGGATCCGACGCAGTTCAGGGAGCAGTACCGCCGGTACATGATCCTTGAGGCGGAGGCGACCAGTCTCTGGCACTACGCCGTGAGCGCACCGCCGGGCCTTCTTCAGACAGCCGGGTACGCCCGCGAGGCGCTTTCCGCGGGCTGGATCAAGGATCCCGAGCTGGAACAGCAGGTCGAGGCACGCGTAGGGCGACGGCAGTTACTGGAGGGCGACGACCCACCGCTGTTTCGCGTCATCCTCTCCGAGGCCGTGCTGCGTACTTCGCTACGAGACGAGGGGGCGTGGCGGGAGCAGTTGGAGCACCTGGCAGAGGCAGCCGAGCGTCCGAACATCACCATTCAGGTGCTGCCATTCAGCGCTGGCCCCCACGGCTTGATGAACACGTCCGTGATGTTTCTGCGGCTGCTGGACGGTCGCACGATTGCCTATTCTGAGAATGACCTACGCGGCGAACTCGTCGAAGAAAACACCCCAGTTGAGCTACTGCAGCGTAGGTACGATGCGATGCGTGACCTGGCGCTGCCACCGGCCGAGTCGCGCAAGTTCATCCTGCGGATGTTGGAGGTAATGCCGTGCGAGCCCTAGACCTGAGCGGCGTGACCTGGCGCAAGAGCAGCTACAGCAACACGAGCGGCGGCGAGTGCGTCGAAGTCTCCGACGACCTCCTCCGCACCGCCGACTGGCGCAAGAGCAGCTACAGCAACTCCGACGGCGGCGAGTGCGTCGAAGTTGCCGACAACGTCCCCTCCCTCGTCCCCGTCCGGGACAGCAAGGACACCACCCGCACCCCCCTCCTCTTCGCGGCCCCGGCCTGGTCGGCCTTCATCGACGAAGTCACCCGGCGCTGAGGGGCGACCTCGCCAAGAGGGCCGGGTTCCGGCCGCGTAAGCTGGGGGACGGCTCTGTGTACGCCCACCCCCGCTCAAGGAGCACCCGTGGAGATCTTCTTCGAAACCCTGCTGGTCCTGGTCTGCGTCGGCGTTCTCGCCTTCGCCGGGCTGACCGTGAAGAAGCTGTACCAGGGCCAGCGCTGATCCCCACCTAGGAACTGCCGATCATGATCGAGATCCCGTCCGACCTGCACAAGGACCTCGTCCCGCTCGCCTTCCTGCTCGGCAACTGGGCCGGCGCGGGCGTGCACGACTTCCCCGGCTCGGAGAAGTGCAACTTCGGCCAGGAGGTCACCTTCACCCACGACGGCCGGGACTTCCTGGAGTACCACTCCCACACCTGGGTGCTGGACAACGACGGGAACAAGGTCCGCCCGCTGGAGTCGGAGTCCGGCTTCTGGCGGATCGACGCCGACCGCAAGGTCGAGGTGACGATGACCCGCGACGACGGCGTCATCGAGATCTGGTACGGCGAGCTGGCCGACAAGAAGCCGCAGATCGACCTGGTCACGGACGCCGTGGCCCGCACGGCCGCCTCCAGCCCCTACAACGGCGGCAAGCGCCTGTACGGCTACGTCAAGAGCGACCTGATGTGGGTCGGCGAGAAGCAGACCCCCGAGGTCGAGCTGCGCCCCTACATGTCGGCCCACCTGAAGAAGGTCGTCACCCCGGAGGAGGTCGAACGCTGGGCCAAGGCCCTCCCGGACGACATGCCGGACGACGGCATCGCCTTCTTCAAGTAGAGGTCCTCCGGCGTCTCCGCCGCCTTCTCCACGTCCCCCGTGCCGATATGGCCCGGGGGACGTTGTACGTGTTGGCCGCCCCGGAGCGAGTGCCAACGTAGAGCGAGCGCGAAGCTTCGCGAATGCGCGGAGCCCCGGTCGCGTTCTGCGTGCGACCGGGGCTCCGGATGCTGTGCCCTGGGTGGCTTGCGATGCAGAGGCGGGCCCAGAGCGTTCACCAGGAAGGTTAGCACGGTGCATTCTCGGATGCACTGGGGGGAATCATGACCAATCGAATGCCCGAATGGATGCTGCATGACCTGTCCCTCCCGCGGCTGCGGCGGTATATCCGTGCCACGCACGGCGACGCAAGTGCAGCGGAACGGCTGTACTGGTGGAACATCGAGGTGTCAGCCGCCCTCCTCGGCTCCCTCCACTGCCTGGAGCTGGCGCTGCGTAACGCCCTGCACAATGCCCTCGTCCGACATCACGGCAGACCGGACTGGTGGACGGTGGCGCCCTTGAACGAGCGCGGGGCCAAGCTCGTGGACGACGCTCGCCGCTCCTGTGGGCGCCGCCTGAGGAGCACCACACCGGATGACATCGTGGCAGAGCTGTCCTTCGGGTTCTGGGTCTCCCTGCTCAGCCACGGCTCGGGCTACGACCGGCACTTCTGGGTGCCCGTCCTGCACTCGGCCTTTCCGCACTACCGTGGCCGTCGCGATCGCATCTACCGCGATCTGACCTCGCTGGTGCTGCTGCGCAACCGTGTCATGCACCACGAGCCGGTCCACCACCGGCACCTCGCAGCCGACCATGACACCATCTACCGCGTGCTCGGCTACCTCAGCCCAGAGCTGGCCAAGGAAGCACAGACCATGGACCGGCTCCGGGCCGTGCTCGTCGGCCGGGCGGATGTCCTGGGCGGCGTCAGGCAGCCGCGATTCTGATGGAGAAGGGCGGCCGCTCTCGCCGTAGATACGCACGGCACGCCCGGTGCGCACAGCCCTAGACTGGACGCCGTGGTGAGCACCGACTGGAAGAGCGACCTCAGGCAGCGCGGCTACCGGCTGACGCCGCAGCGGCAACTCGTGCTCGAAGCCGTGGACACCCTTGAGCACGCGACCCCCGACGACATCCTCGGCGAGGTGAGGAAGACGGCGTCGGGGGTCAACATTTCCACGGTCTACCGGACGCTGGAGCTGCTGGAGGAGCTGGGCCTGGTCAGCCATGCCCACCTGGGGCACGGCGCTCCCACCTATCACCTGGCCGACCGGCACCACCACATCCACCTCGTCTGCCGGGACTGCCAGAACGTGATCGAGGCGGACGTCTCGGTGGCGTCCGAGTTCAGGGCCAAGCTGCGCGAGACGTTCGGGTTCGACACGGACATGAAGCACTTCGCGATCTTCGGCCGCTGCAAGGACTGCTCCCTCAAGAGTTCAAATACCGAGTCGTAGGCTTAGCGCATGAAGAGCCCTCTGCTGTCCCTGCCCGGCGCCGTCCCCGCCGAGGGCGTGGACGAAGGCGTCGCCGCGCACTACGGGGACCTGTTCCGGGAGCAGCGTGCCCTCGCCGACGGTGCCGGATTCGTCGACCTCTCCCACCGCGGTGTCGTCACCGTCACCGGCGAGGACCGCCTGAGCTGGCTGCACCTGCTGCTCACCCAGCACGTCAGCGACCTTCCCCCGGGCCGTGCGACCGAGGCGCTGATCCTGTCCGCGCACGGCCACATCGAGCACGCGCTGTACCTGGTGGACGACGGTGAGACGGTCTGGGCGCATGTGGAGCCCGGCACCCAGGAGGCGCTGCTGGCGTACCTGGAGTCGATGAAGTTCTTCTACCGCGTCGAGGCCGTCGACCGTACGGACGACATCGCGGTGGTGCACCTTCCGGCCGGTTCCATCGCCGAGGTGCCCGAGGGCGTGGTCGTACGGGAGACGCCGTACGGGCGGGATCTGTTCCTGCCGCGCGCCGACCTGGAGTCGTACGCCGAGTCCGCGGGCCCGCCGGCCGGGATCCTCGCCCACGAGGCGCTGCGCGTCGAGAGCCACCGCCCCCGCATCGGCTTCGAGACCGACCACCGCACCATCCCGCACGAGCTGGGCTGGATCGGCACGGCGGTCCATCTCCAGAAGGGCTGCTATCGGGGACAGGAAACCGTCGCCCGGGTGCAGAACCTGGGCAAGCCCCCGCGCCGGCTGGTCTTCCTGCACCTCGACGGCAGCGAGGTCCACCTGCCGACGCACGGCACGGAGATCCACCTCGCGGACGACGGGCCGGACGGCCGCAAGGTCGGCTTCATCACCACCTCCGTACGGCACCACGAGCTCGGCCCGGTCGCCCTGGCCCTGCTGAAGCGGAACGTGCCGGTGGACGCGCGGCTGGTGGCCGGGGACACGGCGGCGGCGCAGGAGGTCGTGGTCGAGCCCTGAGCTCCCGCTCCACAGGGCCCGCTACATCTCCAGCAGCACGGTGAACGGGCCGTCGTTCGTCAGCGAGACCCGCATCCGCGCGCCGAACCGGCCCGTCGCCACCGTCGCGCCCAGGGCGCGCAGCTGGGCGACCACCTCGTCGACGAGCGGCTCGGCCACGTCGCCGGGCGCGGCCGCGTTCCAGGTGGGGCGGCGGCCCTTGCGGGCGTCCCCGTAGAGGGTGAACTGGCTGATGACGAGCAGCGGGGCGTCGATGTCGCTGCACGACTTCTCGTCGTGCAGCATCCGCAGGGACCACAGCTTGCGGGCGAGCTGGGCCGCCTTCTCCTTGGTGTCCTCGTGCGTGACCCCGACGAGGACGCACAGTCCCTCGCCGTCGATCTCGCCCACGGTCTGCCCGTCCATGACGACGCTCGCGCCGTCCACCCTCTGCACCACTGCTCGCATGCGGACCATCATGCCGGGTGGCGGGGAACAGGACACAGGGGGTCCATTATGGTTCCTTAGCCCCCATCTGGGGCTGTTCGGGGGCACTCGGTCACATAGCGGCCACTTGGGGTGGCACGATGCTTCCCTACGCGGTTGAGGGGACGGTAGAGGCATATGAGCACACCGAGTACTGAGCGGCTGGACTTGCAGGGGATTCAACGGCCGCCCACGCAGCGCAGCGACAGTCCGGCGCTGCCCGTGGAGCCGGCCGGGCACGATCTGACCCGGCTGAGCCTGCCCGAACTGCGCACCCTGCGCCGGGACGCACAGCGCGACGAGGCGGACCTCAGCTACGTACGGCGGCTGTTGCAGGGCCGGATCGACATCCTGCGCGCCGAACTGGCCCGCCGGGGCGGCGAGAAGCCGGTCGCCGTGGACGGCCCCAGGGACGCGACGGTGGTCGCCTCCGTGGTGTCCCGCCTCCCGGAGATCCTCACCGACGCCCCGGCCCGCCAGCGTTCCTCGGCCCGCCATGTCACCCTCGGCACCCCGCACAACGAGGAGTACCGGCGGCTGGCCGCCGAGATGCTCGCCGAGGTCGAACTCTCCGACCTCCAGGCCCGCACCGATCTCGAACTGGGCACCGCGATGGGCCGCCTCGTGCGGTACGAACAGCAGGTCTCCGGTCGCCGCCAGCATCTCCAGCGCACGACGGACGAATGCAGCGCGGAGATCACCCGCCGCTACCGGGACGGCGAGGCCCAGGTGGACGACCTCCTGACCTGAGGGACGATGCCGGCCGGGGCCGGGAAAACCGAGCGGGCGCCGTCCGAGTGGCCGACGCCCTGCTGCGTACGTCCAGGCGACCGTGGTGCCCGGACATTCTCTGAGCTCCTTCCTGAAGAGAACCGTGGTGAGTGATCCGTAGCGGTGCTTGTTCAGTTGTGGCTGTGCGCATACGTGTTGAGTTGTCGCTGTTCGGTTGTGGCTGTGCGCGAGCCGGGCTCCCGGCTCCCCTCCGGAAGGGAACCCGACGGGCCAACCAACCGGGGGATTGACCATGTTCTCCAAGTTGGCTGCCAACTCCACAGTACTTATCTCCGCTTGGATGCGTCTCATAACCACCTTTCACTGAACTGCCGCAAGATGGCGGGAAGTTGTACTGTTTGACCGTGGACCCGGAACACGCCTCCGCCAATGGACGGAAGAGGGCACCACGGCCACAGAAGTCACACACCGAGGTGGCCGACGAACTGCGCGCCCGGATCAGGGCCGGTGTGCTCAGGCCGGGTCAGCGCATGCCCACGCAGGCCAAGCTCGCGGACGAGTTCGGCGTGGAGCGCGGGGCGGTGCGCCAGGCGCTGCGCATCCTCCAGTCGGAGCGGCTGCTCACCAACGTGACCAAGGGCAGCCCCGCCACCGTGGCCCCGGACCCGGGTCACGGCCGCGCCCCGGCCGGGCCGCCGGCCCCGCCCGAGCCCACCATGGTGGCCCTGGCCTCGCGGATAGCCGCCGCCTTCGCGGCCCCGCACGTCGAGATCGACGCCCTGTGCCTGACCGCGGTCTCGCTCACGCTTGCGATCGGCGAGCCGCTGCGTCAGATCCACGCGGGACGCTTGAAACCGGCCAAGATCGACGTCCGCCTCCTGCTGCCCAGCCGGGACATCGACCTCGCCTTCCCGGCCCCGGTGGACGCCTCGGCCACGGGCCTGCTGCACCGGCGCTGGCTGGCCCAGCGCAACGCCCAGGGGCAGGTGCTCCAGCACAACCTGCTGGCACTGCGCGCCACGCACGGCATCGACGTGCACGTCTCCTTCCGCGCACTGCCGTTCACCCCGCCGGTCAAGCTGTATCTGCTCAACGGCAGCGAGGCGCTGTTCGCGTACTACACCCTCACGCGGCGCGAGAGGGAGATCGAGCACAAGCACTTGGCGCTGTACGACGCCGAGGGCACGCGGTCGATGCTGTTCGCCTTCGGCCAGGGCGCCGGACTGCGGGACGCGACCTTCGTTGAGCAGTCGAACCTGTGGTTCAACGCCCTTTGGGAGACGATCAGTTCGGAACTCGTGCTCACGGCGTGAGTGGTTCGGGGAGTGGGCCGGAGAGCGGATCAGAGAACGGGGCCGGCCAGCAGCACCGCGAGCAGGACGGCCCCGGCCGAGCTGACGGCCGGGCTCTTGGCCTTGAGGCCGATGCTGAGCATCAGCAGACCGACGATGCCGGTGGCACCGTACTTCCACTGCACGATCTGTTCGAAGCCGACGACGAAGACCGCGGAGATGAGGGCGAGGGCAGGCACAGTGGTTCCCCCTTCAGGTTGCCAGGAAGCAAAACTTCCGCCAACTAGACCAAGTTGGCAACCAACTCTGATTAAGTTGTCCCCACTTGGTACCCATAGATAAACAACCTACGGACAACTGCCCGTGGATAGATGCAAGTTGTAGCGTTTGGTCGTGACCCAGGAGAACGTGGCAGTGAACGGCAGCAGAAGGCTGACGCCCCAGGAGATCGCCGACACCCTCCGGGAACGTATCCGGCTCGGGGACCTGCGGGCGGGGGACCGCCTGCCCACGCAGGCCGAGCTCGCCGAGGAGTTCGGCGTGGAGCGCGGCACCGTACGCCAGGCCCTGCGGGCACTCCAGGAGGACGGCCTGCTCAGCAGCGTGAGCCGGGGCAGCCCCCCGCGGATCGCCGCACCGGCCCCCGCCCGCGAAGAACCCCAGCCGACCATGGTGGGCCTCGCCCCCCGCCTGGCCGAGGCCTTCGCGGCGCCGCAGGTGCGCATCGACGCGGTCTGCCTGACCGCCGAGACCCTCATGCTGGCCCTGAGCGAACCGCTCCGCATGATCCACGAGGACCGCGCCCGCCCCGAGCGCATCGACGTGCGCATCCTGCTGCCGTCCCGGGACATCAACCTCGCCTTCCCGGTCCCCGTCGAGGGGCGCGGCGAGGACGATCCGGTCCACCAGCGCTGGCTCGCCATGCGGAACGCCCAGGGCCAGGTCCTGAGGTACAACCTCCAGGCCCTGCGCGGCACCCATGACATCGACGTCAGCGTCACCTTCCGCGCGCTGCCGTTCACCCCGCCGGTGAAGCTCTACCTCCTCAACGGCACGGAGGCGCTGATCGGCTACTACATGGTCACCCGCCGCGAGGAGTCCACGGACAGCGGGACGCTGGAGATGTACGACACGCTCGGATCGCAGTCCCTGCTGTTCTCCTTCGAGAAGCGGCGGGGCCAGCGGGACGAGGCGTTCGTCCAGCAGTCGCAGAAGTGGTTCGACGCCCTCTGGGAAACCATCACCTCGGACCTGACACTCTCCTAGTGACTCCTGATACGAAGCGGAATGAACCGGCGGCCGCCGGGACCGAGGACTCGGCGGAAGCGATCCGGGACGTGATCACCCGGGCCCGGGTGGTGCTGTGGGACTTCGACGGCCCGATCTGCCGCCTGTTCGCCGGGCACAGCGCGGAACGGGTGGCCGCCGAGCTGGTGGAATGGCTGGAGAGCCGCGGGCTGCACGGGCTGCTGACGGAGCGGGAGCGCCAGTCGCTGGATCCGCAGTTCCTGCTGCGCGCCGTGGAGCACCGGCACCCCGGCTCCGACCTGGTGGCGGAACTGGAGGAACGTCTCACCCAGGAGGAGCTCCAGGCCGTCGCCTCCGCGATGCCCACCGCGTACGCCGATCCGCTGATACGGACCTGGTCCGCGGTCGGCCCCCGGCTGGCCATCACGACGAACAACTCCGCGCGGGCGGCCCGCGCCTATCTGGCCGGGCGCGGCCTGACCGGCTGCTTCGCCCCCCACATCTACGGCCGGACCCAGGACCTGCACCTCCTCAAGCCCGACCCGTACTGCCTCAACCGCGCCCTGATCGCGACCGGGGTGGCCCGCGCGGACGCCGTGATGATCGGTGACTCCCCGACGGACTGGGAGGCCGCCTCCCGGGCCGGCATCCCGTTCGTCGGCTACGCGCGCAACGACCCGGGCGAGAAGCGGCTGCGCGCGGCCGGCGCCGGGCATGTCGTCCGGACGCTCGAGACGCTGCTGCGAATTGTCCGCCGGTAAGGCACAAGTGTGCGTTCAGCCGTCGTCAAGCGGGACCGGTTTCCATGAAGAAAACGCGTCTGCCACGAAACGGAGGCGTCGGGGGAGTACCTTGCTTCCACTTCTGAATCCTCCGGAAGGGGCCTACGAAAGAAACGGGCAATGTCACCCGAATCGGATTCCCATGCCCGGCTGCACGCGGTCGGGGCAAGTGGTGGCGACGAGAGCGCGGTCGAGGGCCCGCTCCACGGATACCACCACGAGACCTATGTCTTTCCGCTGCCCGGCGAACAGGGATCCGGCTCGCCGGCGCGATGGAAGTGCCGGGAGCCGCGCCCCGGCCTCCTCTGGTTCGACCGGCGGTGTTTCACCTCGGAGGAGCAGCTGCTAGAGGGCCTGCGCGGCCGGATCGACGGCATTCCGGACATCATCGAGGCCGACGGTCTGAAGCTCCAGAGATTCATCGAGGGGCGCACTCTCGGAGCGGTCTGTGAATCCGGGCTCGCGGTTCCCGACGGGTTTCTCCGGCAGATCGTCGGCCTGTTCCGCCAGCTGGTCGAAGTACCCGCCGAAAACCTTTCCGTGGACCGGCGGTGCACCCCCGAGGACCGGCCGGAGGACGGTGACAGCGACGGTTTCCTGGAACGGCTCGTCTGCTTCACCGAGGAACACGTCTACCAGGGCAACCTGGCGGCCTTCGAAAGGCTTTTCACGGACCTCGGCGTGCATCCCGAGTCGTTCAAGCATCTGCGCAAGCACGTCTCGGGACTGCGGGAACGCCCTTTCCGCCTGCTCCACGCCGACCTGCACCGCGAGAACTTCATCGTCGACGACGCAGGCCGGCTGTGGACGATCGACTGGGAGCTGGCGATGGTCGGCGACCCCCTCTACGACCTGGCCACCCATCTGCACCTGATGCGGTACCCGCCGGGGCAGGCGCGCGCCGTGGCCCGGCAGTGGGCCGACACGGTGGAACGCGCCCGCCCCGGCGCCGCGGCCGGCTGGCGGCACGACCTGCCGCTGCTGCTGGGCTACAAGAGGGCCCAGTCCGTCTTCACCGATGTGATCCGGGTGGCTCTGTCCTTGGAACCCCTGTCCCTGGAGCCTCTGTCCCTGGAGCCCGGACCGGACCCGTACGAACGCCAGCTGGCCCAGGCGGCACTGAAGCTCCGGGCGGTGCTCGCCCACGCCGCCCCGCCGCTGGGGATCGAGTCGGTTCCGGGCCCCAGGCGGATCGTCACGGCGCTCGCGCGCTGGCAGCGCGAGCACACAAGGGGCTCCGGGCGCGTCCCCGCGTAGGCTCGCCGTGGTGCACGCCCGGCCGCTGCCCTTCCGACCCGGCGGCTACCGGTCGGTGCCGGCGGCGTCGAGGAGCGGGACCAACTGCTCCTCCTCGTAGTCGAGGTGGTCCTCCAGCTCCTTGGTCAGCCGTACGACCTCGGCGCGCGCCTCGGCCGGGTCCTCGGCGGCGACCGCCCGGCGCAGCTCGCCGACGAGCACGGCGATCCGCTCGTGCTCCAGGCGCAGCCGCTCCCGGACCGGGGCGAACCCGGGATGCCGCTCGGCGAGGAACGGGAACATCATGGTGTCCTCGCCGGTGTGGTGGTTGTGCAGGCCCTGGCAGAACGTGAGGCAGTTGACCCGCAGCTGCGCGCCGAGGGAGCTGCCGCCGCTCGCCATCTCCTTCCGGATCAGGGCGAGTTCGCGTCGGAAGGCGTCATGGACCAGCCGGATCGCCTCGCCCGGCGAACGGGCCTCGATGTGTCCCGGGCCGGACCGGGCGATCCGCTCCAGCGCGACGACCGGGATCACCCGCCCGGCCTTGCGCTGGTACTCCGCCCAGCCCGGGTCGGCCTCCACCGCCCGCGCGAAGGCCCCGTCGCGTTCGTCGCCCGCCAGGACGACGGCGCGCGCCTCGTAGGTGAACACACCGCTCTCCACGGTCACCTGCGGATGCGCGAGGAGGTTGCGGTACCAGTCCGGGTGCCGGGGGGAGCCGCCCGCCGAGGCGATGACCAGGACACGGTCGCCGCCGTCGGGGAGGTAGCCGACGGGTGTGGTGTGCGGGGTGCCGGTGCGGGCGCCGGTGGTGGTGAGCAGCAGCAGACGGCCGCCCTCGAAGGGGCCGCCTACGCGGCCGTGGTTCGCGCGGAACTCGTCGATGACGCGTTGGTTGAAGTCGTGTGGATCGAAGTCGTGTGTAGTGAAGTCGTCGGGCACTCTCTCTGCTTTCTTCCTCTGCTGTCGGTGTTCACGGACGCAGAGGAAGAGGCGGGCTCCTGGCCCGCCGCGGCCTCACTCAGAGGCCGGGCACCCAACTCGCTCACGGCAAAAAGCCGACCCGGCAGTCATGATCGGGAGGTTATCGTCCCCCCATGACTGACGCCACCGACTTCCAGGACATCCCGACCACCACCCTCGCCGACCTCCTGGGCCGTGCCCAGGTCATGGATCTCGGCATCCGGTCCCTGTGGGACCCGGTCCCGCGCCTGGCCGGTCCCGCGTACACCGTCAGCTGCCCGCCCGGCGACAACCTCATGCTGCACGCCGCGATCCACCGTGCGGAGCCCGGCTCGGTCATCGTCGTGGAGTCGGGCGACCTGGAGTACGCGCTGGCCGGCGGCAACGTGTGCGCGGTGGCCCGGCGGCGCGGCATCGCGGGGTTCGTCGCCGACGGGGTGGTCCGCGACATCGCCGAGATCCGGGAGATGGGCTTCCCGGTGTTCGCTCGGGGTGTCGTCCCGATACCGGGCGCGAAGTCCGTCGTACGGCCGTTGAACCGGCCGGTGCGGTGCGGTGGGGCCGAGGTCGCCGCGGGGGACGTGGTCGTCGCCGACGAGGACGGGGTCGTGGTCGTGCCGGCCGCCCGCCGGGCCGAGGTGCTGGCGGGGGCCCGCGCCAGGCTGGCGAAGGAGGACGCCGAGACCCTCGACGCGTGGGAGGCGGCACACCGGGCCCGCATCGACGAAATCCTCGCCACGGAGGGGTCGCGAACTGCTACTGGCTGACAGTTGTTGGGCGCGTTCTGGTGTGCATGAGTGAGGGTCTCGGTCGCATCGTGCACGTGCGCCAGGTATGGGGAACGGAAGTTCCTGCATCGAATGCGTGACCTTCGCGTGAGGTGTTCGTTGAGCGTGGTGACGGGTTCTTCGGATTCGGGCAGGGGGTGGGGCGGTGGGCGGGTTGCGTGTGGTGGCGGCTTCGTTCGTGGTGCCCGGCCCGTCCGGGGTGGCGGTCCGGGACAGCCTCAAGGGGCTGACCGAGCGGGACGAGGAGGTGCTGCGCCTGGTCGGTGGCCTGCTCGGCTCGCTGGCCTCCCGCGATCTGAAGGCCCGCTGCGCGGCCGGGCTCGCTCATGACAGTGATCAGTGGGCGGGGCGCAAGCGTGCTTTGACCGGGGAGTCCTCGTCGCGCTGGGCGGGCAGTATCACCAAGGCCACGCATGACCAGTGGGCGCTGGCCCGGCGCGGTCAGCTCGCCCACATCCACCACCTCCAGGCAGGCGTGGACACGATCACGTACCGGCTGACGCTGCCCATCGGGGCGAAGGGTTCCGAGGGCCGGCCGGGCGGTTACCGCTCGCAGCGGGAGTGGTTCGCCAAGTCCCGGCGCCTGCACCTGTTGGAAGACCGGCTGGAACAGCAACGCGCCCAGTGTCAGGCCGGGCGCGTGAGCGTGGTGCGCGGCGGTAAGAAGCTGCTACGCGCCCGGCACAACCTCCAGGCCGCCCACCTGAGCGAGGCCGACTGGCGGCGCCGGTGGGAGGCGGAGCGCTGGTTCTGCCAGGCCGACGGCGAGTCCGGCAAGCGGTACGGCAACGAGACCATCCGCGTCAGCCCGGACGGGGAGGTGAGCCTCAAACTCCCCGCCCCGCTCGCGGGCCTGGCGAACGCCCCGCACGGCCGGTACGTACTCGCGTGCCGGGTCGGCTTCCGGCACCGGGGGGAGCAGTGGGCCGACCGGATCACCGCCCACCGGGCCGTGGCCTACCGCATCCACCACGACGTCGGCCGCGGGCGCTGGTACCTGACCGCCTCCTGGCAGAACCCACCGGTACAGACGGTGCCTTTGGAGGCCGCCCTGGCCTCGGGGGTGGCCGGTGTGGACATGAACGCCGACCACCTGGCCGCCTGGCGCCTCGACCCGCACGGCAACCCGGTCGGCGCGCCCCGCAGGTTCGACTACGACCTGACCGGCAGCACACCACACCGCGACGCCCAAATCCGCCACGCCCTCATCCGCCTGCTTCACTGGGCCAAACGGCACGGCCTGGCACTCGCGATCGAGGACCTGGACTTCCAGGCGGAGAAGACCCGGGAGAAGCACGGGCGCCGCAAGCGGTTCCGTCGGCTGATCTCCGGGATGCCCACCGCCAGGCTGCGCGCCCGGCTGGTGTCCATGGCCGCGGAACTCGGCATCCCCCTGGTCGCCGTCGATCCGGCCTACACCTCCCGCTGGGGCGCCCAGCACTGGCAACGCCCCCTGACCACCACAACCCGCACCACCACGCGCCACGAGGCTGCCGCCGTGGCGATCGGAAGACGCGCCCTGGGACACCCGATCCGGCGACGGACGGCACCGCCCCCACCACACCGGAGTGATGCGGTGGGGCATCGGACCGTCCAGGCCGCATCAGGTGCCCTGGGGCGTGAGGGAACCCGCCCCCGCATCCCCGGACCACGGACACGATCCGTCGGCGCCGGACGCGGCGAGTACGCGGGCAACCAGGACATCCACAACCGTTCGGGATGTCCGCAGTGACCAGGTATGGGTCCAGGACTCACTCCTGCTCACTGATTAGGAACGGTAGGAGGGCTGATCCTTGCTGCTCTTCCTCGACGTCGACGGGACGCTGCTGCCGTTCGGCGCGGAGGATCCGTACCCCGTGTACGAGTCGTCCTCCGTGCCCGCGGCGGCCGCCGCCGACAACCCCCTGCTGACCCGGATCGACCCGGCCCTCGGCCCCCGGCTCGCGGCGCTGGGCTGCGATCTGGTCTGGGCCACCACCTGGCTGGACGACGCGAACGCCTTCGTGGCCCCCTGGCTCGGCCTGCCCCGGCTGCCCATGGTGGACTGGCCCGACGAGGACGAGCCCCCGGGCCCCCTCCACTGGAAGACCCGGCCCCTGGTCACCTGGGCCGCCGGCCGCCCCTTCGTCTGGCTCGACGACGAACTCACCGGCACCGACCGCGCCTGGGTCGCCGCCCACCACCCCGCGCGGGCGCTCCTGCACCGCGTCGAGCATCGCCAGGGGCTCACGGACGCCGACTTCGGCGTGCTGCGGGAGTGGCTGCGGGCTACCGGAATCCGCCGCCGAAACGACTTGAGTCGCTGATCAACAGCTGGAGGCGGCTCAGACGGTCCACGGTCCGAGTGCCCCGCACGGGTTGCAGGAGCAGAAGCCGTTGCCGGGACAGGGAGCCGGCGAGGATGACACAGTCCAGATCGAGGCGCCCCACGTGCTCGTTGAACACGATCTTGGTCGAGCAGCGCAGGGTCGACACCGAGTGCCGCTCCCACATCCCGGCGAACTCCACGCTGGCGTCGCGCAGATCGGAGACCAGTGCCGCGGCCGCGGGATCGTGGCCGCGCTGGGCGATCACGGCTCTGAGGTCGGCCACGTACGACAGGCTGGTCGCCTCCTCCTCCTGCGGTGACACCGAGCGCAGCACGGAACGCCATGTCGCCGAGGTGAACCAGTGCCAGGTCAGGTTCCCCTCGTGGCCGGGCCGGTCGGTGAACGAGCCGAACAGCGCGATGTTCAACGGGTTCTGCGCGACGACGTTGGAGAGGTCGTCGGAGATGAGCGCCGGTGTCGTCGCCGCCACCGCGTCCAGCGTGTACGACAGTCCCGGGTCCACGTAGTCCGGCGGTTCCGCCGGCGTCGGAGGCGCGTGCCCGGCCAGCAGGTACAGATGGCGCCGTTCGTCGGGTGTCAGTCGCAGGGCGGCCGCGATGCTCGCCAGCATCGAGGCCGACGGCTGGGGGCCACGTGCCTGTTCGAGGCTTTCGTAGTAGGCCGTGGACATGTTGGCCAGCGCCGCCACCTCCTCCCGGCGCAGCCCGGGAGTCCGCCGCCGGGTGCCAGGGGAAAGGCCGAGGTCCTCCGGACGCAGGGCCGCACGGCGACGACGGAGAAAGTCCCCCAACTGGACCCGGTCCGTCACCTGGGTGCCCGGGGAGGGCATCCAGCGCGGGTCCGCACCGGCGGTCGGATCGTGGGCCGCGTCGAGAGGGTGCTCCATGAGGGGCATCGTCGCATCCGGGCCCGCGCTGTGTGCAGACGGCCTGATCGGCGGCAAGCGCACCGCCCGTTTTATCCACCGCTCATCAGTACGTGGCTGAGCTGTTTGCCCGTCTCCTGCGCGCGCCTATCGTCCTGCTGAACCGCTTGGTTGATGAAGTGCGCGAGGAAAGAGGAAGAGCGTGGAATTCACGACCCCTGTCGTTCTTGTCCACGGTTTCTGGCACGGAAGCTGGTGCTGGAGCCTGGTCGGCGAGCACCTCGCGAGCCGTGGTGTCCCCTCGGTCGCCGTGGACCTCGACGGGCATGGTCTGAAGGGCCGCTCGCCCCGGTCGCGATGGAGGCGTCCGTTCGATGCCGGTGCGTACGCCGTGGAGCCCTCGCCGGTGGCCGGCATCACGGCGTCCTCCGCCGCGGAGAGCCTGGTCGAGCAGGTGCGGCGGATCGGAAACGGCCGGCCGTGTCTGGTCGTGGCGCACAGCATGGGCGGCGCCGTGGCGACCGCCGCGGCCGAACAGGCCCCGGAACTGTTCGCCGAGCTCATGTACGTGACGGCGTTCGCCCCGGTCAGCGGGATGCCCGCGGGGCAGTACATCCTCATGCCGGAGAACGCGGGTGAACGGGTGGCGAGCGGGCTTTCGGCAGACCCGGCCTCGGTCGGCGCGCTGCGCTACGACACGGGCGACAGCGCCCGGTGGGCCGCCATCCGCGAAGCGTTCTACAACGACGTCGACGAGGCGACCGCGGACGCGGCGATCTCGCTGCTGACGCCGGACGCACCCGCCGGTGTCACCGCCGAACCGCTCACGGTGACCGCCGAACGGTACGGCTCGATCCCGCACAGCTACGTCGTCTGCGCCAGGGACTACGCGATACGGCCGGAGTTGCAGCGCCTGTTCATCAAGGAGATCGACTCCATTTCGGCTCGGCCGACGACGGTCGTCGAATTCGACACCTCGCACTCACCGTTCCTCTCGCAGCCGGCCGCCCTCGCGGATGTCATCCAGGTGTCACACACGGCGATACACCAGCCCGGGGCGAATTAATCCCGGCGACGGAGCATTTAATCCGCGCCGTCCGGCCTTGTTGCCGCTTTCCGCACGGCTCTAACGTCTAGCCCTGGCGCACGGCAGAGTGAACGAGTCCTCGGCTCGGGCGAACCCGGCAGAGGATGCACCGATTCGAGATATGAAACGTGAGAGCGCGTGCTGACTGAAGACGGTGATCACGAGGCGACCACGCGTTCGGAACGGCTGATCGCCGGACGGTATCTGCTGCAAGACGTCCTGGGCAGAGGCGGCATGGGCACGGTCTGGCGCGCCCACGACCAGCTGCTGGACCGGCCGGTCGCCGCCAAGGAACTGCACATCCTCACCGACGGCGACGAGGAGCACCGCGTACGGGTACGGCGTGCCGTCCGCGAGGCCCGCGCGGTCGCCCGGGTGCCGCATCCCCACGTGGTGGGAGTCCACGACCTGGTCGAGTCCGAGGACCGGCTGTGGATCGTCATGGAACTCGTCGAGGGGTCCTCGCTGGCCCATCGGGTCAGCGAGACCGGACCGCTCACACCGCAGCAGACCGCCGTCGTCGGCCTGCAACTGATCGACGCGCTGGACGCCGTCCACGCGGTCGGCACCCTGCACAGGGACGTCAAGCCCGCCAACGTACTGCTGCGCGGCGACGGCGGCGCCGTCCTCACCGACTTCGGCATCGCGGCCCTCGACGACGGCGAGTTCCTGACGAGCACCGGTCAGGTGGTCGGCTCCGTCGAGTTCATGGCACCCGAGCGCGTGATGGGAACGGAGGCCGGGCCGGCCTCCGACCTGTGGTCACTGGGCGCGACCCTCGCCACGGTGTGCGGCGGTCAGTCACCCTTCCGCAGACCGGGAGCGCCCGCGACGATGCACGCGGTGGCGTACGAGGAACCCGCCCTGTCGGAGCGGCTCGGTCCGCTGCGCCCGGTCGTCGAGGCGTTGCTGCGCAAGTCCCCGGACGAGCGTCCTTCGGCGGCCGCCGTGCGGTCCGCGCTGCGGGGCGTCATGGCCGGCGAGCCGGACGCGGAGCCGCTGCATCCGGCAACCGTGCTCGAGTTCCGGCCTCCGGCCCCATCGGCCGTGGCGGAAACGGTGACCGGTAGCCCGAAGTGGAGCGTCCCGGCCGGGGAATACGTACCGACGGCGCGGCACACCGCGTCGCTCGAACCTCCGCACTCGCAGTCGCAGTCCCAGCCGCACTCGCAGTCCCAGCCGCAGCCGCGGTCGTCCCGCCCCGCGGGGCTGAAGCGGCTGTGGTGGGCACTGGCCGGAACGGCCGTGCTGGCGGCGGGCGTCGCGGGCGGTCTCTTCGTCACCGGGACGCTGCCGCTCAAGGAGGGCCCGAAGACGAGGACGGCCAGCAAGGTCGTGCAGTCGACGGCCGGTTGGCAGCCGGTCGCCGGAGTGACCGTCCAGCAGGGCGACCGGATCACCGTGCAGTTCGTCTCCGGAGAATGGACGGCCAACAGCTCGGCGCTGCCCATGACCGGGCCGGCCGGTTACGACGCGGAGACCGACAAGTTGCAGCGCGGAGCGAAGGCCTGCAAGGTCAAGGCCACGGCTCCGTTCGCCGCCCTGCTGGCCCGGCTCGTGGGTGAGGGGAACTTCCCGGTGCACGTCGTCGGGCGGAGGCTGACCTTCCGGGCGGCCGAGAACGCCTCCCTGCAACTGGGCATGAACGACGCCGCCGGTGTCTGCTCCCAGGACGACAAGGGCACGCTGACCGTGAAGGTGAGCGTCACACACCAAGGTTGACGGGCAGCCGTCGGCTCGGGCGCGGACCGGGGCGGCGTGACGGTCGTATGCGTTCAGGGCACGCATCGGCACCGGACCCCGTGCTGCAGGGGGGAGCAGGCGGGGTCCGGTGCCGGGGGCGCGTCGCCGATACCGCCGGCCGAGAGCACCTCCCCCTCGCCGGTGTATCCATCGCGTCGTGCCAGTGGGCCAGACACTCCCGGCGGGGACCGGTTCTGTGGAATGGCCACGTCAATAATGTAGCGGCTTTTCAGGCACCTTTTCCGGTTCGGCGAATTAATCCAAGTGTCGTCGCATTTAATCCCAGGGAGGGAATCACCATGGACAAGGCAGAACCGCAAGAGACCGTCAGTGCGGACGTGCCGGACGGACCGCCGCCGTCGCTGCACATGGTTCAGTTGCTCGCCGGATTCCAGTTCTCGCAGGCGCTGTATGCGATCGCCAAGCTCGACGTCGCCTCACAGCTCGACGACGGCGCCAGGGCGATCGACGAGCTGGCCGCGAACTGCGGCGCGCGGCCCGAGTTGCTGCGCCGGCTCATTCGGAGCCTTGCCCCCCTCGGTGTCTTCCGCCAGCCGAACGAGGACACGGTGGAGCTCACGCCTCTGGGCGCCACGCTGTCCGCTCGGCGTCCGGGCTCGCTCAGGGACGTCGCTCTGTACTGGATGGAAACCCACTACCTGCCCTTCAGCGAGATTCTGCATACCGTCCGGACCGGCGAGCCGGCCGCCCGGCATTACTTCGGGAAGCCGTTCTTCGACTGGATCGTCGCGGATCCTGACATGGCCGAGCTCCAGAACAGGGGCATGGCCGGGCTCGTCGGCGGGATACGCGATCGGATGTTCGATGACTATCGGCTTCCCGCGGGTGAGGTCGTCGCCGACATCGGAGGCGCCGACGGCACGATTCTGAGCCGTCTGCTGGCTGCCGAGCCCGCACGCCGAGGAATTCTCTTCGATCTGCCCGAAATCCTTCCGAGCGCGCGGAAGAAGATCGAGGAGACCGGGATGGCCGACCGCGTCGACGTCGTCGCGGGTGACTTCTTCGAGTCGGTGCCGTCCGCCGACGTCTATGTGATGGCGGCGATCCTGCACGACTGGGACGACGCGTCCTGCGTGCGCATCCTTCAGTCCGTCAAGAGGGCGGCGGCGCCCGGTGCCCGGCTTGTCGTGATCGAGGGCGTGGTACCGCCCGGCGACGAGCCGCACGCCACCAAGCTGATCGACCTCGTCATGCTGGCCCTCACGACCGGTAAGGAACGCGGCGAAGCCGAGTGGCAACAGCTGCTCTCCACCGCCGGGTTCGCCCTGGACCGGATCGTTCCCACGAAGGAGGACTACTCCTTCATCGAGGCGCGCCTGCTCTGACTTGGTGACCGGGTGACCGGGTGACCGGGTGACCGGGTGACCGGGTGACCGGGAGGACGGTACTCAGCCGAAGAGGACCTGCCGCATTATCCGGGTGAGGTGTTCGGCGAGCTGGTCGGGCGGCATCGAGGCGAGGGGTTCGGTCCGCGCGATGTACCGGCTGAACGCCACTCCGATCATCTGCGCCCCCACGAGCGCCACGCGGCTGTCCAGATCGTCGTCGGTAGTGCCGGGCGTGCCGGGCGCACCGGGTGCCAGGACGGACCGGTAGACGGTGGCGCTGTGCTCCTGCATCGCGATCAGGAGGTGGGCGGCGGTGCTTTCGTCGGATGCGGCACTGCGCAGGAGGGTGATGAGGGGGTCGTTGACGGCGTCGGTCTCCATCCGCTCGACGAAGGCGTGGGCGATCCGGTCGGGCAGTGTCTCCGGGTCGCCGGCCGCGATGTCCTCCAGGCCGCGGTTGCCCGGCACCGCCGCGAGGAACAGCCGTTCCTTGGACGCGAAGTGACGTGTGATCAGGCCGTGCGTGACACCGGCCCGGCGTGCGATCTCGCGGAGGGTCGTACGGGTGTAGCCGCGCTCGGCGAAGGTCTGGCGGGCCGCGTCGAGGATGGCCGCCCGGTGTCCCTCGGGATCCCGCCGGCGCCTGCGCGGCGGCTCCTCGGCCGGCTCTGCGTCGTTCACGGCACCTCCTTCCATGTGATCACTCTACGGCGGTACGGGGCATCGTCCGCCGCCACCGCTACGTTAGTATCCACTTGGATATCAACGATCGGGGATGGAGTCTGTGGTGAGCGTTGAGGAGTCGGAATGCGCGGCGGTCGTGGAGACCCGGCTGCTGCACAAGATGCACAGGGCCGCGACGTCGTTGCTGGCGGAGGCCGCGCAGAGCAGCGCCGCGCCGTCCGCCGCACTGACAGAGCTGCGTGACTTCCTGGTGGCGGCGCTGCGGCACCACCACGAGAGCGAGGACGACGTGCTCTGGCCGCAGTTGACCGCCGCGGAGCCCACGGTCGCCGCCGGGCTGGCGGAGCTCGCGACGGAGCACGACGCACTGGACGCGGCGCTGGACGCGCTGGCCGCCGCTCCCGTGCGGGACGCCGACGACCGGGCGGCGCTGATCGCCGCGGCGGTCGCCGTACGCGATCTGGTGCACACGCACCTCGGGCACGAGGAGCCGCTCCTCTTCCCGGTGCTGGCGGCGCACATGTCCGACGAGGCCTGGTCGCGGTTCTCCCACGAGGTGATCGCCTCGGCCCCGCCCGTGGGCGCCCACCTCAACATCGGCTTCTTCGAGCAGGTGGGCACCCCCGCCGAACTCGCGGTGGTCACCGCGAACCTGCCGCAAGCCGCCCTGGACCTCGTCCCGGCCATGCGCGAGCAGGCCAGGGCCACTCTGAGCAGCCTGAAGGCCACCGAGCACGGAAGGACGGTCACCGCATGACCAGCACACTCATCGTCGGCGGCAGCGGCGGGCTCGGCGGCGTCATCGCCGAGCACTTCGCGAGCCGCGGCGACGACGTCATCGTCACCAGCAGGGACAAGGCGCGGGCCGAGGCCATAGCCGCCCGGATCGGCGGCAGCACCCGCGGACTGGCCCTCGACCTCGCCCAGCCCGAGACGATCGGCGCCGCGTTGGCGGACGTGACCGAGGTCGACCACCTCGTGATCACCGCCGTCGGCCAGGCGGCCAACACGCTGGCGCAGTTCAACATCACGGACGCCGTCTCCGCCGTGACCATGAAACTCGTCGGTTACGCGGAGACCGTCCGCGTGCTGCGTGACCGGTTCACCCCGGACGCGTCCGTCGTCCTCTTCGGCGGACTCGCCAAAGAGCGCCCGTACCCCGGCTCGACCATCGTCTCCACCTTCAACGCCGGCATCACCGGCCTGGTCAGGACGCTCGCGGTGGAAATCGCCCCGCACCGCGTCAACGCCCTGCACCCGGGCCTGATCGGCGACAGCCCCAAGTGGCGCGACGTCCCCGACCCGCCGCACTCGGCCCAGACGCCGATCGGACGGCTGGTGACCATGGCCGAGATCGCCGACGCCACCGACTTCCTGCTCCGCAACACCGGCATCAACGCGCACGACCTGTACATGGACGGCGGCCTGATGGCCACCTGACCTCGCGACACCCCGAGAAGGACCCACCTGCCCCGGAGCAGTGGCCCCGGGGCCCGTCCGACGTGACAGCCACGAACTCACGCACAGACGCGCGGAATGCGGCAGATGCCCGGCACAGCACACACACGCGGCCAGCACGCAGATCAACTGCTGCGACTGCTGCGCGAGTTCGGACCCATGACGCGAAGCGAGCTCGGCGCGCGGTCCGCGCTGTCACGTACGACGCTGTACAAGGTCGTCGGCGTCCTCGTGGACCGTGGGCTGGTGATCGCCACGGTTCCGGACACCGAGCCGCGCGGACGGGGGCGCCCGGCGGAGAAGCTCGCCCTCAATCCGGCGGTCGGCCGCGCACTGGGCATCGACTTCGGCCGGCGCCACGTCCGGCTGGCCGCGATCACGGCGGCGCACAACGAGATCAGCACGGTCAGCGCGACACATTCACCCGCCGCCCGGTGGCCCGAGCGCATCGCCATCGCGCGACGACTGGCCGCAGGGCTGACCGGTGCCGTCCCCCGCCTGGACGTCCTCGGCGATGTGGGGGTCTCGGTGACGGACCCCACCGCCGACTCCTGTACCACTGACGACGAGCGGACGGTGGCCGAGATGCTCGGCCGCGGCTTCGGCACCCGGGTGCGGCTCGGCAACGCTCCGCGGCTGGCAGCGCTGGCCGAGGCGGTGTGGGGCGCGGCCAAGGGCCTGACGGACGTCCTGTACCTGGAACTGTCGGAGCGTGTCAGCGGCGGCCTGGTGACCGGTGGCGCGCTGCACCGCGGCGCTCATGGCGGGTCGGGCGGGTTCGGGCACATCCTCGCCGAGCCCGCGGGCGCGCCCTGCTCCTGCGGCGGCCGGGGCTGTCTCCAGACGGTGGCGTCGACCACGGCGGTGCTGGACGCCTACCGGGCCGCGGCGGACCTGCCCCAGCTGGCGGCCGCGCTGAGCGCGGGAGAGGAAGCCGCCCACGCGGTCGTACGGCGTGCCGCGATCCACGCGGGCAGGGTTCTGGCCGGGCTGGTCAAGGCGCTCGGGCCGAGCGTGGTCGTGGTGGGCGGCGAGCTCATCACGCTCGGACCGCCCCTGATGGAACCGCTGGAGAACGAGGTGCGGGCGAGCGGCGCGGCCTACGGTTCACGGCCCCTGATGCCGGTTCGCCGAGCCGAGCTGGGCGACTTCGCCGCGGCGGTCGGCGCCGCCTCGCTGCTGCGGCCGCCTCCTGCCTCCGGTACGGGCGGTCCTTGAAACCGGGGTTCCCTGGGCTGGTCGCGCTGCACGACAGTTGCCTTGCACATGTCGTGTCACGTGACACGACACACTATTGCAAGCAGGTGCTTGCAATAGTTAGCGCGAATGGGGCAAGGTGGAGTCATGGCATCGCTCAACGTCGGCAATCTCGGTGAGTACCTGCGCGAGCAGCGGCGAAACGCCCAGCTCTCGCTCAGGCAGCTCGCCGATGCCGCCGGGGTGTCCAATCCGTATCTGAGCCAGATCGAGCGCGGCCTGCGCAAGCCGAGCGCGGAGGTGCTCCAGCAGGTCGCCAAGGCGCTGCGGATCTCCGCCGAGACGCTGTACGTGCGGGCCGGGATCCTCGACGCCGAACGCGATCGGGACGACGTGGAGACGCGTGCCGTCATCCTCGCCGATCCGACGCTGAACGAGCGGCAGAAGCAGGTGCTCCTGCAGATCTACGAGTCCTTTCGGAAAGAGAACGGATTCGGGATCGACGCCGCGGGCGAGGAGAGCGCGGACGAGGACATAGCGAGCGGCGCCGCCGCCGTGCGCGGGACCCGCACGGCCGACGGCAATGACGCCGATGCCGGCACAGATCCGCAGCAGACGGCCAGTTGAACCGGACCAGGGCGCCGGCCGCCCTGCCGCGGACCCCAAAACCCTCAGCCGAACGTGAATCCGGGAGGACCATCACCATGGCCATCACCGACGACCTGCGCAAGACCCTCAGCGACCCGACCCCGCTCTACTTCGCCGCCGGTACCGCCGACCTGGCCCTCCAGCAGGCCAAGAAGGTGCCCGCCCTGGTCGAGCAGCTGCGCGCCGAAGCCCCGGCCCGCATGGACGCCGTGCGCAACACCGACCCCAAGGCCGTGCAGGAGAAGGCCGCCGCTCGGGCCAAGGAGGCGCAGGAGAACCTCCAGTCCAGGGTCACCGAGTTCTTCGGCACCATCGACGGCGACCTGAAGAAGCTCGGCGAGTCGGCCCAGGACCTCGCCCTGCGCGGTGTCGGCGTCGCCGCCGAGTACGCCGTGAAGGCCCGCGAGACCTACGAGAAGGTCGCCGAGCACGGCGAGCAGACGGTGCGCGTCTGGCGCGGTGACGCCGCCGAGGAGATCGAGGAGCTCGCCATCGCGGTCGAGCCGAAGAGCGAGCCGGCCGCCGCGAAGCCCGCCGCGGCGCAGCCCGCCAGGCCGGCCGAGGCCACGTCCGAGGCCGCCGCGGAGAAGAAGCCCGTGGCGAAGAAGGCGCCGGCCCGCAAGACCGCCACCGCCAAGAGGACCACGCCGCCCGCCAAGTGACCGACGGCGCATGTACGGGCCGGGCACCCCTGGGGTGTCCGGCCCGTTCTACGGGTACGGTGGCCGCGTAGGGATGGCAGACGACGGGCGGTGGGCAGCATGCTGATGTTGGGCTTCGCGGGGTTCTTGGGACTGCTGAAGATCGTCCTGATGGCCGTCGCCGCGTTCGGGCTCGTCGACGCCGCGCTCCGGCGTGAGGACGCCTTCCGCGCGGCCGACAAGCAGAACAAGGTGTTCTGGCTGATCATCCTGAGCATCGCGCTCGTGGTGAGCTACCTGTTCTCGATCCTGTCCATCCTGCCGATCGCCGGCCTGGTCGGCAGCATCGTCTACATCGTCGACGTGCGCCCCGCGCTGCGGCAGGTCTCCGGCGGCAACGGCTGGGGCCGCCGCCGCGGCAGCAGCAGCGACGGCCCGTACGGCCCGTACAACGGCGGCCGCTGACCCCTCCCACCGAATCCCGGCACACGCCCCGGCAGGGCCCCGTCACGTCATCCGTGAGCTCCCCGGTCAGGCCCTGCCCAAGCCGGGCGGCGTGCGATCGCCGCTGGGCCGTACGGTCCGTACGACACGGGTGCTGGGCCTTCCGTCGGTTTGCGGCACGCGGCCCGGCAGGGGCGCTGCCGTGTCGTCCGTGATCTCCCCGCCGCCAGGCCGTACGGACCGTACAGGACACGCAACGCGGCCGCTGAGCCTGCGGGAGCAGGTTCAGCGGCCGAGATGAACAGGCCCAGCGGCGAGCGTTACGGCACGCGGTCCAGCAGGACCACCGCGACGTCGTCCGTCAGTTCTCCGCCGTTGAGGTCGCGGACCTCGCTGACCGCGGTCCGCAGCAGGTCCTCGCCGGTCAGGCCCCGGTCGAGCTGGCGGCGGACCATCGCCACCATGCCCTCCTGGCCGAGGCGCTCCCCGCCCTCACCGACCCGGCCCTCGATCAGGCCGTCGGTGTAGAGCATCAGGCTCCACTCGGAGCCCAGCTCCACCTGCATCCGCGGCCAGCGGGCGCCGGGGAGCAGACCGAGTGCGGGGCCGTTGTTGTCGTAGGGGAGGAGCTCCGCGGGCCGGCCGGGGCGGGCGATCAGCGGGGAGGGGTGACCCGCCAGGCACATGCCGGCGCGGCGGCCGTCCGGGGAGATGTCCACTGTGACCAGCGTCGCGAAGATCTCGTCGTCCGCGCGCTCGTGCTCCAGCACCTGCTGAAGCGTGTTCAGCAGCTCGTCCCCGCACAGTCCGGCCAGCGTCAGCGCCCGCCAGGCGATGCGCAGCTCCACACCGAGCGCCGCCTCGTCCGGGCCGTGGCCGCAGACGTCGCCGATCATGGCGTGCACGGTGCCGTCGGGCGTGCGCACGCAGTCGTAGAAGTCGCCGCCGAGCAGGGCGCGCGAGCGGCCGGGCCGGTACCGGGCGGCGAAGCGCAGCGAGGAGCCCTCCAGCAGGGGAGTGGGCAGCAGGCCCCGCTCCAGGCGGCGGTTCTCCTGGGCCCGCACCCGGCCCTCGGCCAGGCGTCGCTCGGCCGAGTCGGAGCGCTTGCGCTCGACCGCGTAGCGGATGGCGCGGCTGAGCAGCCGGCCGTCCAGTTCGTCCCGGAAGAGGTAGTCCTGGGCGCCCACGCGCACGGCCTCGGCGCCGCGCTCGGCGTCACCGGAGGCGGTGAGCGCGAGCACGGCGTGCCGGGGCGCGAGCTCGAGGACGTGCCTGAGCACGGCGAGCTCGTCGTCGGCGTCGCTGCCGCCGGGGGCGGTCAGCGCCAGGTCCAGCAGGATGCAGTGGACGTCGTCGGTGAGCAGCCGCCCGGCCTCGGTGAGGTTGCGCGCGGTGCGCACCCGGATCGGCTTGCCGGACGAGTCCAGCAGTTCGGGCACGATCGGCGAGCCGCCGGGGTCGTCCTCGATCAGCAGCAGCGTGAGAGTGGTGCCGGCTGCGGCCGTGTGTGCGGCCGTGTCGCGGTTGGCCTCTTCCTTGAGGGGACCGCCGGCGTTGGGCGCGGCGGTCTGCGCCTGACCACTCTCCGCGGCCGGGATCGCTCTCTGCCGCGGTATGGGTGCGGGCATCGTCCTGGGTTCCTTCCCTCCCCCCGAGGGCGTGGCGGGGCGAGGGACCTCGACCCACCCGACTGGGGACCATAGCGGTACTCGCCACCGCAACGGAATGGTGTGAGCTGGGCCGCTTGGCAGCCCGCCGGAGTCATATGCCGCGATCCGTACCGCAGTTGGACAGGGTGGGGGCGGAGCGGTGATGACGAAGGTCACGTCCCGCCGGGGTTTGCGCGGCTGTTGGGGGTGCATTGGGTCACATGGTGTACATCACGCCAGTCTTGGGGCATTCCGCGCTTTCCGTGCATCCTGCCTCACGCGTCCGGCCGTACCACCCCGAGTATCGGCATCGTCCCCGCTCCCGCGAGCGTCACCGTCCGACCCGGGCGCGGGGCGTGGATGATGGCGCCGTCGCCCACGTACATCGCCACGTGGCTGGCGTCGTCGAAGTAGATGATCAGATCGCCGGGACGCATGTCCTTCACGTCGACGTGCTTGAGCTGCTTCCACTGCTCCTGCGAGGTGCGCGGGATGGGGTGCCCGGCGTCCGCCCAGGCCTGCGAGGTCAGTCCGGAGCAGTCGTACGAGCCGGGGCCCTCCGCGCCCCAGACGTACGGCTTTCCGATCTGGTTCGTCGCGAACTCGACCGCCTTCTTGCCCTGCTCGGACGCCTTGCCCTTGATCTCGTCGAGGACGCCGGTGTCCAGCCAGGCGGTCTGCGCCTTGAGGGCGGCCTGCTGCTCCAGCCTGGCGAGCTTCTCCTTCTCCTTCTTCTCCAGCCGGCCCTCGAGCTGTTCGGCGGCCGCGATCTGCTTCTTGATCTTCTTCTTGGCGGCGGCCTTGTCCTTGCGGTTCGCCTCCAGCTTGTCCCACTGGGCGGAGGCGTCCTTCGCGTACTGCTTCAAGTCGGCCTGGGTGCGGGTCAGTTCCGTGATCAGGCCCTTGGTGGCCCGCTGGCCCTGGAGCACCCGCCCGGCGCCGTCGAGGAACTGCTCCGGGTTGTCGCTGAGCATCAGCTGGGCCTCGTCGGGCAGCCCTCCGGTGCGGTACTGGGCGCGGGCGGCGGCTCCCGCGCGGTCCTTCAGCTCGTCCAGCTTCTTCTGGCCCTTGACGATCTTCTTCGCCAGCTCGACGATCTGGGTGGACTGCTTGTCGGCCTTCTCCTCGGCGGCGTTGTACGCGTCGGTGGCGACGGCCGCGTCGTGGTAGAGGTCGTCGAGCTTCTCGCGGATCTTCTCGAGGTCCTTGTTCGGCGGGAGGGCCGGGGGCGCGCTGGGGGAGGCCTTCGGTTTGGGAGTGGGGCTCGCGAACGCCGTGCCCGGCGCCGCCAGCACGGTGACCGCGCAGACAACGGTCACGGCGGCCGTGAGCAGACCGCGCTTGCCCGTCCCCATACCCTGCCCCCAAACTGATTTACCGTCAGTAACTTACGCCTGGGGGATCGTGCCACGATGCGGCGCAAAACGACAGAGGCCACGCCCGATGGGGTGCCTGCCCCCCTCCCCGCCCCGGTATGACGATCTCCCGGTCTTTGTGACGTACGACTCACGGAGATCGTTCCCCGGGGCCGCTGACCATCCGCTGACCGTCCGGTGACCTGCGGGTGGCCGACGCGAATCAGCGGTACGGCTCAGCGACGCGACTCGGCGGTACGGCTCAGCGGCGCGGCGCCAACGCCCCCCACGCCACGGTCACTTCCCCCTGCCGCCACCGTGCCGGCGAGTCCGTCACCGGCCAGTCGGCCGCCAGGTCCCGCACCGCGCGGATCCAGCGCTGGCGGGCGCCGTAGGAGGCGTAGGGCGCGGCGGCGGCCCAGGCGCGGTCGAAGTCGCGCAGGAAGGCGTGCACCGGCTCGCCCGGCACGTTGCGGTGGATGAGCGCCTTCGGCAGCCGCTCGGCCAGGTCCGACGGGTGCTCCAGGGAGCCCAGCCGAGCCGCGAAGGTGACCGTCCGCGGCCCCTCGGGGCCGAGCGCGACCCACACGTGCCGCCGCCCGATCTCGTCGCAGGTGCCCTCCACCAGCAGCCCGCCCCGCGCATGCCCGTCCGCGGGCGCGAGCCGCGCGCACAGCCGTTCCCAGACGCCGGCCACCGCGTCCTCGTCGTACTGCCTGAGGACGTTGGCGGCCCGGATGAGCTGCGGACGCCCGGATACGGGGATCTCGAACCCGCCGTGCCTGAAGGCGAGCCCGTCCCGCTCGTACGGCTTGGCGGCCGCGACCCGGGCGGGCTCGATCTCGACGCCGACGACGCGCGCGCGGGGCGCCGTGGTGCGGAGGCGGCCGAGGAGCTCGACCGCCGTCCAGGGCGCCGCCCCGTAGCCGAGGTCGACGGCCACGGGGTCGGCGGCCCGGCGCAGTGCCGCGCCGTGCGTGGCCGCGATCCAGCGGTCCATGCGGCGCAGCCGGTTGGGGTTGGTCGTCCCGCGCGTCACCGTTCCCACGACGGGGGTCCCCCCGCTCGGGCTACGCCGAGGGCGGGGGAGGGATGCCGCGCGGGTTGTCATACCTATGAGGGTATGCGGGCGGACTCGGTGCGAGTCAGCGCGAGCGGTGTGCCGCCTTGCGGCGCAGGGCGAGGACGATACCGCCGCCGGCCACGACCAGTGCGGCGGCGGTGCCCGCGACCATCGTGGTGCCGTTGCCCGCCCCGGTCTCGGCGAGGTGGGTGCCGCCGCCCGCGGGCGACGGGGCGCTGCTCGCCGCCGGCGTGGGGGCGGCGCCGCTGCTCCGCGAGGGGATCGTGAGCGGGGTCGGTGTCGCGACGGAGCCGGTGGAGGGCTTCGACGACGCCGGGGGCTGGGCGGACGCCGAGGCGGAGGCGGAAGCCGGGGCGGAGGCGGAAGCCGGGGCGGAGGCGGATGCGGATGCCTCGCACGTCACGTCCGGCACGACCACCATCGGCTTGATGTCCTCGTCGACCTGGTCGCCCGCCTTGACGTGGACCCGGAACGTTTCTCCGGGGTACCAGTCCAGGGGGGTGAGGTCGACGCTCACGCCCTCCGCGGTCGGGTGTTCGATGGTCCTGGTGTCGACCGACCGCTCCCCTCCGGGCATGCTCAGCTGCACGTAGAGGGTGATGGTGGCCGGGGTGCCGGAAGCGTCCTTGTCGGTGACGCGGATGACGCCCTTGTCCTTGCCGTTGCAGACGGGTTCCGCGGAGAAGTCGCCGATGGTGCAGGCGAGCGCGGTGTGGGCGGCGGCGACGGAGAGGGCGGCCGCGGCGGCCGGGGTGCCCAGGACGCGGGCCGCCCTGGTGGCGTGACGGGAGAGGGACACGCTTGTCCTTACGGTCTCGATGAGCAGGCCCGTCACGTGTACAAGCCCTGTGACTCCGCTGTCAAAGGTTGTATCGGCGCAGGTCAAAAGCCGTTGAAGGGGTGGTCGGCGGCTGCTTTCCGGCTGGTCAAGCGGCGGTCATGAGCATGCCGCCGGAGGTTCGTGCGAGCCGCTCCCCGAGCCGTTCCGCGGACCTGTCGGCCACGCAGCAGGCGCTCGAACGGTTGAGCGATGAACGGTCATGATTGAGTAAAGACGCTTGATCGGGAAATGGCGGGCAGCCCTCGGCTGTTGCATCCCTTCGGAGGGTGAGGTCGGTCCTCCGGACGGCATGCCCGCAGCAAGGAGGAACGCCACGTGAGCCAGTACGTCAGCAGGCTCGGGCGTCGCTCTCCGGCGGCCCCCTCGCGGCTCAGGCTGCACCGCAGGCCCCGCCGCGTCGCCATGCTCTCCGTGCACACCTCACCGCTCCACCAGCCCGGCACCGGCGACGCCGGCGGCATGAACGTCTATATCGTGGAGCTGGCCCAGCGCCTCGCCGCGATCAACATCGAGGTCGAGATCTTCACCCGGGCGACCGCCGGCGGCCTCCCGCCCAGCGTCGAACTGGCCCCGGGCGTCCTCGTCCGGCACGTCGACGCCGGCCCCTACGAGGGTCTCGCCAAGGAGGACCTCCCGGCCCAGCTGTGCGCCTTCACCCACGGCGTGATGCAGGCCTGGGCCGGCCACCGCCCCGGTCACTACGACCTCGTGCACTCCCACTACTGGCTCTCCGGCCACGTCGGCTGGCTCGCCGCCCAGCGCTGGGGCGTCCCCCTGGTGCACGCCATGCACACCATGGCCAAGGTCAAGAACGCCAGCCTGGCCGACGGCGACACCCCCGAACCGGCCGCCCGGGTCATCGGCGAGACCCAGATCGTGGCCGCCGCCGACCAGCTGATCGCCAACACGGCCGAGGAGGCCGACGAGCTCGTCCGGCACTACGCGGCCGACCCCGCCAAGGTCGCCGTCGTCCACCCCGGCGTGAACCTCGACCGCTTCCGTCCCGCCGACGGCCGGGCCGCCGCCCGTGCCCGTCTGGGCCTCCCGCAGGACGCCGTGATCCCCGTCTTCGCGGGCCGCATCCAGCCCCTCAAGGCCCCCGACGTCCTCCTGCGGGCCGTCGCCGCCCTCCTCGACGAGCGCCCCGAGCTGCGCTCCCGCGTCGTCGTCCCCATAGTCGGCGGCCCCAGCGGCAGCGGCCTCGCCAAGCCCGAGGGCCTCCAGAAGCTCGCCTCGCGGCTCGGCATCGCCGACGTCGTACGGTTCCGCCCGCCCGTCGGCCAGGAGCAGCTCGCCGACTGGTTCCGGGCCGCCTCCGTGCTGGTCATGCCGTCCTACAGCGAGTCCTTCGGCCTGGTCGCCATAGAGGCGCAGGCAACCGGCACGCCGGTGCTGGCCGCGGCGGTCGGCGGTCTTCCGGTGGCCGTGCGGGACGGGGAGACCGGATTCCTCGTACGGGGCCACAAACCGGCCGACTACGCGCGCGTGCTCGGCCGTTTCGCCGACGCCCCGGAGCTCGCGGCCCACATGGGATCGGCCGCCGCCCGGCACGCGCGGTCCTTCGGCTGGGACGCCTCGGCCGCCGCCACCGCCGACGCGTACGCGGCCGCGACCCAGTCGCATCGCCGTCGCGTACGCTCCCACCATGGGTGAGGTCGCGGAACAGAAACGGGCGGCGCAGGTCGTCGAGGATGCCCTCAAGGACGCCGAACTGGAATGGGAGAACCCCGAGCCCGGCAACTACGTCGCGAAGCTCCCCGGCACCCGCAAACTGTCGACGACCGTCTCGCTCCTCGTCGGCCGCCACTCCCTCTCCCTGAACGCCTTCGTCATCCGCCACCCCGACGAGAACGAGGCGGCCGTCCACCGCTGGCTCCTGGAGCGCAACCTCAAGCTGTACGGCGTGAGTTACGCCGTCGACCGGCTCGGTGACATCTACGTCACCGCCCGCCTCCCCCTCGGCACCGTCACCGCCGACGAGATCGACCGGCTGCTCGGCCAGGTCCTCGAGGCCGCCGACGGCAGCTTCAACACGCTCCTCGAACTCGGCTTCGCCTCCGCGATCCGCAAGGAGTACGCGTGGCGGGTGTCCCGGGGCGAGTCGACGCGGAACCTCGACGCGTTCGCGCACCTGACGCGGCGCTCGGCCGACTGACCCCGGGCCCGGCGGGTCGCTAGGAGGGGTCCGGCTCGGGCTGTGCGCCACCGCTCTTGTCGAGTTCGTCGGCGAACGCCCGCAGGGCGTCGGCCAGTTCCTTCTTGGTCGGCAACTGGTCGACCTTCTTGTCGAGTTCCGTGATGCGCCGGTTCAGCTCGTCCAGGTCGCCCGGGGGAGTGGGCGTGGGCTCGCTCGGGTCGTCGGGAGAGGTGGGTGTCGGGCTCGGATCGGTGCCGCCGGTGCCGCCCACGGTGCCGCCACCGCCCGTGGCCCCACCGTCCGTGCCCCCGTCGGACACGCCCGCGGAGCCCGGGTCCGGCGCGGCGGTGGTCGTGACGCTCTGCCCGGGACCGGAGCCGTCGCCCGAGGTCGCGGCCAGGGCCACGCCGACGCTGAGGGCGACCAGGGCCGCGGCACCCGCGACGGCGGTCGCGAGACGTCCGACCGGCAGTGAGCGGGTCTTCATGGATGGATCGCGAGGAGTCTGTGGTTCCTGTGCTTTCTGTGTGTCATCCATGGAGGGGACGCTAGCCCGCGGTGATCGCCGGACGGGGGACTTCCGCTGATTCCCCGAGCAGCGGGACATGTACAAGTACATGAACAAGAGTCCGGTCAGATGATCCCTGCATGACCTCTTCCCTGCGCCAGATTGCAGTGGCATGCTCACCGCCGACGCAATCCTGAATATCGTTCACATTCATGAATGTGAGGGTGGCTGGTCATGAACCACGGGCACGTCAGCAGACGAACACTCCTCGCCGGCGCCACCGCCGTGGCCCTCACCGCGGCGACCGGCACGGCGACCGCCACGACGGGGGAAGTCCCCACGCTCTGGCGGGAGTTCACCCGCACCCCCTGCACCCACCCACAGATCCCGTACGTCGGCCGAGCCGGCTGCCGACGCGGTACCACCCGCTTCCCCCGCCACCCCGTCGTGGCCGACGTCACCGACTTCGGCGCCGTACCGGACGGCACCACCGACTGCGCCCCCGCGATCAACCGTGCCATCGCCGCCGCCGGAAGGGCCGGCGGTGGCACGGTCACCATCCCGCCCGGCACCTTCCGCATCGACGGCCTGATCCACATCGGCCACGACGACGTCGTACTGCGCGGCGCCGGCAGTTCCCGCACCACGCTCTACGCCACCAAGAGCCTCACCGAACTGATCGGCGTCTACGGCTCCCGCTACGGCGGCACCAAGTCGGCCTGGTCATGGGCGGGCGGCCTCATCTGGCTCGCCCCCACGGCACGCTGGGACTCCCTGGTCGCCGCCATCCAGGCACAGGCATGGCCCTTCGAGGGCTGGACCGGCAACAAACGGGACGAGTGGACGACCCTCACGGCCGTCGAGCCCGCCCGGCAGGGCGACTGGACCGTCACCGTCGCCGACCCCGCACGGCTGCGCCCCGGCCGCCTGGTCCTGCTCCGCATCGCCGACGACACCGCACACACCCTGCTCCAGCACATGTCGGGCGGCGGCCCCGGCCCGGCGGCGTACAACTGGGACGACAAGACGAAACTGCTCTCCTACGTCCCCTACGAATGGCCCGTCCGCATCACCCACGTCCGCGGCCACCGGGTCACCCTGGAACGCCCCCTCCCGCTGGACCTGCGACCCGAGTGGAACCCGCAGTTCACCACACACGTGCGGGAGTTGACGGGCGCGGGAGTCGAGGGCCTCACCCTGGAGGTGATGGAGACCCCGCAGTCCACGCACCTCCTCGACAAGGGCTACAACGGGGTCGTCATGCAGTGCGCGTACGACTGCTGGGCGGACGACGTCACCGTCCGCAACGTCGACAACGGCTTCGGACTGGTCGCCGCGTCCTCCTGCACCCTGCGCCGCACCCGGGTCGGCGGCCGGGGCGAACACCACCCCTACTTCTGCCGCGAGGGCTCGCACGACAACCTCGTCGAGGACTTCACGATCGAGGAACGCACGGTCCCCGCGCCCGCGGACACCCAGCTGCACGGCATCAACGTGGAGGGCCTGTCGTCGTACAACGTCTGGTCACGCGGCGACATGCGGATGGGTACCTTCGACAGCCACCGCGGCCTGCCCTTCGCCAACGTCCGCACCGACATCACCGTCGACAACAACGGCCGCCACGGCGGCGACGCCAACGCCGGACCGTTGTTCGGCGCCCGCTTCACCCACTGGAACATCAGGGACACCAACCACCGCGCGGGCCTCGTCAAGATCGACGGCCTGGCTCCCTACAGCGCCACCGTCGGCGTCGACGAGTGCACCGAGTTCGACCAGATCGACGTGCCCGACTTCGCCGGGGACCTGCACTCCCGCCTGGAGCTGTACCCCACGACGGACACCGTCCGCCCGCGCAACCTGTACGAGGCTCAGCGCGACCTCGGCCGGTAGCGCCCCGGCGTCACGCCCACCAGCTTCCTGAAGTGCCGGGTCAGATGCGCCTGGTCGTAGAACCCGGCCGCCGCCGCCACCTCGCCCGGCGGCACCCCGTCCAGCAGCAGCCGGCGGGACCGCTCGACCCTGCGGGACATCAGGTACTGGTGCGGCGCGATGCCGTACGCCCCGCTGAACGCCCGGACCAGATGCGCGGGATGGGCGTGCAGCACCCCCGCCGCCTCCTCCAGCGACACCCCCTCGACGACCCGGGCGTCGAGCAGCTCCCGCAGCTCACGGGCGAGCCCCGGATCCCGCAGGGCCCGCGGCACCCCGCCCCCGCGCCGCAGATGGTCGTGCAGCCGCTCCCCGACGAGGGTCAGCCTGCTCTCCGCCTCCAGCTCGTCGCCGGGCCGGGCGAGCGCGGAGTGCAACTGCCCCACGCGCAGCCGCAGCACCGGATCCCTGAGATCGGGCCCGTCCACGGCCGCCCCGATCAGCTCCTCGCCCAGCCGGCTGCTGTCCAGGTACACCACCCGCTTGCGGAAGCCGTCCGGAGTGGCCGGGGAGCCGTTGTGCGGCACGTGCGGCGGAAGCAGGGTGACCGTGTCGTGCGGCGTGCCGTGCTCGTGCCGCTCCAGGTCGTACCGCACGGCCCCGTCGTCCACGATGAGCAGCGTCCAGGCGTCGTGGACGTGCATCGGGTAGGCGTACTCGGTGAAGTGGGCGTGGAAGACCTCGGTGACGCCGGGGACGCGGGGGCGCCAGGCGCTGACTTCCTGCCGGGCGGTCATGCAAAGAACGTACAAGACGCCGCCGTGCGCCGGTCGGCAGTCTCATCCCATGAGCACGGAACCCATGAGCACGGAACCCATCAGTACCGAGTCCATCAGTACCGAACCCGTCCGTTTCGACACCAAGATCGCCGTACTGCTGCGCGAGGACCTGGAACCCTGGCAGCGCCTCAACGTCACCTCCTTCCTGGTCAGCGGCCTCGGTACGACGGTCCCCGAGGTGATCGGGGAGCCGTACGAGGACGCCGACGGGGTGCCGTACCTGCCGATGTTCCGCCAGCCGGTGCTGGTCTTCGAGGCCACGAAGGAGACCCTGACGGCGGCGCACGGCCGGACCCTGTCCCGCGCCCTGCCGCGAGCCGCGTTCACCTCGGACCTCTTCGCCACGGGCAACGACCGCGACAACCGGGCGGCGGTACGGGCCGTGGGGACGGGCGATCTGGACCTGGTGGGGCTGGCCGTGTACGGGCCGAGGAACGCGGTGGACAAGGTGGTGAAGGGCGCGCGGCTGCACCCGTGAGGGGGCGTGAGGGTGGGTGAGGGCGGGCGCCGTCAGGCGGCGGAGACCTCGCGCCCGGTGTCCGCCGAGACCTGGGACGCGGGCCGCCGCTGCTCCGGCAGCCGCCGCATGAGCAGCCCGTACCCCAGCGCCGCGGCCGTACCGACGACCGCGCACATCCCCCACAGCCACTCCGCCCCGAGGTGGTCGATCACCGCGCCGGACATCAGCGGGGCGACCAGCGCGGCGACCGACCAGGACAGCGTGTACATGCCCTGGTAGCGGCCGCGCCCGTGCACGGGCGACAGACGCACGACGAGCCCGGTCTGCACGGGGGCGTTGACGATCTCGGCGAGCGTCCAGACGCAGACCGTGAGGGCGAAGACGCCGACCGACCCGGCGAAGGCGGTGAGCCCGAAGCCGTACCCGGCGAGGAGGGAGGACAGGACGAGGAGCCTGCGCGGGTCCCGGTGCTCGATGAACCGCGTGACGGGGATCTGGAGCGCGACGATCAGCACGCCGTTGACGGCGATCGCCATGCCGTAGTCCGCGGGCGAGAACCCGGCCGAGCCCATCGCCACCGGCAGGCCGACCGAGCCCTGCTGGAAGACCAGCGCGACGAGGAAGGACAACCCCACGACGGCCATGTACCGCCCGTCGCGCAGCACCGTCCCGAGCCCCACGTCGGCCCCGCTCTCCTTGGCGGTGGGCGCGGGCCGCGACTCGGGCAGCCGGGCGAAGACGACGATCGCGCAGGCCAGGGTCATCCCCGCCTCGATGAGGAAGCCCGCCCGGTAGCTGACCTCGGCGACGAAGCCGGCGGCCATGGAGGAGACGGCGAAGCCGAGGTTGATCGCCCAGTAGTTGAGCGAGAAGGCCCGTACGCGGTCCTCCCGCCGGACGATGTCCGCCATCATCGCCTGCACGGCGGGTCGCGACGCGTTCGACGCCATGCCGACGAGGAAGGCGACGCCGGCGATGGCGACGGGACCGCTCACGAACCCCAGCAGCGCCACGGATCCGGCCGTGGACACCTGGGCGACGAGCATCGTCGGCCGCCGCCCGAACCGGTCGGCCATCACACCCGCGCCGATCGAGGAGACCACCCCGCCGAGCCCGTGCAGGGAGGCGACCAGACCGGCGTACGACGCCGAGTACCCGCGGTCGATGGTCAGGTACAACGCCATGAAGGTGGCCACGAACGCCCCGAGCCGGTTGACCAGGGTGCTGGTCCACAGCCACCAGAACTCGCGGGGGAGACCGGAGACGCTCTCGCGGGCGGCGCGTCTGAGACTGGCGGCGGTCATGGGCTGGGGTCCCCCGTTATGTAAGTGGCTCATGTGGCGAGCACAACTTACGTGAAGGGTGTAGGGCCGAGCCACTCAATTAAGTGAGCGCGGTGGGGTCGTCCACCCTCCGGGCGACTCGAGCGAGGGTCCGAATACGTCGATTACGCTCTGGGGCATGGCCGACGCACCGTACAAGCTGATCCTCCTCCGCCACGGCGAGAGCGAGTGGAACGCGAAGAACCTGTTCACCGGCTGGGTGGACGTGAACCTCAACGAGAAGGGCGAGAAGGAGGCAGTCCGCGGTGGCGAGCTCCTGAAGGACGCCGACCTCCTCCCCGACGTGGTCCACACGTCCCTCCAGAAGCGCGCGATCCGCACCGCGCAGCTGGCCCTCGAGTCCGCTGACCGCCACTGGATCCCCGTCCACCGCTCCTGGCGCCTGAACGAACGCCACTACGGCGCCCTCCAGGGCAAGGACAAGGCCCAGACGCTGGCCGAGTTCGGCGAGGAGCAGTTCATGCTCTGGCGCCGCTCCTACGACACCCCGCCGCCGCCGCTCGAGGACGGCACGGAGTTCTCCCAGTCGGACGACCCGCGCTACGCGACGATCCCGCCGGAGCTCCGCCCTCGCACGGAGTGCCTGAAGGACGTCGTCGTCCGCATGCTCCCCTACTGGTACGACGGCATCGTCCCCGACCTCCTGGCCGGCCGCACGGTCCTGATCGCCGCCCACGGCAACAGCCTCCGCGCCCTGGTCAAGCACCTCGACGGCATCTCCGACGCCGACATCGCGGGCCTCAACATCCCCACCGGCATCCCCCTCTACTACGAGCTGGACGCCGACTTCAACCCCGTCACCCCCGGCGGCAAGTACCTCGACCCGGAGGCCGCCGCGGCAGCCATCGAGGCGGTCAAGAACCAGGGCAAGAAGAAGTAAGCAGCAACGATCAAGCCCCCTGCCTGCGGGTTTCCCGTCGGCAGGGGGCTTCTTCACGGGCTGGGGCCGTCCGTGGGCCGTGGGACTACGGACGCTGGTGGCGCCAGAACCGGACTGTCACTCGGAAGGTCATCAGGAAGGCGAGCGGAAGCGAGACCGCTGCGGGGACGTTGACCCACGAGCCGTACCCAGCCTCGCTCACACCGATCATGCAGAACGGTAGGCCGCGAGGGCAGATGTCGATGGTCACGCCGAATCGTGGCATGCTTGTCCTCTCCGATGTTTCGAGAATCTGTTCCCCAGGTTTGCGAGCACGGATGGAGATAGGGCCGCCTCCGCTGCAACGGGGGCGGCCTTTCCAATCCGCGAGCAGAACTTAACCACGGATCACCTAGTCGTCAAAATCGTTGGCGGATACCCCCGGGGGGAACGCGTCGATAATCGCGACTTCGCGGTCAGCCAGAGTCACGCTAAGCGCACTGGTGGCCCACTGTGCCGCAATTTCCGATATCTGCTCAGAGCTCGCCGTAGTCCGCCCGCCTGGCCGCCTGCTCACTCGACCGGTCTCCCGCCCGGCCGCCCGGCCGCCCGGGCAGATGGGCGGGTGGGGGCCATCGGGACGTCTCCTCGCTCACCCATCTGCGGTTTCGTCGAAGATGTGGGTACCGGG
>NZ_JBEYXB010000008.1:0-342443 GCF_040644935.1 Streptomyces sp. NPDC046915 | reverse complement strand
CGGTGCCTTTCAGGGATGGTGTTACCACCTTAGAAAGTCCGCGACTTTGTCGAAGATGTGGGTACCGGGGTGCCTTTCAGGGATGGTGTTACCACCTTAGAAAGTCCGCGACTTTGTCGAAGATGTGGGTACCGGGGTGCCTTTCAGGGATGGTGTTACCACCCTAGAAAGTCCACGGCTTCGTCGAGCCTCGGTCTCCTGGAGGAGTCAAGACAGAGGCCACAGCGTTACGCGTACGCTCCTGGCTGGACGGCATCAGGTGCGCGTACACCCGGAGCGTCAGGCCCGGGTCTGAGTGGCCGAGGTACTCGGCGAGGGCCTTGATGTTCTCTCCCGCGTCCAGGAGCACCGAGGCGTAGAAGTGGCGGAGTGCGTGCATGCCATTCTCGCGGGATTCGGCGTACGACCCGCCGGGCTTCCGCTCGGGGATCACGCCAGCCGAGGCGAGGGCGCGCTTCCACACCTCCTCGTTGAGCGACGTACGCCAGACGTGCCCGCCGCGCGGTCCGGTGAAGATCAGCCGCTTGGTCACCGGAGGCCCGTCCGCCACCTTCCACGGCAAGGTGATCTCTACCGACGGGAATCGCTTCATGTGGGCCCGGAGGACGTCAGCGACTGGACCGGGGAGCGGTACGTCCCGGAGCTTGCCACCCTTCGGCGGGGCGAAGACCGGCTTGCTGCGGCTCAGCTTGAGCTGCTGGACCACGTGGAGGGTGTCCGACTCGAAGTCGATCGCGTCGACGGCCACGCCCAGGATCTCGCCTTGCCGAAGGCCGCAGCCACCGCCCAGGTCCACCATGGCTCGGTAGCGCTCGGGCATGCCGGCCCGGACGGCGAAGACCCGTTCCGGTGTCCAGGGCACGACGCGCTTGTTGTCCACAGACGGTGGACGGACTGAGCGGGCGGCGCACGGGTTCCGGGGAAGGTGCCCGTCATCCACGGCCGCACTGAGGGCGGCGCGCACGTTGGAGTAGATCGTCCGGGCATACGAGCCACGGACGCCGTTCTCCTGAAGCTGCTGCACCCAGTCGCGGATGTGAGCGGGCTGGAAGGAGCCGAGAGGGCGCGAGCCCAGGTAAGGATAGGCGTGCAACCGGAGCTGCGACTCCATCGAGGCCTGCGTGTTCGGGTCCGGCGCGTGGGTCACCCACTTCTCGGTGTACTGCTGGAAGGTGATCCGGGCCGCGCGGGGGTCGATGTACTGCCCCCGCGCCATATCCGCCTCAGTCTGCGAGAGCCACTGTTCGGCGATCCGCTTCTGACGGTCGGGGAAGCTCTTGGACTTCTCGGTGCCGTCCGGGCCCACGTAGCGGGCGCGGTAGCGCATGCCCGTGCCATAGCGCTCGGTCTTGACCCTGCGAGTCTTGCCGTCCGGCCCCTTCTCTTCCTTGTACCAGCGGTCTTGGATGTGTCCGGCCATCAGGCAGCGGCCCCTCTGAGCTGGGACTCCACCCAGGCGCGTACGTCGTCCGGGTCGAAGCGCAGGTGCCGGCCGACCCGGAAACCACGCGGACCGGTGCGCTTACGGCGCCACTGGTAGACCCTCTCGACGCTGGGCAGCTCGAACATCTCCACCAGGTCGTCAGGGGTCAGGAACCGCGTGGGCAGAGCGCGCGGCGCGGTAGCCACTTCCGCCGAGATGCGGCGTCGGTCAACCATGCGTGCGTTCTCCTTCCGTACCTGGGGCGGGTTCGAGGGACGCGGCAAGCCAGGCTTCGGTGTCGGACAGACCGGTACCGGCGAAGACCCAGTGCGCGAGGACGTACGTCGTTGCGGGCTCAGGCCCGTTGGCCGCTATCGCTTGGGCTCGACGCCATTCGGCGCGGGCGTCTCGGAGGGCGCCGAGGGTGGTGGAGTAGCGGCGGGATTTGGTGGAGAAGTGGCCGCGGAAGCCGAGCATGTGCGCCCAGGCGCGCAGGCGGAGGTGTTTGAGGTCCTTGCGCGCGCCGAGCGTCCATGCGGTGCGGACCAGGCGCCGGGCATGGTCGCTGATGTCGAGCTGGGCGAGTTCGGCGGCGAACTTCAGCGGCCGGTCGAGAGCGCCGGTCGCGGTCTCGGCGCCCTTGGTGGCGTACTTGGCGATGTACGCGGCGACGGCCCGCTCGGTCAGTTCCTGGCCGCCGTCGAAGTCAGCAGAGCGGATGGTGCGGACGTCGAGCTGACGGCCGAAGGCGAAGGCATGGGCCCGGCCGTCGATGACCGGACCGTCCACGCGAGCGGTGGCATCGGCGGCGCGTATGGCGTCGGTCAGCAGCTCGGCGGTGGCCCAGGCCGGGGGCGGGGTGTCGCTGCCGGTAGGGCCGTCGATGCGGATGACGGCGTGGAAGTGGACGGCGCCGCGCTTCTGGTACTCGGCGACCTTGGCGAAGGACACGCGGGCGTGTTCGCGGAACCGGCGCTGTGACAGGCTCGCGCGCTTGGCGACCTCCCTGCGCAGGTAGATCGAGAAGCGCCGCCAGAGGAGACCGGCGTGGGCGTTCCAGAGCACGGCCGCGTCGTAGTCGTAGGTGTCCGGGTCGAGCGGGGTGCCTAGTGCGTCGTCGTCCTGGTCGTGACGGGTGCCGCAGCGGCAGGGCCGGACGGTGCCGGCCGGTCCGGTGGGCCGGTTGTGGACCGGGCCGAAGCCGGGGGCGGTGAAGGTGGCGAAGACGCGGGGGTGTGCGGCGACGTGTTCGGGGGTGCCTTTGCCGCCGCGCAGGCCCGAGGTGATCAGGTGGAAGGTGTCGCGCCGGTAGACCTCGGCGCAGGCCGGGCAGCGGGTGGTGCGGCGGTTGTTGCAGCGGACGAGGAGTTGTCCGGCCGGGAGGTTCGCCGAGTCGATGTGGTGGACGACGTTGCCGATCTCGCCGGTCGTGGTGTCGAGGCCGTACTCCGTGCGGTGGCCGTCGAGGCGGATCGGGTGGGTGCAGCCGCCGAGGCCGGAGAGCTGGCGGAGGATACCGGGCAGGGTGCCGTCCGAGGCCAGGTTGCCGAGTTCCTGAAGCGGTGGCGGGGTGGTGCGGGTGAAGATGGCGGTCTCCTTCTGACTGGGGCTCGGTCAGGAGTGATGGGCCCCGGGGCGGCGGATGCTTGGCCGTGTCGCGCCGCCCCGGGGAGTCAGGGGCCGGTCAGCGCCGGTGCTGCTCGCGGAACAGGGAGCGCAGGACCACGGCGGCGATGGCCACGGAGATGGCCGAGACGGCGACGGCGGCCAGGAGCGCGGTGAGGACCACGCCGCCGGTGATGACGACCGCTACGGCACCGGTGCTGATGGAGACCGGCGGGAGCGAGCGCCGCGCGGGAGCCGGGTCGGTCGGGGCGTGAGTGTGCGCGGGCGGCGGCGTGGGGGTGTCCGGGTACTTGGGCAGGAACACAGTCGATCTCTCCTCATCTACTCGTCTAGGCGTGTGAGCCGTTTATGACGGTCACGCCGGTACGCGTGCCGGATTCGATGGCGGGGGCGAAGAAGGTGTGGGAGAGCCAGAAGCCGAAGAGGGCGATCAGGATGACGATCCAGGGACGGACGCCGAGGAACTTGATCGCTCCCCAGACGAAGAAGCCGAGGACGAACACGAGCGGCAGACTGACGGTCACAGTGTCCGGGGTCCTTTCAGCGGACGGCGCAGCGGTGGGTGCGGGCGGCGAGTTCGGCGGCGGCGCGGCTGTCGTAGTCGGCGGAGAAGCCGCAGCGCGGGGCGGTGCAGGCGGCGGTGTGCTTCTCGCGGCCCCGGTCGTCGTAGGCGGTGGCGACCTGGACGGGCCCGATGCGGGTGACGTTGCGGAAGCGGCGGTTGGTCATCAGCGGGTGTCCTCTCCGGTGAAGTCGGCAGTGTGGTCGGTGAGCCACTGCTGGATCTCGGCGTGTTCGTCGTCGGTGGCCCGGTTGATCGCGGCTTCGGCGATGGCGACGGCCTGAACGAACTCGTTGCGCCGGGTCAGTTCGGCAGCCTGTTTCAGGGCGGACTCGATGGACGGACGCATGACACGTACCTCCTTGCTGTCAGGTGAGTTGGGCGGCGATGGCTTCGGCCATGGGGGCCGGGACGCCGAGGCGGGCGCGCAGTGTCGGGGTGTCGATGGGGGATCCGGTGCGGGTGTGGTGGTCGGCGGCGACCTTGCGGGCGTGGTCGACGAGGGCGGCCGGGACAGCCACGGCCGGTTGCGCGGGGCGTTCCGGCGGTGCCTCGATGGCGGGTTGGGCGGTTGGCCCGGGTGAGGATTCGGGGCCGCGCTCCTGGTCGTCGATGTCCTCACGGTCGGCGCTTGCCTGCGGCGTGGGTGCGGTGTGGGCGAGGAGGGTGCCGCCGAGGAAGGCGACCGCGGGCCAGCCCGCGACGAGGATGCGCAGCCAGGCCGGCACCTGGTGCACATCGAGGAGCCCGGCGGTGGCGACGTTCGCGCCGAGGGAGGCGGTCAGCGCGATGACGAACCAGCACCACCCGGCGGCTTTCGCATCGCCGGAGCGCAGTCGGCGCCAGGCGGCGACGAGCAGCAGGTCGACGCTGATCGGGTAGGCCCACGCCTTCCACCCGTCCTGCCCGGCGGCCGAGGCGATGTCGTGCAGGTGGGCGAAGGACAGCGCGGCGGCGATGACCGCTTGGACGAGTACCGCGTCGACGCGGGCCAGGTGGGCGCGCATGCTGCGGCTCCTTTTCGGGTTCAGGCATGGGAGGGGTAGGGACGTGGCGCGAGACGGTCACGCCAACCAGGTTGGAAGGAAGGTCAGCCGGTCACCGGTCGCGGCTTGACCAGCGAGACCGGATCTTCGACCGGTCGTACGGGGACGTCGGGCCGGAAGGGCTTGAGCGCAGGCAGCTCGGGCACCAGGTGCGCCGAGATGCGGCAGATCTCGGCAGCCTCGCCGAGGGACAGGTACGGCGTGCGGATGCGGGACCAGCCACCGGAGGTGTCACCGGCCACGGCGAGGCCGGGCCGTTCGGGAGCGATGGCACAAGCGGCGTAGACCGCTTCGGGTGCGATGTCGCCGAGCGCCATCTTGGCCGAGGCTTCGTCGTTGACGCGGTGGCAGACACGGCCGGTCAGCTGGGCCCGGAGCATGGTCGCGCCCTTGCCGAGTTCGGCGCCGAAGCGCTGCCCGCACACCTCCAGATAGATGCCGGCGGCGCGGCCGAGCTGGGCGAGCCGGATGAGCTGGGTGACCATCTCGTCGCGGCGGTCCTCGTCCTTCTTCGTGGCGATGAGGAAGAGTTCGGCCACCTCGTCGACGAACAGCACGACCGGCGTGGGGCGTTCGTGCTCGGGCAGGCCCCAGATGTCGGAGGTGAGCTCCTCGTCCGGGGTGCCCGGGGCGATGCCCTGCCGGGCCTTGATCAGGTCGTATCGGTCCTCCATTTCCTTGACGAGCACGGGCAGCAGTTCGGCCGCCTGCTCCGGGTCGGCGGCCAGCGCCGAGAGCCGGGCGGCGAAGGGCGCCAGCTCGACGCCCCGCTTGCAGTCGATGCCGACCAGGGCGACCGGCTGAGGAGCGAGCCCGGCGATGAGGTGACGCAGGTACATCGACTTGCCGGACAACGTGGCGCCGAGGGTGAGTTGGTGCGGAACGGTGCGGTAGTCGCGCACGAAGGAAGTGGTGTCCTCCCGCAGCGCGACCGGCACCCTGAGAAAGCCGCCGTCGGCCTTACGGGGCATCCGCACCCGCCGCAGCACGTCGAAGCCGACGAGCCGCAACTCGACCACGCCCGGCTTGACGGTCGTGACGTACACGGCGTGAACGCCCCAGGCATGCCGCAGCCGTTCCGCCGAGGCGGCGACGTCGGCAGGTTCCTGCCCGGGGGCGAGCCGGAGCCGAAGCCGCAGCCCGGTCGAGGTGGGCCGGATGATGCCCCGACGAGGCGGCACGGGCCGCACCTCCCGCCGAGTGGTCGCCTTGAGGGCGAGGACCCGCAGCCGGGACGGAGCGACGGTCAGGCCGCACGCCTCCATGACCGAGCCGTACGAGGCGAGCAGCCGGGCGGTGGATATCGGCAGGCCGACCGTGGACCAGTAGACCCCCGGGTGCCTGGCCCGGGTGTAGGCGGCCCCGCCGCCGAGCGCGGCGAGGGGACCACCCACCTCCAGGAGCGTCGTCAGATCGGCCATCAGGCAGCGGCCCCAGAAGCGGCCGGGAAGGCGGCCGGGGTGACGGCGGCGGCCCGGAAGGCGATGCCGTGCCGCTGCTGGCCGTTGAACACCGACTCCCACGGCCGGGCGACCAGGCCCGGCAGCGAGACCGGCGCCCCAAGGGCCAGCCCCTCAGAGATACCGCTCTCCGGAACGGTGACCTTGAACAGCGACGACTCGCCGTCCTCGATGTAGACGACACCGAGCGTCATCAACGCCTCGCCACTGGTCGCGTCCTTGGCGATCTCACCGGTCTGCCGGTCACGAACCTTCGGCTCAGGAGCCTCGGTCAGCAGGATCGTCGCGGCCGCAGTCTCAACACGGATGGTACGCAAGGAACTTCCCCTATCTACTCGTCTATACGTGTAGCACCATGTGAACCCGACTGGCCGGGTTCGCGCGGACTACGTTGTCACACCACTTGCCCACTCGTCTATACGAGTAAGCGTGTTGGGGTGTACGAGTTCGAAGGAGTGTCCTGCCCCCGCTGTCAGACCCACCCACCAGAATCCACCCATGCTGATAGCGACCAACGCCCGCGGCCACACGGTGAAGCGACCCTCGAAGCCGGCGATAGGGACCATGCTCGCCAACCTGCGGCGCGGCAACGAGCACTTGATCCTTGAGCGGCAGGACGAGGAAGTCGAGGGCGACTGGTACATCCAGGTCTGGTTCCGCGACAACAACACCTACCAGCTGGAATACCGCGAAGGCGTCCCTGCGGAGCACTACCAGACACAGACGGTGTCGCAGGACAAGGTCCTGCAAGCTCTCCTCGGCTGGGTGACCGACAAGCCAGCATGGCGGGAGGGCTTCATGTGGAACAACATCGGCCACTGGTTCACCCCAGCCCCTGAAGGTGAGGACGAATCGACCTCCTAGAACTGCACCGCCGCCGCCCATGCGATCAGGTCGCCGGGAGCTGGTAGGAGAGGACGTAGGCGTCCGCCGCCATGACCGTGTCGCAGACCTCCACGGCCCGGCCCTCGGTGTCGTAGGCGGTCCGGATCAGGTGGATGACGGGCACGCCGGAGGCGAGCCGGAGCGTCTTGACCTCAGCGGGCGAGGGCATCCGGGCCCGGATCTCCTCCTCGAAGTGGTCGAGCCGGTGACCCAGCTCCTCCAGCCGGGCGTAGATGCCACCGGGCCCGGGGTTGGGTTCGGCGATCGGCGTGCCTCGCGCGATGTCGAGGGGCAGGAACGAGGTGGCGAACTCGACCGGCCGCCCATCCAGGAGATACCGACGCCGCCGGGCCAGCACACGCCGCACGGACCCCAGCCGGGCGGAGACATCCTGACTCGCCTTCTCCTCCTTCACCTCAAGGCTGTCGACCTGAGGGTGACTCCCCACCGCGTCCGCTTCGACGATGAACGCGGACTTGCCCTGCTCCCGGTGCCGGCGCGCGAAGCGGTCGGAGGCCAGGCGCCGCACGGGCGGCCGGGGCCGCACGAACACGCCCTTGCCGTGCTCGGCGTGCACGAGCCCTTCCCCCTGGAGGATGGAGAAGGAGTTTCGAACCGTCATCCGGGAAACCCCGTAACGCTCGACAAGCTCGGCCTCCGAGGGCAGCTTTTCGCCCTCTCTGAATCGCCCGCGGTCGATGGCTTCGCGCAGCTGGTCGGCGATCTGCCGGAAGACCGCACGATCGCTCGTGGGGTCGAGATCACCGAGCAGGCCGGAAGAAAGAGGGCTCACGCGTACTCCTTTAGGTATCTAGACGAGTGGGTGAGTGGTGTTGCTACGGTGGAGAGCCTAGCCAGCCGAGAGGTCCGAGGAACGTGAGCACAGACCGCCCGCACTCCGTAAGCGTCGCCGGAGTCGTCATCGACGACCACGGCCGGGCCCTCTTGATCCAGCGCCGCGACAACAGCAAGTGGGAACCCCCGGGCGGTGTCCTCGAACGTGAGGAAACCATCCCCGAGGCCCTCCAGCGCGAAGTCCTCGAAGAAACCGGCATCAAGATCGCACCCTCCGCGACCCTGACCGGCGTCTACAAGAACATGAAGGGCTTGATCGTCTCGCTGGTCTTCCGCTGCCAGGCGGCCGACGGCATACCCACCACCGGTGACGAGACCCGCGCACTGCGCTGGGCCACCCGCGAAGAGGTCACCGAGCTTGCCGACGAGGCGTACGCCATCCGCGTCCTGGATGCCATGGACGCAGCGTCGCTGCCCGCCATCCGCGCCCACGACGGCGTGAAACTCGTCTAGCCCGAACCCGCTGCACATGGCGGCCTACCAGCACGAAGGAACTTGTATGCACGAGTATACGAGTAGCGTCCGGGTCTGGGGGCTCACTTGCCCAGGATTTCCCGAAGAGGTCAGCAGAGCCCGCCGCTGGACCCGCGACATCCTGCGCGGATCCCCCTTAGCCGAAGACGCCGAACTGATCGTCAGCGAGCTCAGCGCGAACGCGATCCTCCACACGGCAAGCGGACTGGAGTCCGGCAGGTTCCACCTGGCCCTCGCGGTCTCCCCGCGGGTGATCGCCCTGTCGGTCACCGACGACGGGGGCACCGAGACGGCCCCGAAGGTCGAGGACCAGGCCGACGACGCCGAGCACGGCCGAGGCCTGGGCATGGTCAGCGTGATCGCTCACCGTGTCGTCGTCCACGACAGCGACGGCGGCCACACCGTCACCGCGGAACTCTTCACGGACACCCGCAGGGGAGAACACCCGTGCTGACCAACAAGCCCCGCACCGGCTACTGGTGCGAGTGCTGGACCCAAGACGTCACCGAGCAGGAACAGCCGGCACTCCGAGGATCCTTCGACGCCTACTCGGCACCCCAGGCAGACAGGTGGGTCGCGGTCGCACTCCGCACGATCTCACCGGCCCTGGACCCCGACGCATCCGACCAGGCATGGGCGTGGCTGTACCAAGGCCGCGTAGCAACCCGCCATGCCCTCCTGCGCTCCGAGTCCTGCTCAGTCACCGTCACCCAGGACCGCACCCGCATCACATGGACGATCCGACCGGTGCTCTTCCTGCCGCTCGCACACCGTCAGGGTGCCGAACTCCCAGCCTGCGCACACGATTTCAAGCCCCACGCGACCGACTGAGTTACAACTTTCTCTACTGGTTCAAGGCGGCTCGCTCCGCTCCCCGCGCGCGGCCCGGCCCCCGGCCGGGCCTGCGCTCCTGTCTCCGCCCCGCTCCAGCCCGACCGGCGCCCGTGCCGCGCTCATGGCAATCAGCCACCTGATGCCAGAGAAGGGGTACGTCGTGGCTGGGGCGGTCGGCTCCACGGCTTTACGGAGCCACTTTGGCGCGAGCCTCGAAGATCATGGCCCCAACGTCGTGCTTTAACGGGCAGGTCCACAGACTGCCCGACGCGCCGGAAGCTTACGGGGCCATGATCACTCGCGCCAAAGCAGCGCCACCCCAAAGCCGCTCCACCGACCTAGTTCAACAGCTTGTCTGGGATGTGCACGACCTCATATTCACAGCCCGACAGCCACGCCTCGATGACAGCACGCTCCTCACTCAGAGTAACAAAGATCTGCGCCTTTCCGCTGTCGCTTTGAAGTTGAGAGCAGGATCGCAGAAAGGCCTGCATAGCCCTCGGCTCAACGTCGTACATCCTTGGGCCATCCAGCAAGAGCAGGCTGGGGTGGCAACCGCCCATACGGCCGCTGACTCTGACAAGGCTCAAAAGATACGCCCACCGCAATTTAAGCCCATCGCTCGCCGAACCTTGGAAGCCGAGATCGCTGTCCCCGTGAGCTGGACGCATAGCCTGAGAATCGATTGTAATCTCACCGGGAGCGAAAACAACGAATCCGAAAGTCGAAAGCAACCGCTGCAGTTCCCTTTGCCAGTTATTCAGCTTAGCAGCGTCTTGCGCCGTAAGGACTTCCTCCCCTAGCTCATCAAGTTCCTGCTTAACAAGCTTGGATCGCTGCTGAACATCCAGCAGATCGCTTACAGTAACTTGTGCATTATCCCGCAGGCGCAGCAATTCTTGGTACCGGGTTTCAGCGGCGATGCGGGCTTGCAACCGCGCAACAGATACGTCAGGCGCCTCGGCCTCCAAATCTGCCTGAATTGCTCTGATGCGAGCGCGCACCTCCCCGGCCTCTTGCTCAAGTGAGCCGCGCGCTGCCTCATTAGCTCTGGCGCCCACCTCTGCGTCGTTGATTACGTTCGAGATGGTCTCCAACTGCTGCCCCACCAGAGCGGCGCTCTCTGTTGTGGTTAGAACTGGTGCGCCCGACAAGCTCTCCGTTCCATCAAGAGATTGCTGACAGGTCGGGCAATCATGGTGCCTAATAGCGTGAGCAGAATATTGAGCACCGAGATTTTCGAGTGCAGCAATGTCTTTATATCGCCGTTGTTCCTGCTCCAGCAAGCGACGACGCTTTTCTAGGATCCCTCGCTGCATATATGTCATGTTCGCCGAGTCATCAAGCGATTGCAGATCCAACGTAATCTGCCGCAGCCTGTCACGGGCCTCTGAGAGAACTGCGCTCAGTGCAGATGCCTCTGCCTCCGTAAGTCGTGATCTCTGCACCTCTCCCATCTCGGAAATGCGAGTTTGGAGATTGCTGAGCATTTCTTCGAGATTAATCCATTGATCTTGATGAAAGACCGTCAACACATGACTTGCATCGGCCTCGCCTGATTCTGCCCCAAAAAGTACACTGCGATAGAAAGCGGCCGATCCGAATTCGCTAGTGTTGACCACACGAGCATTGGACACGTGGGCGGCGGCATCCAAGGCTCCACGAAGTGCCGAATATTCAGCCCGTAGTACAGCAAGCCCCTGCTCTAGTTCAGATCGTCGCCGCGCTCGCTCCATGACGTCGAGACGCAAGTAAAACTCGATCGATCGCCTCAGCGGCTCCCTGATTTGATATTGAGTCGGCATCTTGGGGACGATGCCGGACCAGCCCTGCTTCTGTTCGACGAAGAAGAGAGCAGCAAGAACTTGCAAGTAGAGCGGGACCTCTCTACCGCTATAAGTCGGAACTACCGGCAGATCCCAGCCCAGAAATCGTGCCAGGTAGTTATGGAAGCCAGCCTCGTTCTGGGCAGTCCCGCCCCTTCCTACGTAGTAGTAGCGAGGCTCGGAGACTACTTCGTTGCGTGATTCGGTGAGGAGCGGGCCATCCCATACTGTAATCAAGTCGGGCTTGATTCCCTCTGGAGGGACCGGATAACGGCGAATGGTAATAGAGTCCCGACCGTTGGTAATTTCGAGGTCAATCCATGATTGCCGAACTGGCCGCTCTGCACCTCGCACTTTGACGCTGCGCGTAAGCGCTGTGGTAAGAATGCCTTGCTTGCCCGGCTTGAGTGCTCCCTCAAGCCCGAGCGCATACATAATCGAGTTGAGAAGAAGGGTCTTCCCTGAGCTGTTCTTCGCGCGAATCACTGTGAGCCCGTCCCCGAAGCGGGCCTCAAAGCCAGCGACGCCCTCAGGCGTGAGCGACTTAATGGTCACAGCCCTAATACGCAGCAAAGCTATCTCCTCAACGAATCAGCGCGATGGCACGCTTCAGCTTGGCCGTCGAAATCGGAACGAGCCGCAGCAAGAATTCTTTCTCCTCAGAGAAAATCTCTGGATTCAACTTCAATACTTCAGCGAAATTTCCGCCCTTATCTAGAAGCGAAACGCGCCCCTTTTGAGAAACTGAGATCAGTCCTTCAGCGTGCGCGAGACGAATCGTGAGGTCGAGTGAGGGTTCAAGATTGAATGATCCAACGCCAGCAACAAATTCTCCCTCCCACCATTTCAAGAACCGAGCTCTCGTGGTTGGAGTCCTTAGTGCATGAGTCACAACGTTTAGATCGTCGGCATCTGCAGTTGAACCACGAAAGTAGCTCAAGACAAGAACTAGGGCACCCAAACGCCACGCTGTGTCACTTGTTGGTGGAATCGGGCGCGGCCTGTTCCGAAAGATGACCGGCTGAGCACCGATCTCATCATTTACCATTCCTGACCCAGGAGGCATTTCAGCCCGCCTCCTCGAAGTCAAGCGGACACTGCTGAAGCCAATCTGTGACCGCCATCAGTGCAATGCTCTCTGCGTTACTCTTGGCAATTCCTGGAACGACTTGCTCGACGCGCTCGCAAACTTCGCCGATCACCGAACCAAGGACTTTATGGGGCAGATCTCCCGGCCCGTAAGCGAGCAGAAGTCCTCTTTCTACACTTGCAATGCAGTCGATGATCTGCTGATATACCTCAGGGATGCTTTCCATGTAACGGTCTAGAAGTCCCTCGCCCGTCAGATGGCTACCCAGCAGGTGAGCACGATAAGTGGCGCGCTTATCGGAGTTGGCGAGTCTGGGAATGCGCGACAGCTTCTCATCCATGACAGAAATCAGCGAACCCTGGACTTGGCGAAAATCAATACCATCGGCCGTAGTCTTAGGAATCGTTGCCGGCACTCCTACGGGAGCAGGCAACACGGGGCCCCGCCTCAGGATTTCAGCAGAGTCCCTATAGTCTGCTAGTTCATGAACGTCGACGATGAAGTCGGTTGTGACGTACGGCAGGTTAGCTCTACGCACTAGGGTCGCTTTTTCGCTGCAGTGCTGCACAGTTTTATGCGACTCGTGTCGCGGCGTGAAAAGGATCCATGACCTGATCTTCACGCTGTCAAAGAGACGCGTGAGTTCAACCTCGTTCTTAACAAACTTGTTTATGTCTTTAGTGATCTTGTCTCGATGGTTGTCGTAGAGGGCGCGCGGACCCAAGTCCGGATTCTCCGGACAGTAACACTGGTAGACGATCCCGCTCCGCGTGAAACACTCAATTCCAAGGTCCCCGCGATCTTGATCCGGAACCTTGATCACATTGTCAGCGCCGTACTGCTGGCGGAGTAGGCGGATAGCCCACTCTTGCCAGGAGTCTGGATCCCAAATCCAACCGGATGCCCCTGTCACGCATCAGATCATAGGGAGGTGGGCGGCTGTCCGTAATGGGAACGCTACGACCCGATGTCTCCGCGTCGACCATACCTACCCAATATTGGACAATTCTTGCCCCGTCGTCGTGGCTAAGTGTCGTGGACTGAGGCTCATTCTCCCAAGTCCGGGTCTCGACCCTGAGGACGGCGGAGCGCACGGGTCGTGCCATAGGCGTGCCAGATCCCGCGGGGAACCACGGGGAACGGCGGTGACTGTAACCAGGGCTCGACACTGACCCACCGCAGCTCAGCGGAGCAACTACCGGCAGAAGACCCGAGCTTCCCAAGCTGAGGGCTTCGGCCGTCGTCACGAGTCGGCCGTGTCTGCTTGCTCTGGTCGACGGCACACCCCAATAGCGTGGCGAGGCCGGTGGGGGTGCAGCGAGGCATACGCGTGTCTGGTCGTGCGGCGCACCCACCGTCGTGGCTGACTGTCGTCGGCTGAGGTTCATGCCACTGCCGTGCCAGATGCAGAGGTCAGCCACGGCCAACGGCAGCGTCTCGCGGTCGAGTTCTCGGCAGCCTGATCAGGTATCAAAGCTGCAGGTCAGCGCCCCCACTCCTCCGCCTCTCTCCTGAAGCGGGTGTCGGACCTACCTCCGACGCCGGAAGTACCAACCGACTGCCAGCACGATGAGGATGGAGATCACGAAGGCCCACACCGTGGTTGCGACGTTGTACGAGCTGTGGACCAGGGCAAGCATGCTCAACCGGATACCCGGCACTGGCCGTAGCCGGTGGGCCTGCGTATCCCCCTCTGTCGAATGCGTGTCGCAGGCGCCGAAGATTCGCGCTCGGCTAGCGGGCAACGCCAGGTCAGAGGTGATGTGCCGGTCACGACGCCGACGATGCGGATCTTCAACTTGTGCCTCGCGTACCAGTTCTTCGTCTTCAAGGAGGCTCAGATGTCATACGACGACCCGCCTGAGCCTCTCGACCCGTCGACGACGTCCGGCTGATCTTCTGGGCTTGATTCGGGCCGAAGTCTTGCTCTACGTTTCGCGAATGGCGATTCTGCAGACGCTGACAAACCAGGGACGCGTAGTGGGTGGCCACTTGGCGAGCGGCAGCGTTCTCTCAGGTCACGGCGGGCTCACCGTCCAGCACCCACGCAACCCATTCAAGCGGCACAAGCTCAACGCCGAGACCGTGCTCGAGTGGGAGGAACTCTCGACCAGGGAAGGTGTCGCCGGCGTCATGGGCCAGGCTGCCGCGAAGGCTGCTCTGCCTGGGATGATCGGTAAGGCTGTCGGTGCCGGCCTCGGGGCTTCCATGAAATCCGGGCACACCGTCCGCGTGGACTGGGCCGACGGCAATCAGTCCATCATTGAGTTGCCGGAGAAGCTGTTCGTGATCTTCTCCGTATTGCTCGAGGGCCAGCAGGTCGTAACTGATACCTCCGCGCAGGCCGAGTCTTCGGAGCCCCTCCCGGCGCAGCCTGGCGTGACCGAGAAGATCTTGGACCTCGCTTCTTCGATGGTCCAGCGAGGCAAACATGGGGCACCGGCCGAGGCCGCAGCTCAGCCGGGTGTTGTCGAGCAGATCACGAAGCTCGCGTCGCTCCACGACGCTGGCATCCTCACGGACGAGGAGTTCGCGGAGAAGAAGGCTGAGCTGCTCAAGCGTCTCTGACACTTGAGGCGGCCAGTCGGCGCCCGGGCCCGGGGCGACGTACATGATCCAAATCTCTTGGCGTGGTACTGACGCCGGTTCTCGCGCAGGTGGTTCGACTCTACTCCGCAAGATCAACCGACCGGATCTGCCGCAAGGTGAGCGTCAGGTTCGGCCACGCCCTGGGATGACTCACGGGCGGCAGCTCGCGCCACACCTCGCCCGGGTATGGGTCCGCCATCAGATCGCAACGAGGCGCGTGGCGTCGGGCTCGCATGCCAGATCCCACCAGCAGCTCTTGCCCTCAACGGCTCCGCCGCGGGCCTCCACGGATCAGCGGGCGGTCTCGTCGTCCTCGCGTAGAGCAGCACGTCGCGCCGGGCGAGCCGCCCCCACACTCGCCCGCCTCGCACCGCCCCTCTGGATCAGCGTCAAGTCGACAACTCGGCGGCTGAACCGCTGGTTGCGTGCGCCCGGCAGGGCGCGGTCGGGGCGCGGATCAGAAGGTGCGGTGCGGCGGATGGCCTGGCGTCCTGGGCCGTCTCTGGGCCGTGCGAGCTTGCTCAACAGTGGCCAACGACGACCAATGACACCTACGTAGGCGCAGCGAGGCACCGCTCGGACCAGCAAAAACGCAGGTCGCCAACTTCTTGGGCAAGACCCAGGGCAAGAAGAAGTAGGTTTGGTGATCATGCCCCCGACCTGAGCATACGGCGCGGTGCGGGGGCATTCTCACGGCCTGGGCCCACTCTGGGCCCTCAGCGCCCCGCGTCCTGCGGTCGGAGCGCGCGCCCGATGGCCTTCCGGGCGCGGTCCTGGCTGCTGGGCATGAGGTGCGCGTACACCTTGCCGGATCGGTCAGCACGCCGCATGGCGGCGTGCTGACCGATTACCGGGAACCTGCGCGGGACGGACCCGGGACGATCAGACGTGTCCGAAGAGGAGGCTGCCCGGAGCGTTCGGGTCGTTGGAGTAGAAGTACTCGTGTGCTGCCCGGATGAACTCCTGCCGCGAGATGTGGCCGTCCCCGTCCAGATCGAGCTTGTGGAAGGTCTCGATCGCGTCGGGCTGGGAGACCTTCCAGACCTTCCTCAGGAAGGTCTCGAACTCTTCCTTGCTGATCTCGTTGTCGCCGTCGACATCAATGCAGTCGAAGATCGCGTGGCCGCAGCCCTCGACCATGTTGAGCCGACTGGTGTCGATGCTCGCAAGGCGGTTGGCCTCGACGAACTGTTCCTTGGAGAGCCGCTGCTGCTGCCCGTTCGGTCGCGCGTGCCGGATGAGCTCGTTCCAGTACATCTGGTAGAAGGCGTGGATTCCGCCGGCCCGGGGGTCGTTCTGGCCGAGCTTGAAGACGCTGATGTAGCGGTCCACGAGCTGCTGGTAGTCCGACCAGTCCACGTAGCTGTCGTTGTTGGCGTCCATGGTGTCGAAGGCTCGTTCCAGCTTGAGCTGGACGACGTCTCGTGCCGTAGTGGTCATGCCTGGGTCCTTCCGGAGGTGGCGTGCGTGCAGCCGTGCTGTCATTCGATCGACAGCACGTTCTGTTATTGCCCCACTTCGGAGCGTAATCTGAAGGCTCGGTGCTCGCACATCATGGAAAAGCCGCGTTCATAGCCGTCCCTGCTGGCCATGGGGCGACGCGCTCAGCTCCCCTTGCCCCTCCACGGCCCTTACCGCGTCGGCCTGTCTGCCCCGAAGGGGCAAGGACTGTCCTCACGCGCGCAGAGAGCGCCGCTGTCGCGGGCAATGTTCGCCAGGGACTGCGGCCGGCGCGCGAGCGTAGCGAGCCCAGAGACACGCGGCCGTAGGCCGCTCCTTTACGGGGCCTTCCGGGAGGTCTTGGGGCAGGCAACTTCGGGGCCCTCCGAGGACGACCGACGATGACAGGCAACGACCGCCAACGACCGTCCGAACGCAGGTCAGTTGGGGTGCGCACCGCGCTGACCAGGGCCGAAGAACGGGCCCGCCAGACCCAGGGCAAGAAGAAGTAACCCTGACTGATCAAGCCCCCTGCCTGCGGGTTCGCCGCTGGGAGGTGGCCTTTTCGTCTAGTCGGCCATCAGATCGTTCTCAACGGCGGGAGCCAGCCGGACGAGCAAGCGCTGCGTCTCGGCCGGTTCCAGGATCCGGTCGAGGTGGAGGGCCGGCACCATGTGCTCGAACACTCGACCCACGCCCAGGGCGTAGGTGCCGTTCGGCGGGTGCAGCACAAGGACGCGGGTGCCGTCGATGGTCCCTATGTCGGCAGGCACACCTTCCGGGCTGATGTAGGTCCCCTGGCCGTCGAAGAGGCGGAAGCAGCGGATCGCCGCGTCGTCGGGGACGAGGTGGGGGTCGCCGCTGCTCGCCGCCTCGACCCAGGACCGCGCGGGGCGATCCCCAGTGACCAAGCCTTGTCCGGGATCCCCGACGAGGCGGTCCGCCAGGAGGATGTGCAACTGGCCGTTGTCCCCGACCCCACTCATCGTGAGGGCGTATCCCTGGTGTGTGCGAGGGTCGATGACGACCAGCGGCTCGTCGTCGAGGACGGCAGCCAGCGCGCCGACCCAAGCAGCTCGCTGGGACCGGTGGGCGACCGCTGCGGCGTGTTCGCGCAACTCGGCTTTGACCTCGCCGGGGACGGCCGCGCGGAATTCTGCGTCCGCCATGACGGTGATCAGGGCTTTGAGCCAGTGCTCCATGTCGAACCAGGACATGGCGATCCGGGTCATGGTGTTCTTGTCGACGCCCCGGCGCCACCGGGCCAGTCCCGTCAGCTTCCGCACCAGTTGATCGGTGCTGGCGCTCACCGGTTCGGGCAGCGCTCGGCCGCGCGCTGCTTTTTCCCAGAATTCCGGCACCACCTCGTTGAGCATCATGGCTTCCGAGGCGCGCTGCGGCAGTACGCCGACGAGAGCCATGGGGGACGCACCCCACTCGACGCAGGCGCCCGCCAGAACCGCCGTCATGGCGAAGTCCCCGCTCAGACCTGGCAGCAAGGGCGCGAGAGCTTCTACGGCGGCCGTCAGGCTCTCGGGCCCTCCCGCCCGAGCAGTCTCCGCAAGCCGCTCCATCGCGGTGCGGTAAGCGGGAGCGGAGCCGGACTTCATCTGTGCGACGAGTTCATCGACCAGGCGCTGTATATCCGCGGGCACGCGGGAACGCTAGCAGGGGTGATCGTCCGTCCTCCTTATCACGGCCGCCGACGAAGCTGTGGCTCCAGCAGGTCCAGGGCCTCCTGCCAGCGGAAGCGGTCCGCTCCGCCGCCGGCCTTCGGCCTGTGGGGCTCGTAGGAGCCGATCAGGACGCCCATGTCATCGCGGAGCCGTTCGAGGCTCTGCCGGTAGGCGGGGTGAGCTGCCTGGGCGGCGTTCAGATAGGGCAGGACGGCGGTGGGGATGTCCATGCCGTACGCCTCGCACAGGATGCCCAGGGCGAGGGTGTCGGAGATGCCGGCCGCCCATTTGTTGACCGTGTTGAAGGTGGCCGGGGCAACAGCGATGGCGTCCGCGGGCGGCAACGGGCGGGCCTCGCCGGGTGTGCGCCATGCGGAGCGGATCGGGTAGCCGGTCCGGGCCTCGATCGCGTCGGTGTCGAGGAAGCCCAGACCCTGCGGGGTCGCGATGACGCCGACGTCCCAGTGCCGCCCCTGGGCCGCAGTGATCAGCTTGCCGACGTCGGAGGCGATGCCGCAGGCGCAGACGACGACGTACAGGAACGGCCTCTGCTCCGGAACGGCCAGCCCGGTCACGCGGGAACTCCCAGTCGGCGGCTGAAGTGATGCAGTTCCGGCAGGGTACGGCGGCGGTCGCGGGCGACCAGATCGGCGACCAGCTCGCGCACGGCCGGGCGGCGGACGTCCTGGGCGGCGGACGCCTCGGCGATACGCAGGGCCTGGTAGGCGTCGGAGAGCCGGTCCTGCTGACTGTAGGCGCGTGCGGCCTCCACCCACAGGGCGGCCCGACGCTCGGGGACGGGGATGGGCATGCGCATCAGCGGGCGCGCCGCTCGGATGGCGTGCCCTGCATCGCCGAAAGCCACCAGAGCGCTGACCTCGTGGAGGGCGACGTTGGTCGGGCTGAAGTTGGCCCACGCGTCGGGCCGGTCGAGGCAGACGTACCGGGCCAGTTCCTTCGCCTCGGTGAGGAATTCACCCGTGGCGGCACGATCCCCTCCGGCGCTGGCCGCGGTCACGCCACGCAGCAGCAACAGTCCCACGGCCGCGAGGTATTTCGGGGAACGGCGGTCGTAGGAGCCGGTGAGCCGGCCGGCGGTATGGCGGACGAGAGTGACGGCCTGGGCGCTGTGCTTCTCACGGGCCAGGACATGAGCCTGTACACGCACACTGGACGCAAGGATCACCGGATCGCCGGAGCGCTCGGCCTCGGCCATCGCCCGGCCGACCGCGAGCCAGGCGTTGCCCTGGTCGTGCTGCTTGAGCAGCAGGCTGGTCGAGGTCTGGTACGCCGTGGCCAGCAGCCCGGCGAGCCCATCCGTGGCTGTTCGGTCATCGGCGGCGGCGTGCCGAAGGTCGGCGATCAGACCGGGGAGCGTCCGTTCCAGTGCTGCGTAATCGCAGGTGTAGAAGAGCCTGCGAGCCGTGCCGACCCGTTCTCGGAGGACTGCCGCGTCCAAGGGTGCGCCGGAAGCCGCCGGACTCGGACCGGGGAGGAGTGCCTGGACGAGGTCGTGGTGGGCGGACGCCGAACCGACCGGGGGCGTGAGCGCGGCGAGGCTCGCGGCGAGGAAAGTGCGGCGGTGCATGTCGTCAGCCTGATGATCGGCGGAGGAAGCGTCGAACGCAGAGGTGAGCCCCAACTCCACCGGTCGGATGTCGAGTTCCTGTGCGACCGCGCGCAGGACGCGGATGTCCTCCGTGCCACGGCCGCTCTCCAGCCGACTCAGCTTGGACTGGTGGTAGCCGAGCGCGGCGGCAACGTCCTTCTGCGAGCGCCGCTGTAACACCCTGGCCCGGCGAATGACTTCACCGATCCGTAGTGCTTCGCTGCGTGCTTCGGCCATCTGCCACGGCCCCTTCCGCCGCCGCTGATCCTGCCTGATCAACCGAGCGTAGATCAGCCGCTCTGCGAGGTGATGCAGCTTCCGCATAGCCAATGCAGCGCGGACGACGACACCAACCGACAACCGCGAGCACCTGATTGCGTGACGAGGCCACCCCCACCCGAAAGGCCGCCCATGGCAACGCACCAGCTCGCTCTCTCCGTACCCGCCACGCCAACCGCGGTCACCGCCGCCCGGCACCAAGCCGTGTCCGCGATACAGGGATGGGCAGTCGAGCTGGACGACGAGGTAGTGCACACCGCCGCGCTGGTGATCAGCGAGTTGCTCACCAACGCGGTCCGATACGCCGGCACCGGCCAAGTGCGCCTGACGGTACGACTCACCGATACCGCCCTGCGCATCGAGGTTCACGACTCCGACAAGTCGCTTCCCCGGCCCCGCCTCCCGGAGGAATTCAGCGAGAACGGCCGCGGCCTGCTCCTCGTCGCCGCCCTGTCCAACCGCTACGGCGCCGAACCGACGGCCAAAGGCAAGCACTGCTGGGCCGAAATCGCCCTACCCGCTCCCGAGCGACCCACGTTTTCGACTACTGGCACTCTCACCGTCGACGCCTCAAAGGAAGCCGTACAGCAGGGACCTGCCACTTCGGTTCAGTCGACGCATCTGAGCACCGCCCCGATCGACACCCACAAACCGCGACGGGGCTACTGGTGCGAGTGCTGGACCCAAGACCTCACCGAACACGAACAGCCGGCATGCCACCAAGCATCCTTCGACGCCTACTCGGCACCCCAGGCAGACAGATGGGTCGCGGTCGCGCTCCGCACGATCTCACCCGCCCTGGACCCCGACGCTTCGGATCAGGCCTGGGCCTGGCTGTACCAAGGCCGCGTAGCAACCCGGCATGCCCTGCTGCGCTCCGAACCCTCCACGGTCACCGTCACCCACAACCGCACCCGCATCACGTGGACCATCCGCCCAGTGCTCTTCCTGCCGCTCGCACACCGCCAGAGGGCTGAACTCCCAGCCTGCGCACACGTCTTCAAGCCCCACCCGACCGACTGAGTTACAACTTTCTCTACCGGTTTTCAAGCACCCGTCGTCGCTTCGCTCCTCCGGACGGGAGCGGGCGGCCGGCGCCGCCCGCGCTCATGTCTCCGCCCCGCTCGGCACCGCCGGCCGCCCGCTCCCGCCCAAGAGGCAGGCACACAGTGCATGAGGTCAGAACACGTCGTGGCTGGGGCGGTCGGCTCCACGGCTTTACGGAGCCACTTTGGCGCGAGCCTCGAAGATCATGGCCCCAACGTCGTGCTTTACCGGGCAGGTCCACAGACTGCCCGACGCGCCGGAAGCTTACGGGGCCATGATCACTCGCGCCAAAGCAGCGCCACCCCAAAGCCGCTACGCCGACCTAGGATCTGTCCGACGCGACCAGAGCGGTCTCACGACGATGCTGAGTGCGACCAGGTCTGCGGCGACAAGGATTGTGAGGTTGGCCCAGTTGTATGGCAGGGCCTTGGCGACCGGAAGTGCCACCAGCGAGGTGACCCCCTGCAGGACGGTGGAAATCTCCGAAAGAACCTTCACCGCCGCGCCCTTCCGCGTGCGAAACGCCGCGATCCCCCAGAGCAGAGGGAACAGCAGGCAAGCGATCGCAGCGACAGCGAAAAACGGCAAGGCGAGCACGTTCCCCATGTTTCCGCCGCCAGGTGAATCGTCGCCGGGGTCGATCACCGGGTGTTCCACATACCACTTCGCAAGGAGCGTCGCCTGCACGAACACGGCAGAGAACACAGCTGAGGCGAGGGCGGTCACGCCGTACCAACGCCAGGTTCGGTTCGCCGTCCTGCAAGTCGCTGCCACTGCTACTCCTTGTCCGTGCGTCACCCACCGCTCGGCCTGGTCAACGAGTCCGCCACGTCAAGGCTTGTACCGATCAGCGCAGCGAGAGTGTAGGCGTTCACCAGATTGTTGAGTCCGTCCAGGCGCTCGCCGGAGTGGTGGAGCACAAGCGTGCTGCCAAGGGAGTCTTGATCACCACTTCGTGGTTTGGAAGGGCCAGCCATGACTTTGCCCGTCAGCACGGTCGGCTCCAGCTCATCGAAGGGCCGGAACTCAAATACCTGATCAAGGAGCACCTTGGCAAGGATGTGATCCCTGGCCCGGTTCCCCCGAAGAGGCGCCCCTCGCGCTGAGGCCGGACTGCCGCCGCTCAGGCCGAGGAGCTGGGCCGTCCCTGGGCCGTCCGAGGTCGCTCGACAGTGGCCAATGACGACCAACGACGACCACCACGTGCGCGAGGCCACCGCCCCTGAGCAGCGAAAACGCAGGGCACCAAGATCCCCTGCAAGACCCAGGGCAAGAAGAAGTAAGCAGAGCCCGAAGAGGCCCCCTACCTGCTGCTCTGCCGTGGGGAGGGGGCCTCTTATAAGTTGGTCGCTCCTATGACGAGGCCGGCCACCGTCGTAGACGATGACCGCATGCGTTACTTCAACAGGACACGCCACCCGGTGACGGACTACCCGGACCCACCTGGAACAGGCGGGCCAGGTGGTGGCGGCCATACCGGGAGGCGGCTGGCGTGCGTATTGGAAGGATGAGGGGCCCGACAACGGGCCACTGACTGAGCAGGTGCTCGCGTGGCTGGTTACGGCCAAGGGACGAGCCACCCCGATCACCGTCGATGCCCACGGACACGTGGACGACGCTGAGAGCGCCGATCGCCTCATCCCACCTGGGGAGGAGTGAAGCAGCCGCCCCGCGCCACCGTCTCAGTTTCCGTCTCAGTCAGTCCCGTTCACGGCCGTTCAGACAGGACTGGACGCCAGCTGTCTCCCGGAGGACAGCCTCGCGTGAACGCAGGTGAACGCCCTTGCACACGGCTCACCGCCCCACCAACACAGTTGGAAAGCGTGTTGGGGGCAACCCCTCACGAGTTCGAATCTCGTATCCTCCGCATCACGCCTGAACAGGCAAAATGAAGGGCACGAGCGATGCTGGCACCCCCGGGCGGTCATGCGCCCAGTTGCGAAGCGCGCGTCCGCCCACGCGCACGCGGGAGGAGGTGCGCGGCCGGCGCTGGCAGGTCATCTCATGGCCATCGACGAAGCCCGGCCGTCGGTTAGGTCCCGGACGAGTCTCCGGGCCGCCCCCAGACAGGCCGGGGATGAAACCTTTTCCTTCAGAGCTGGAACCCCCGGAAGCCGACCGCGCGTTTGAGACCATAGACGCAAGCACTGACAACCGGCCTCCCGGCGATCGACAGTTGAGCGGTGAGTGTCCAACTGCGTGACAACGCAGACGCGCAACGGCGGACACCCACGAACGTCTGCGGACCATCTGTGCAGGTGAAGGGCCCATCAGCTCAAGGCGCGGCGCCCACCCAAGTTGCTTCGGGACGAAGCGGTCGTTCCCCAGGCTCACCGCTACGCTTTCGCTGGCACGGCTTCCTCGTACGGACGTCGCCGGCAGAGTGGCTGAGGCTGGATGGTGCTGACGCGGACGATGCCCTCCGATACGGTCCCGAGCCATGGCGAATGGCAGCGATGTGCCGGAGAAAGTGGCGTGGATCCTGGTTCGGGACGACCGGGTTTTGGTAACGCGTAGTCACGGCAGAGATCGCTTCTACTTCCCGGGCGGTCATCGTGAGCCGGGCGAGTCCGATGGCGAGACCCTGGTGCGGGAGATCGACGAGGAACTGCAGGCGGCGATCGACCCCGGCTCCATGGTGCGCTTCGGCACTTTCGAGATCGGCGAGGGCCATCCTGATCACGGCCCTTTCCGGATGATCTGTTACACCGCCGATCACCGCGGTGAGCTGACCCCGTCGAGGGAGATTGCCGAGAAGGCGTGGTTCCGCTATGCCGATCGGGACCGAGTCTCGGCCGTCGACGAGCTAGCTTTCGACGCGCTTCACGAGGCTGGGCGGCTTCCCTGATCCCGTGGCAGCCGAAGGCCGCAGCTATGCAGGCCAGGGGCGTTCTGTCAGCGTCGGGCAGTAGCCTGCGACGATCACCCGTGGCACGCCTGGAGGGTTCGTGGAAGCTACCGTTCTCGTCAGTCCCGACCGGTTGTGGTCGGCGCCGGAGGTCTTGGTGCGTCCGAGTCCTGTTCCGGCGGCGGCAGGGGTCTACGGGTGGCACTTCAAGCAGTCGCCCCACCCGGACCTGGACGATGGGCGTCTGCTCTACGTCGGGATAGCCCCGCGGTACATGGCGAACCGGACCAGCACGCAGAACCTGCGCAAGCGGGTGCGCTACCACTACCGGGGCAACGCGGCCGGTTCTACGCTGCGGCTCACCCTCGGATGTCTGCTTGGACTTGGGTTGCGCCGCGTGGGCAGCGGCAAGCGGATGACCTTCGGCAAGGCCGGCGAAGCCACCCTGAGCCAGTGGATGGCGGACAACGCGCGGGTGTGCTGGGTCGAGCAGAGCGAACCGTGGGACCTGGAGTCGCAGCTCATCTCTCAGCTCGACTTGCCGCTGAACCTCGACCAGAACCGCCACAACGCGTTCCACGGTCGCCTGAAGGAGCTACGGGCCCAAGCACGCCGGCAAGCGCGGGAGTTGCCCATCAGCTCGTAGTCCACACCCTGACTGATCAAGCCCCCTGCTCCCGGGTTCTCCGCCGGCAGGGGGTTTTGGCTGCGACAGAGCCGGTGGACGGGGGTTCACTTCAGTACATGAGTGACGGCAGGAAAACGTTCCGCCCGCACGCGCCTGCCCTCTGGTGGCAGGCGGAGGAGCGGTGGCGGGCCGTGGTGCGCCGTTTCGAGGAGAGCGGGGTGGGGCGGCTGTGGGGGCGTCTGTCGGCGGTCGACTTCTTCGGGCACTCGTTCCAGCTGGCCGCGCTCGCGCTCCTGTGCTTCTTTCCGTTCCTGATCATCATCACGACCGCGGCGGGCCATGACGCGGCCGCGGTCCTCGCCAGCTGGCTGGGGCTGGACCAGCAGGCGGCGCAGGCCGTGGCGTCCCTGTTCGCCCCCGAGACAAGCTCCTACACGCTCACCGCGACGAGCGTCGTCCTGCTCGTGCTCGGAGCCATGGCGGTGGCCGGCACCCTCCAGAGCTGGTACCAGATGCTGTTCGACGTCCCTGTAGGGGGATGGCGGAAGACCGGGGCCCGGCTCGCCTGGCTTGCCGGGCTGTTCGCCTACAGCGCCGCACAGGCCACGTTCGCCAGGGCCATCGAGGGATGGCTCCTGCACGGCCTGGTCGGCTTCCTCTGGGCGGTCGTCTTCTGGTGGGGCAGCATGTACGTACTGCTCGCCGGGGCGGTGCCGTGGCGCAGCCTCTTCCCTCCAGCCCTGGTCACCAGCGTGTGCTGGACCGGCCTCGGGGTGTTCTCCGCCCACTACTTCTCCGGGGCGATCGTGGCGAACGAACAGAAATACGGCCCTATCGGCGTCGTCATGGTGATCTTGTCATGGCTGGTGGCAGTCGGCGTGGTCATCCACCTGGGGGCGATCGTGGGCCGCGCGATTCACTGAGCGATTGATCCGGTGTCGGGTCCTCGCGCTCTTGGCCCTCAGCGTCCGGAATCCCGGCCGGAGCGCCCGGTGTCCGAGGACCGTGCCGGGCCGCCTCGGCGGCCGGATCCGCGGGCGGCCTTGCCGGAGGTGGCGCCGGTCGCCGGGCCGGTTGCCGTGCCGGACGCGGATTGGCGGCCGGAACCGCGGCCGACCGCTTTGGCGGCGCCGCTCGTGGCCCCGCCGGAGCCCGCCCGGCGGGCAGAGCCGCGCCCGCCGGTCGCGGAGGTGCCACCGGACGCCGTCGTCCCGGCCGCGGGCCGGCTGCCGGAGCCCCGGCTCCCCGTCCTGGTCCTGGCGGGAGCGCCTGCGTCCGCTTCGGTTCCGCCGCCGTTTCGGCGCCGGGGGCCGGAGCGTCGGCCGGGCTTGGTGCCGGTGGTCCCGTTCGGGCGGGACGTTGTCGGGGGCGGTGTCGTCGGCTGGGGGATCTCGATGGTGACGGCCACACCGGACGGCTCGCGGGCGCCGGTGATGGTGGCCAGTTCCGCGTCGCTCGACGTGACGCGGGCGGTGCGGGGGCGGATGCCCGCGTCCGACATGAGGCGGGTGACGTCCCGCTTCTGGTCGGGCAGGACCAGCGTGACGACGCTGCCGGAGCCGCCGGCGCGGGCCGTGCGGCCGCCCCGGTGGAGGTAGTCCTTGTGGTCGGCCGGGGGATCGACGTTCACGACGAGGTCGAGGTCGTCGATGTGTATGCCGCGGGCCGCGACGTTCGTCGCCACCAGGGCGGTGACCTGACCGGTCTTGAACTGTTCCAGGGTGCGATTGCGCTGCGGCTGGGAGCGGCCTCCGTGCAGTGCCGCCGCGCGGACACCGACGGCCAGGAGCCGCTTGGCGAGCCGGTCGGCGGACCTCTTGGTGTCGAGGAAGAGGATGACCCGGCCGTCACGGGCCGCGATGCGCGTGGTGACGGCCTTCTTGTCGGTCTCGTCCTGGAGGTGGAGCACGTGGTGCTCCATGGTCGTCACCGCCCCGGCGGACGGGTCCACGGAGTGCACCACGGGATCGGTCAGGAACCGCTGCACCAGCCGGTCGATGTTGCGGTCCAGGGTGGCCGAGAAGAGCATGCGCTGACCGTCGGGCCGGACCTGCTGGATCAGCTTGGTGATCTGCGGCAGGAAGCCCATGTCGGTCATCTGGTCGGCTTCGTCCAGCACCGTGATGCGTACCTCGTCGAGCACGCAGTCCCCGCGCTCCACGAGATCGTTGAGCCTGCCGGGGCTCGCCACGACCACTTCCGCGCCGCGCCGGAGCGTAGCGGCCTGCTTGGTGATGGACAGCCCGCCGACCACGGTGGCCAGCCGGAGGTTCACCGCCGTCGCGTAGGGGGTCAGGGCGTCCGTCACCTGGAGGGCGAGTTCGCGGGTGGGCACCAGCACGAGGGCCAGCGGAGCCTTGGGCTCCGCCCGCAGCCCGGCCGTGCGGGCCAGAAGCGCCAGCCCGAACGCGAGGGTCTTGCCGGAACCCGTGCGTCCGCGTCCCAGCAGGTCACGGCCGGCGAGCGAGTTGGGCAGGGTGGCGGCCTGGATGGGGAAGGGCGTGGTCACTCCCTGCGCGGTGAGGGTCTTCAGCAGCCCCGCGGGCATGTCCATACCGGCGAAGTCCTCGACGGCGGGAAGTGCGGGCGTCGTGTTTTCCGGCAGCCGGAACTCCCTCGGCGACGACGCGGACGGCGGGGGTGACGAGGCGCGCCGGTTCGACTTCTGGGGCCTACGGGACATGCGGTGGTCTGCCTTCCTGGAAACAGCACAAACCGGGGTCCGCACCGTGACGGTGCGGACCCCGGTGAGCGGATACGCGTCCGGGCGATCAGGCGGGGACGATGTTCTCCGCCTGCGGGCCCTTCTGGCCCTGCGTGACGTCGAAGGACACCCGCTGGCCCTCCTGGAGCTCACGGAAGCCCTGGGACTGGATGTTCGAGTAGTGAGCGAAGACGTCGGGGCCGCCGCCGTCCTGCTGGATGAAGCCGAAACCCTTTTCGGCGTTGAACCACTTCACGGTTCCCTGTGCCATGACCTTCTCCTTCTGTAGGCAGAGGCCCCATCCGGAGATCCCGGAAAACAAATAATGCGCCTGATGGATAAACATTCCCGTCAGGCGCACATAGGTTCATGGGTACCACAACTGCAACCCTGAGACCCTAGCACAGCTCGGTGCCGAGAGGACGAGGAAGCTGGTCACACGCTACGGGCGGGAGGTGGCCAGGCAGGCGAACAGCCCCGCTGCGCCGACCAGGACCGTCAGCTGTATGAGGCCGGAGACGCGCCGGCGCAGGGCGAGCAGGCCGCCGCCCGTGACGGCCGCGCCGCCGAGCAGCAGCCACATCGCCTGCCGTGCGACCTTCGGGGCCTCCGGTGCGTTGACGCCGTCGTAGCTGTCGGCCCAGCCGGTCATCCCGTAGCCGTACGGCAACCAGGCGATGATCAGCAGGTCGACGAGGAGCAGTGCCATGCCGAGTCCGACCCGCTGACCGGTCGGGGGCTTCGTGAGGGGCTTCATGCCGACCACGGTTCCGCCACGGGCTGTGCCGCACATGAGTACGCCTACTCGGAAGCGGCTGGTACCTACCGGCCCGAGCCCCGGCTCCCTATCGCCAGATCCGCTCGGGCCGCGTCGTGGAGGGTGTTGAGGGCGGTGACCAGGGGGACGTCGGCGAGGGCGGACTCGCCGTTGGTGGGGTCGCGGGCGACGCGCAGCAGGTCCCAGGCTCGCTGGTTGACGGTGTGGGCGGCGTCGGCGGCGGCTTCGTCGCTCAGGAGGACGAAGCTCTCGAAGAGGACCGACCGCCTGGCCTCGACCGCGTCCATCTCGGCCAGGGCCTCGGTGGTGTCCTGGCCCTGGTCCCTGGCCCGCAGGGCTTCCCGGGAGGCTCGCATGAGTTCTTTGACGCACGAGATGTACTCGATGTAGGTGTCGAGCTTCCGCTCGTCCCAGCGGGTGGCCATCGTGCGCCGGAACTTCGCCCGCTCGGCCGTCGCGGTTGCCAGGTAGGACGTCAGAGCGCCGATGAGGACGCCGACCAGGGTGACTATCTGGGTGGCCATGGCGATCAAGGTACTGGCCGGGGCGGGCGTGCATGCGTGTGCGAGCGAGCCCCCTGCTCAGGGGAAATCCGTGAGCAGGGGGCTTGTCAGCGAGCCGAGGACGGCCGGGTCAGGGGTGGCCGACCTTGTACTTGAGTTCGTAGTCGGCGCCGTTGGTGAACTTCATCGTGCCGCTGCCCCTCCTGACGGTGTGCTTGCCGAGGACGTCGTCCGGGTCGGGGGAGTCGATATCGACGAGCTTGACGGTCGCGGAGCCGCTGAAGTGGACGTACTGGTGGATGGTGATCTTGTCGCCCGGGTCCATGAACTCGGTGAGCACCTCCCTGCCGTTCACCTCGATCTTGAGCTCGTCCTGGCCCCAGTCCTCGGTGTCGTTGCACTTGAGCGTGGACAGGTAGATCCACTTGTCGGCGGCGGCGGCGGTCGCGGACGAGGTCTTCGCCTGTGCCGTGCCCCCGCCGAGCGAGACGAGGGCGACGGCGGACACGCCGGCGGCGGTCACGGTGCGGAACTTGTGGAACATGTAGTGCCTTCCCCGATTTTCCCTGTGATCTGTGATCTGTGATCTGTGATCTGTGATCTGGATCTGCGAGGCGGCGCCTACCCGACGGAACGGGCGTAACTCACCTGAGGGGAAGCGGATTTGGCTCGCCGGCCAGCCATGTGGTCCACACCTGCCGGGTGTTCGGAATCTCGGGGTGGTCGAGGAGCCGGAGCACGTAACCGGCGTGCAGCCGTGCCCAGGGCTGTTCGGAGTCGCGGGCCCTGGTCAGTCTGGTGCGCAGCTCGTCCCCGTCCACCGCGCGGGCCACCCGTACGTACTCACGGTCCTTGCAGCGGTAGGGCCGCTGGACGATGACGTCGAGGAGGTCGATGAGCTTCGCCCGCACTCGCGGGTCATGGCCGATTTTCGCCAGCTCCCGGATCAGGGACTGCTTCGTGCCCCACGCCTTGGCGTGCTCTGTCCACTCCTGTGGATACCGGGCCTCCCACTCCAGGAAGAGCAGCGCGTAGGGCAGGCCCGGCCAGGTGCCGAGGTCCCCGTCGTGGCGGTGCCCCTTCCACAGCGCTTCCGGGAGGCAGCGGCTCGCGGCCTCGTCGTAGGCCCTCTCCGCGGCTGCCCGGCCCCGCGCCGTGAGCAGCAGTAGGACCGTCGGACGGCGCCAGGTCTCGTGGTAGCGGGCGAGAGCCGCGCCGGCCTCCTCGCGGGCGCGATCCAGGCGGTCGAGGGCGGCGGAGCGTTCGGCCGGCCTCGGCGATATCAAGCCGTACGCCCAACCCAGACGCTCCGTCCACCCGTCGTCGTCGAGGACGAGGTCTGCCGCCTTCTTGGTCATGCGGCAGATCATCCCCCGAGTCGGCTACGGCCGTCCCAGCGCCCGGTACTCCCAGCCCGCCGCGCGCCACTTCACCGGATCCAGCGCATGCCGGCCGTCCACGATGCGGCGGCGGCCGACCACCGCGCCCATCGCCTCCGGGTCGATGAGCCGGAACTCGTTCCACTCGGTGAGCAGCACGACCACGTCGCTCCCGGCCGCGGCCGAAAGCGCGTCGGTGCCGTACGCCAGCTCCGGGAAGCTGCGCCGGGCATTGTCCGTCGCGGCCGGGTCGACGACGGTGACGTGGGCGCCCAGGCGGTGCAGCGTGGTGGCCACGTCCAGGGCGGGGGCGTCGCGGATGTCGTCGGAGTTGGGCTTGAAGGCCGCGCCGAGGGCGGTCACCCGGACCCCGGTGAGGTCGCCGCCGGCGAGCTCGCGGACGAGGTCGGCGGTACGGGCGCGGCGGCGCTGGTTGATGCCGTCCACCTCGCGCAGGAAGGCGACGGCCTGGCCGACCCCGAGTTCCTCGGCACGGTGGGCGAACGCCCGGATGTCCTTGGGCAGGCAGCCGCCGCCGAAGCCGAGACCGGGCCGCAGGAAGCGGCCGCCGATCCGGTCGTCGTACGCCAGCGCCTCGGCGAGGCCGGTCACATCGCCGCCGGTGGCCTCGCAGACCTCGGCCATGGCGTTGATGTACGAGATCTTGGTGGCCAGGAAGGAGTTGGCGGCGACCTTGACCAGTTCGGCCGTGGTCAGGTCGGTGACGACCACCGGGGTGTCCCGGGCGATGACCGGGGCGAAGGCGGCGCGCAGCTGCGCCTCGGCCCAGGCGGAGGTGACGCCGAAGACCAGCCGGTCGGGGCGCAGGGTGTCGTCCACGGCATAGCCCTCGCGCAGGAACTCGGGGTTCCAGGCGAGTTCCACCTGGTCCCCGGCGGGCGCGATGCGCTGGACGAGTTCCGTGAGGCGCGCGGCCGTACCGACGGGCACCGTGGACTTGCCGACCACCAGCGTGCGGCGGTGCAGGTGCCGGGCGAGTTCGGTGGCGGCGGCGTCCACGTACCGGAGGTCGGCCGCTTCCGATCCCTGCTGCTGGGGCGTGCCCACGCACAGGAAGTGGACGTCACCGAACTCGGCGGCCTCCGCGAAGCTCGTGGTGAAGCGCAGTCGGCCCGAGTCCAGTGCCTTGACGAGCAGTTCGGGCAGCCCGGGTTCGAAGAAGGGGACCGTTCCGGAGTTGAGTCTGTCGACCTTGCTCTGGTCGATCTCCACGCCCAGGACGTCGAAGCCGAGGACGGCCATGCAGATGGCGTGCGTGGCCCCGAGGTAGCCGGTGCCTATGACGGTGAGCCGGGGAGGGGCCGCGTCGGTGGTGGCTGCCATGATCATCTCCAGGGTGTTTTCGGGTGTGGCGGGCCGCCGCAGCGGCCCACCGTGCGGCGGGCCCTGCGTGACGGACGGGAGAGGAAAGGAAGGGGACGGAAAGGCGGAAGGGGACGGAAAGGGGAAGGGGGAGGGAGCGGAAAGAGGTCGGGCGCGGGTGGTCAGGAGGCGCAGTCGACGTTCGCGAGGCCCTCCGCCGCGCCCGTGGCCTTGTTGTCGCAGGTCAGTTTGTTGCCGTTGACGGGGGTGAAGTGGAAGCCGTAGCCAGGTCCGTCCACGTGGGCGACGTTGCCCTTGAAGGTGTTGTCCTTGCCCCAGCCGTCACGGATCTCGTGGGTCTGGAATCCGTCCTCGTTGCTGTGACTGCCGGTGTTGAAGGAGATCGTCCAGCGGTTGCCCTTCACGTCGACCCATGAGTCGTCGTGCGACCCGGACAGCTCGGAACCGTCGAAGGTGTTGCGGGTGACGATGCCGCCGGTGGTGCCTTCCTTGATGTCGACCGCTTCGGCCGTGGTGGCGCTGATGTGGTTGCCGCTCACGACGTTGCGGTCGCTGTTGTCCGGCTTGCAGTGGGTGACCGTGCACCAGTTGGAGTCGGCGGAGCCGATGTACACGCCTTCGCCGAACTTCGGCTTGCGCAGCCCGGTGTCGCGGATGGTGTTGTCGCGGACGACGTTGTCCGAGCTGAAGTCGCGCAGATGGATGGCCTCGTCGCCGATCTGCTCCACCGTCAGGCCCTGGATGACGGCGTGTTGGACCTTGTCCGCCATCACTCCCTTCTGGCCGTTGCGCACGGTGAAGCCGATCAGCCGCCAGTAGTCGGCGCCGTCGAGGTGGAAGGCGTAGCCGCCCTTGGGGCCGCCGGCGTCGATCACCGCGCCGGGGCCACCGCAGACCCACACCGGTTTGTCGGCGGTGCCCGCGGCCTTGGCGGTGAACTTGCCCTCGTAGCGGCCGTCGGCGAGGTGGATGACGTCGCCCGGCATGGCGCTGTCGAGAGCGTCCTCCAGCGATCGGGTGTCGCCGACGTCCACGGTGGCCGCGGGGCAGGTCAGCGCGTCGGCGGGGGCCTTGGCCGAACCGGTGGCCTGCGGAGTGGCCGGGGCCGCGGTGGCGATCGGCCCGGTGGCGGGCTCGGACGGCACCACCTCGGTGGCGCTGCTCCGGGCGGTCGGGACCCTGCCCGCCGAACTCGCCTTCGTACGTGGGGAGTCCGTGTCGCCGCCGGCGGACAGGGCCACGATCAGGGCCACGACCGCGACCGCGAGGGCCGCTCCCGCCAGCCACACCGCACGGTTCGCCGCGTTCATTCGGACATCACCGGGACCCGTTCCTCTTCCGTTTCCGTCCGGGCTACCTCGCGCACGTTGTCCTTGGGCAGCGGCGCCTTGTCCAGGTACGGGTGGATGCCGAGCTGCCCGCGCCTGCGACGGCCGCGCCGGCCCAGGGCCGCGGAGAACAGGATGAGCAGCAGAATACCCGTCCACAGCAGGGTCATCGGGCTGGCGTAGTGCCGGAACTTCACCCAGAACGAACTGGTGTCATACCAGGCGAAGGTCTGGTTCTCCCGGATGGTGACGCCGCCGTGGGCACGGGAGTTGTCGACGGCGCTGGGGCCGACACCGGCGATGACGTTGTACGAGACCGTGGAGCCGTCGATGCCGCCGACCAGGGAGACACCGTGGTTGCCGGCGGCCTCGACGGTGTTGCCCCGCACCTCGGCGACCGAGTCGCGGACGTAGACGGCGGTGTCGGCCTTCTCGACGATGTTGCCGGTGACCTTGGCGCCCGTCACGCCGTCGCGCACCGAGATGCCCTGCCGGGACTGGCCGATCAGGTGGTTGCCGGTGACGGCGACCTTCTCGGCGTCCTTGCGGGCGACGATGCCCATGTCGCCGCCGACCACGGTGTTGTCCTGCACGCCGACGTCCGTGCCGCCGACGACCTCGATGCCGTAGTGGCCGTTGTCCTCGGCGGTGCTGCTGGAGACCGAGTTCGAGCCGTAGCTGCTGACGGACTGGCCGGAGGCGGAGGGGCCGTGGGCCAGCGGCTGGCCGCTGATGGTGAAGCCGTTGCCGCCGTTGCCGAGCGACTTGGAACCGGTCACGCGGACCTGCTGGGTGGCGCGGGCCATCACGAAACCGTCGCCGCCGTTCTCCCGCGACGTGGCCTTCTCGACGATCGCGTTGGTCACGAAGCGGTGCAGTACGAGGCCGTCCTGCCGGCTCTTCTCGATGGTGGTGGACTCGATGGTGACGCCGGTGGCGCCGGAGGCGAACAGCCCGTACACGTTGCCGGACACGGTGGAATGGCTGATGTCCGCCGACACGTAGGACAGTTGGGGAGTGGTGAAGCGGCTGTCCGGGGTGGTCAGCTTGCCCGACGGCCCGGTCAGCACGCCGCTGCTGCTGAGCTGGCCGTCGTCGTCGGTGGGGGTGTCGGGGCCGCTGAGGCTGCCGGTGTTGGGCCGGTCGGTCCCGGTGAGGCTGAGCCCGCCGGTGCGGCCGCTCCAGAAACCCAGGTCGGAGACGTCGGCGTAACTCATCGAGAACTGGCCGCCGATGGCGCGGATGTAGGCCCGCCCGTCCCGGACGTCGGTGTCCGGCTTGTTCTTCTGGGGGTCCCAGCTGCTGACCTTGACGTGTGCCTGAGCGGCGCCGTCGATCATGATCCGGCCGCCGAAGGAGACGATGGAGACGAAGCCCTGGCGGTTGCTGGCCATGTGCAGGTTCAGCCCACCGGGGTTGGACAGCCGCAGCTTGGCCCCGGAGTTCAGGTAGATGTTCTCCGTCAGCAGGTACGACCCGTCCCGCTTCTGCACGAAGGTCTGCGGCGCGAGCTGGAGCAGGTCGGCGATGGCGTACGGCTTGCTGCGCCGGGTCAGTACGAGGGTGTAGCCGCCGGTGGTCTCGGTCCGGTACGGCTTGGTGTACCGCAGGTCCTTCAGCGGGGCGACCGCGGACACCGCGCGGACCTGGTCGAGCCGATGGTCCTCGGCGGCGACCAGTGCCGCCTGGGTCTCGGACTCCTCGGCGGTGAACTGCTGCTCTGAAGAATCGTTTTTGCCGTCGGCTGAGGCAGGCACGGCCTGGGTGAGCAGCAGGAGCGCGGCGGCTACCGGGAGGGCGGCGGCGGTACGCAGGGCGGGGGTGAGCCGCCGGGGGCGTGTCGGGTGGGCCTGGTGGTCCTGGTGGCTCTGGTGGTCCTTGTGGTTCATGACTGGAGAGCCCCCATACCGGATGCGGCCTTGTTCGGCGTCGTGCCGCCCAGCGAGGCGGAGTCCTGGCCCTCGCCGCCGACGGTGGTGCTGTTGCGGGTGAGCCAGCCCTGCTTGTTCATGGTGACGAAGGCGAACAGCTTGATCGGGAGCGAGATCATGACGACCACGAGTGCGAGCAGCGGCAGCAGCAGCACCTCCTGCGGGTGCCTGCGCAGGTGCGAGTAGCCGCGTACGCCACGTCCGACGAGCAGCCAGATCAGGGCCAGCGCGATGCCCCGTCCCGTCAGTTCGAGACGGCTGAAGAGGAGATAGCCGACGGCCATGCCCATGGTGACCGGGGTGAGCAGGATCTGAAGCACGGTGATCTTGGTGACCAGCGGCACGCGCCAGAGCCAGCCCTTGTACAGGGCGGTCAGGTAGCAGCGGTAGGAGTTGCGGCTCCAGCGCACGCGCTGCTTGACGAAGGCCCGGAAGGAGGAGGGGAACATCGACATGGCACGCGCGGAGGACTGATGGACCGTCTTGTAGCCGGAGGCCAGCACCAGCCAGGTCAGCCGGCCGTCGTCGCCCGCGACGCACCGGCGGCCGAGGAAGAACTCGTCCTCGAGGTTGGTCAGCACGGGGGTGATGGCGGCTCGCCGGTAGGCCGCGGTCCGGCCGGAGAGGCAGGCGACGGCGCCGGCGCGGCCCATGGCCGGGACGTAGTCGTAGTAGCGCAGGTTGACCAGCCAGTCGGCTATGCGCCGCCAGACGCTGGAGCGGCGCTGGTAGACGTTCTGCTGGGTGCCGACGCCGCCGACCGCGGGGTCGACGAAGGGCATCTGCACCGCGTCGAGCAGCCCGTCCTCCCAGCGGGTGTCGGAGTCGACCAGGACGACCACCTCACCGGTCGCCGCCCGGATGCCCACTCCCAGGGCCGAGCGCTTGCCGCGGTGCTCGAAGGCCAGCACCCGCACCCGCGGGTCGGTCACCTGGGACAGCCGCTGGAGGACCTCGTGGTCCTCCACGTCCGGGACGATGATCACCTCCGTGGGATCCTGCGCCAGCCAGGTCTCCAGGCAGTCCAGGAGGATCTCCGGGTCCTCCCGGTAGGCGGGCACCACGACCGAGGTGGTGGTGCGGAAGTCGTTCACCACGGGTCTGGCGAACCGGGACAGCACCGCTCGGTACAGCCACAGTCCCCACACGAAGACGCCGGCGATGCCGAGGGGCATCACGTCCCGCCAGGATGTCTCACCGACGGCCTGTACCAGCCATGACCAGAATGCGTCGAAGAAGCTCGACATAGAGAGGGCCCCCACCCAACGAGCGACCGGAATCAACTGAGATGCGCCATATGTGGCGCGAAATGTGAAGGAATCTAAGGCATCGAACACGATTCCTTCACACAGAAAGCACAAGTTGCGCTGCATGTGCAAACGCTCCTCTGGTTGCGAGAGGGCTGCGGGGTGGCCGGAACCGTGCGTACGGGGAGCGGATTCGACCGCCATGCGCAACGGGTTCCGATGACACGCCATCAGCTCTCAGCAGGCCAGGACCACATCGGGGACGCGGCGGCGGAAGCCGGCTGCGCGGCCGGCGCGGGGCGTGGCACCGGCAGGCGTCCGGATCCTCGGTGTGTCGAACGCCACACCGGCGCATCACCGCTGGTGAACGCGCTCTAACCGCCTACGGCCTGACGCGGCCTCAGTGGCGTCGAAAGCGATCGGCGAGCCGACGCGGCTCTGCCTGAGTGCGCGGATGCGCATGGTGATCCCCCTCTTCGAACCGGTTCGCGGGCATGCCGGACCGGCGAACGGCACCCCTGAAGTGCGGCCGCCCGTCCTGAAGCAGGCGGCCGCGGTGCCGGTTGCTGCGCTTGGTGAGGTCGTCGTGAAGAAACGTTCCACCTGATCCCTGCGCCTCGACGCCCCTGAAGTGCGGCCGCCTGTTCCTGAATCAGACGGTCACGGCGTCGAGTGCCACATGGACGGCGTTGCCGGGCGGTGTTGCTGAAACCCCGTCGGGTCGCAGCCGGCGCTCTGCCTCGTCCACCGCACGTTCGACGAACGGTGGGCACCCGCTGTCTGAGTGCGCGTCAGAGAATCGCCGATCTTCACAAGCTATCCTCATTTGTGAACCTTAAGGATTCAACAAGGGGTCGCCAAGAGGAAGCCTCTTTACTGATCCTAAACCTATGAGTCGGCTCTGCCCCCAGGTCAGACCGGTTGAAGGTCATCGGCCGACCCCCGCCGGTACGCGTGGGCGGAGCCACACCATGACCGTTTCGCACGCCTCGTCTGATCTTCACGGATGCCTGCGGTGTGCGGGTCACCCGGGGAGGGTGAGCCCGGACGCTCCGCGGGCTCGTACCTTCCGAAGTATCGGCTCCACCCGAGGGAAAGGCGGTCGAGAAATGGCCACCGCATCGGACGCTCCTGTCCTGGACACGCTCACCGCCATGACGATCGACTCGATCGAACGGTGTGGCCTGGACGAGGGCACGCTCATCCTGACCCGTATCGCCGCGCTCGTCGCCGTGGACGCGCCGCCGATCTCCTACCTCGCTCACGCCGGTGCCGCGGCCGACGCGAACCTGACCGCCGAACAGTTGCAGGACGTCCTCGTCGCCATCGCCCCCGTGGTGGGCACGGCCCGCGTCATGTCCGCCGCCGGCCACATGGCCGAGGCGTTCGGTCTCGCCCTCGCGCTCGCCGAGGCCGAGGCCGAGACGATCGCCGAGGCGGAGGCGCAGAGCATGGGCAAGGCCTGAGGAGGAACCCTTGCTGCCGCGAGCATGCTGCCGCAAGCATGCCGCTGCGAGCCACCGGAGCCCTGGCCGCCGCGCTCAGGCACGGCGGCCAGGGCTCCGTACAGTCCCCTTCCGGTGTGATCGTCAGGCCGTCAACGGCACGGGATGCACCTCGTCCGCCCGATGCCCCGCCCGTTCGTGAACGCGCTGGATCGCTTCGGCCGAGGGCGCCTCGGAGAGGCAGTAGACGGTGCCGGACTCCGGGTCCGCCCAGGCCTTCTCGAAGTGGACGTTCTCCTCGCCCTCGATGGCCAGGTCGGCCCTGTGCGCCTGCCGCAGCTGATCGGCGGTGATGCCGTTCATCCCGTGGTGGACGTCCATGAACTGGGGCATGGCCTCACACCTCCTCGCGTCCTTTCCGCTCCGCCTTCCATGCTGCGCCCGCGACCGGGCGGGGGCGACTCCGGGAAGCCTTGCCGCGGTGCACGTTCGAGGGCCCCGGCGATCATCGACTGATCACCGGGGCCCTCGAGGTCTCTGTCGGAAGGTGCCGTCAACCACACTGGCACGGGCCGCCAGACTGGCACCCGCAGCCACACCCCGAGCCGCAGCCGCAGGAAGCGATGAGCGGGAGGCTCCTGAGGTCGGCGGGCTGCTCGGTGTCGTGCTGCTGTGTGGGGTCGGGCGTGGTGCTGGGGGATTCGGCCATGGTTCCTCCCAGTGGATAGGGCCTGGTGCCTTTGCCCATTTCATGCCCACCCCGGCAGGCGCATCAACGGCGCACAGTGGCGCCCCCACGCCCCGACCACCAGCCTTCGAGCCCCCCGGTCGGCGACCCTTGAGCCTGTGGGGCGTCGGGTGGTCGGTCGGTGGGGCGGTGGGGTGCGGGCCTGTGGGGCTTCGGGCCGGGGCCGCAGGCCGTGAGCCAGGTCGTGAACCTGGAGCCACAGTCGCAAGCACGGGGGCCGCAGGCCGCAAGCCCTGGAGCCGCATGGCGCGAGCCATCTAGCCCCGGGGCGCCAGCCCGTCCGCTCCCGGGGTACCAACCCTGAGGCCCAGGGCGTAAGCCCGCCGAGGTCCCGGGGTGCCGGCCCTGAAGCCCAGGGCGCCAGCCCGTCCACTCCCGGGGTGCCAGCCCATCCGGCCCCAGGGCGCCAGCCCTGAAGAGGAAGAGGAGGGCGCCAGCCCCGAAGCCCCGGGCGCCGGCCACGACCCCCCGCCCGCGCCCCGCAGGGCTACGCTCCCTCCACCCCCGTCACCGGCTGGATGTCCGTCTGGAGGTCGTCGGCGTGTTCGCCGGTCACCAGGTAGACGACGCGCTTGGCGACCGCGACCGCGTGGTCGGCGTAGCGCTCGTAGTAGCGGCCGAGGAGGGTGACGTCCACGGCCGTCTCGATGCCGTGCTTCCAGCGCTCGTCGATCAGGTGCTGGAAGAGGGTGCGGTGCAGCAGGTCCATCTCGTCGTCGTCCTGCTCCAGCTGGAGGGCGAGGTCGACGTCCTTCGTCACGATGACCTCGGCCGCCTTCGCCATCAGGCGCTGGGCGAGCTGGCCCATCTCCAGGATGGTGGCGTGCAGGTCCTGGGGGACCGCCCGCTCGGGGAAGCGCAGGCGCGCGAGCTTCGCCACGTGCTGGGCGAGGTCGCCGGAACGCTCCAGGTCCGCCGACATGCGCAGGGACGTGACGACGATCCGCAGATCCGTCGCCACCGGCTGCTGGCGGGCCAGCAGGGCTATGGCCCGGGCCTCCAGGTCGTGCTGGAGCTCGTCGACCTTCTGGTCGGCCTCGATGACACTTTCGGCCAGCTTGAGATCGGCGTCGAGGATGGCCGTCGTGGCGCGTCCGATCGCCGACCCGACCAGCCGGGCCATCTCCACCAGACCGTCGCCGATCGAGTCAAGTTCCTCGTGGTACGCGTCCCGCATCAGGGTTCCCTCTCGTACGTGTGCTTCGGGGCGGTGCGAACCCCACGCTCCCACGTTCTGGCTCGTACGCGTCCGTTTCTGCCACCCCAAATGAACCAATACTGGCTCCAAGGTGAACTCTGGGCGACGAGTGTTCGAGGTCGCACGCCCACGGCTGTGGCCAGGAGGTATCCCATGCCTAACCTTGAAGCATGGACGTGAACGCGGCGGTCGCCGCAGCGGCAGCGATCGCCGGGGTGCTCACCGGTGTCATCGCCATGCTGGCGTTCCGCTGGAGCGAACGCGACCAAAAGCGACCGACCAGGACTTCCTTGCACACCGATCCCGTACTCCCGCCCGGAGTGGACACGGTCCTCTCCGTGCTCCGCTCGTCGGCCGTCGTGCTCGACGAGGCCGACGCCGTCGTCAAGGCCAGCTCCGCCGCGTACGCCCTCGGGCTGGTGCGCGGCGGCAAGCTCGCCGTCGAGCCCATGCTCCAGATGACCCGGGACACCAGACGCGACGGCGAGATACGGCAGGTCGAGCTCGACCTGCCGCGGCGTGGCACCGGACGCGGGGAGGCCCTGGCCGTCTCCGCACGGGTCGCGCCGCTGGGCTCCCGGCTGGTGCTGCTGCTCGTCGAGGACCTCACCGAGGCCCGCCGCATCGAGGCCGTACGACGCGACTTCGTCGCCAACGTCAGCCACGAGCTCAAGACCCCGGTGGGCGCGCTGTCCCTCCTGTCCGAGGCCGTCATGGACGCCTCCGACGACCCGGAGGCGGTAGAGCGCTTCGCCGGCCGCATGCAGATCGAGGCCACCCGCCTGACCAACCTGGTCCAGGAACTCATCGACCTCTCGCGGGTCCAGAACGACGACCCCCTGGAGGACGCCGAACCCGTCCGCGTCGACGAACTCGTCGCCGAGGCCGTCGACCGCTGCCGCCACCAGGCCGGCACCAAACAGATCACGATGGCCTCGAATGTATGGGCGCCCGAAGGGCTCGATCAGGGTGGTGGCGGCCGACGGGCGGGCGGCGCGGCCGACCTGCATGTCTGGGGGAACCGGGGGCAGCTCGCCGCCGCCCTGGGCAACCTCGTCGAGAACGCCGTCAACTACTCCCCGGCCCGCACCCGCGTGGGCATAGCCGCCCGCCGGATCAGCGCGCCCGGTGGCGACATGATCGAGCTCGCCGTCACCGACCAGGGCATCGGCATCACGGACAAGGACAAGGAGCGCATCTTCGAGCGCTTCTACCGGGTCGACCCGGCCCGCTCCCGGGCCACCGGCGGCACCGGCCTGGGTCTGGCCATCGTCAAGCACGTGGTCGCCTCGCACGGCGGGGAGGTCACGGTGTGGAGCGCCGAAGGCCAGGGCTCCACCTTCACCCTGCGGCTGCCGGAGGCCGGTGTGGCCCGCGACCGCGCCCAGCAGCACCCCGACCTCGACGAAGAGGCCGGGCCGTCCCCCACATCGCCCGACTCAACCGCTGCGTACGAAACGCTTCCCGCCCCGGAGGTCCTTCCGTGACCCGAGTGCTCGTCGTCGAGGACGAGGAGTCCTTCTCCGACGCCCTGTCGTACATGCTCCGCAAGGAGGGCTTCGAGGTGGCCGTGGCGGCCACCGGCCCCGACGGACTCGACGAGTTCGAGCGCAACGGCGCCGACCTCGTCCTCCTCGACCTGATGCTGCCGGGGCTGCCCGGTACGGAGGTGTGCCGCCAGCTGCGCGGCCGCTCCAACGTCCCGGTGATCATGGTGACCGCCAAGGACAGCGAGATCGACAAGGTCGTCGGCCTGGAAATAGGAGCCGACGACTACGTCACCAAGCCCTTCTCCTCGCGGGAGCTGGTCGCCCGCATCCGCGCGGTGCTGCGCCGGCGCGGCGAGCCGGAGGAGGTCACCCCGGCCGCGCTGGAGGCCGGCCCGGTCCGGATGGACGTCGACCGCCACGTGGTGACGGTGTCCGGTTCCAAGGTCGACCTTCCGCTGAAGGAGTTCGACCTGCTCGAGATGCTCCTGCGCAACGCCGGCCGCGTCCTCACCCGCATGCAGCTCATCGACCGCGTCTGGGGCGCCGACTACGTCGGCGACACCAAGACCCTGGACGTCCACGTCAAGCGCCTGCGCGCAAAGATCGAGCCGGACCCGGGAGCGCCGCGCTATCTGGTGACGGTGCGCGGACTCGGCTACAAGTTCGAGCCCTGATCGGACCGGTCGGCGTCCGTTCGGTGGATGGGCGTCGGCCCTGTCCGCCGGACGGCGTCCGGCGCAGCGGCCCGAAGCCCGCGGAGCGGTGCGAGGGGTGCGTGGGGGATGGTGCTCGAGCCGGACCCGGGTGCGCCGCGCTATCTGGTGACGGTGCGCGGACTCGGCTACAAGTTCGAGCCCTGATCGGACCGGTCGGCGTCCGTTCGGTGGATGGGCGTCGGCCCTGTCCGCCGGACGGCGTCCGGCGCAGCGGCCCGAAGCCCGCGGAGCGGTGCGAGGGGTGCGTGGGGGATGGTGCTCGAGCCGGACCCGGGTGCGCTGCGCTATCTGGTGACGGTGCGCGGACTCGGCTACAAGTTCGAGCCCTGATCGGACCGGTCGGCGTGTGAAGAGCCGTCCCGCGACATGCGAGATGACTGAAGGGCGGCACCCCGGGAGGGGTGCCGCCCTTCGGGCGTGTCGCTCAGTGGGCCGTGGCCGATGCCGACGCGGAGTCGCTCGGGGTGGCGCCGCCGGTCGCGGTGTCGGTCGGGGAGGGGGAGGTCTTGCCCTTCGACGACTTCGCGGGCTTCGACGGCTTGGAGTTGTCGCTCGCCGTCGCACCGGCGGCGGGCGAGCCGGAGGCCGCCGCCGTCGGGATCTCGCTCGGGCCCCACGAGCTGAAGTAGCTCCTGGCCGGGAAGACGAAGGCGCGCAGGCTCACGTCACCGGTCTTGCTGAAGGTGAAGGTGATCTTCTGGGCGTTGCCGTCCTGGAGCGCCTCGCTGGTGTTGTCCAGCACGGCGGAGGCGTTGCCCTTGCCGCCGAGGATCAGCGAGCCGCCGGCCGGGACGGTCAGGTCCTTGCCCTTGGCGGGGCTGAGTTTGGCGGTCTTGCCGGTGCCGGGGACGGTGATCGAGTCGAGGGTCTGGGAGTGCAGGGTGTCGCCGTTGAAGATGGTGGCGGAGACCACGGCGGGGCCCGTCGACTGCATGTCGGGCTGGGTGATGACCGTGACGTTCTGGATCTTGATGGAGCCCACGGAGGTGGCCGCGTTGTCCGGCTTGATCTCCAGGGTCTGGGGGTCGTTGCCGGCGCCACAGGCGGCGAGCGAGGCGATCGAGAAGACGATGGCGGAGGCGGCGAGGGCGCCGCGTCGAATGCTGCTGCTCACGGCGGCGGCAACTCCTTGAACGCAGGGGCGACCTCCTTATAAAGCCGCCCTAAGTGTCTGTCAGCGGCCTCAGGTTACCGAGCCGTTCCCGACCGGCCGCACCCGACCCTCCCCCAACGCCCGTGCTTCCCTCCAGCAGGGGGTACCCCGCGCCCCTCGAGTGACTCCCGATCCGCATTGGCCGGGTCCTCGTCCGGCATTCACATAACGCGGGTAGCAAATCTTCGGTGAAGGAATGCACGGCCACCCGGAAATTGATCACGCATTGATCACGTACTGATGAGTACGCCGATCGGCCGACTGATCGCAACCCCTTCGTGATCAATTCCGGATTCGTCTCGTATCCGGCTCCGGACACCGAACGGAGTAGCGTAAGTCGCACACTTGGAACCGGACAAATGGGGATGTTCAACCCCTTGGGGAGGCCTCCGGATGTGTGTAACGTACGCGTTTCGCCTCGCCCGGACAGCCGCTCCGACCTGCGAATACCTGCTTCCGCACACCTCCCGAAGCACGTTCCTGTCGCTGTTGTCAAGCCCTGAGATATGCCCTGACCTGCGAAAACGCCATTCAGAAGACGCCGTATCCGTGTTACCCTGGATAGCCACGGAAGGGGTACCTGTCACATGACGTTCAAGGTTGGCGACACCGTGGTCTATCCCCATCACGGGGCCGCGCTGATCGAGGCCATCGAAACTCGTCAGATCAAAGGCGTGGACAAGACCTACTTGGTGCTGAAGGTCGCCCAGGGTGACCTGACAGTGCGTGTGCCAGCGGACAATGCGGAGTTCGTCGGCGTGCGTGATGTGGTCGGTCAGGACGGGCTGGACCGGGTCTTCGAGGTGCTGCGCGCACCGTATGCCGAGGAGCCCACGAACTGGTCTCGTCGTTACAAGGCAAATCTGGAGAAGCTCGCCTCCGGCGATGTCATCAAGGTCGCGGAGGTAGTGCGTGACCTGTGGCGTCGCGAGCGCGAGCGTGGACTCTCCGCCGGTGAGAAGCGCATGCTCGCCAAGGCCCGCCAGATTCTGGTGAGCGAGCTCGCCCTCGCGGAGAACACCAACGAGGACAAGGCCGAGGCGCTGCTCGACGAAGTCCTCGCGTCCTGACGGTCCGGCCTCCGACAGGCCCTCCCCGTTCGGCACGTTCATCGCAGTGAAATGCCGCGGTGCCCGATGACACACCACCTGTCGCCGGGCGCTGCGGCATGTTCATGTGCATGCGAACGCAGCCGTCGTACCGCCGCCGTACACGACTCGTACAACCCGTACGACTCGCCCTACGCGGCTACGCGACTCGTGCAGGACCGCACGGACTCGTACACGACTGCTGCGATCACTGATGCCGTTGTCACCGGGGAAGCCCCGATACTCATCGTGCCGCGCCCGGGCAGCCGACTCGACCGGTGTCACGGAAGGGTCCGGTCAAGACGCGCGCCCAGTGGCACGCTGAGGCCATACCCACGCAGGCCGCGCACACAAACCTGACAGGAACCGATGTCTGACGATTCGCGCCCTTCGCCCGCGCCGGCGCCCGTCGCCGCCGTCATTCCGGCCGCCGGCCGGGGCGTACGACTTGGTCCGGGCGCCCCCAAGGCGCTCCGCGCGCTGGGCGGCACACCCATGCTCATCCACGCGGTCCGCGCGATGGCCGCCTCCCGCGCCGTCACCCTGGTGATCGTCGTGGCGCCGCCCGACGGCACCGCCGAGGTCAAGTCCCTCCTCGACGCGCACGCGCTGCCCGAGCGGACGGACTTCCTGGTCGTCCCCGGCGGTGAGACCCGCCAGGAATCGGTCAGGCTCGGCCTGGAGGCGCTCCCGCCCGAGCACGGCGTCGTGCTGGTGCACGACGCCGCCCGCCCCCTCGTCCCGGTGGACACCGTCGACGCCGTCATCGAGGCGGTACGCGACGGCGCGCCGGCCGTCGTCCCCGCGCTGCCCCTCGCCGACACCGTCAAGGAGGTCGAACCGGCCGCCGTCCCCGGTGAGCCGGAGCCGGTCGTCGCCACGCCCGAGCGGGCCCGGCTGCGCGCCGTGCAGACCCCCCAGGGATTCGACCGCGACACCCTCGTACGCGCCCACGAGAGCGTCACCGACGACGTCACCGACGACGCGAGCATGGTGGAACAGCTCGGCCTGCGGGTCGTGACCGTCCCCGGCCACGAGGAGGCCTTCAAGGTCACCCGCCCGCTCGACCTCGTCCTCGCCGAGGCGGTCCTCGCCCGCAGGAGGCTCAACGATGGCTTCTGAGACGCCTGCTTCCGAGACGCCGGCTTCCGAGACGCCGCCGGTGCTGCCCCAGGTCGGCATCGGCACCGACATCCACGCCTTCGAGGACGGCCGCGAACTGTGGTGCGCCGGACTGAGGTGGGAGGGCGAAGGACCCGGCCTCGCCGGACACTCCGACGCCGACGTCGTCGCGCACGCCGCCTGCAACGCCCTCTTCTCGGCCGCCGGCCTCGGTGACCTCGGGCAGCACTTCGGCACCGGCCGCCCCGAGTGGTCCGGCGCCTCCGGCACCACCCTGCTGGCCGAGGCCGCCCGTATCGTCCGCGAGGCCGGCTTCCGGATCGGCAACATCGCCGTACAGGTGGTCGGACCCCGCCCGAAGATCGGCAAGCGTCGCGACGAGGCCCAGAAGATCCTCTCCGAGGCAGCCGGAGCCCCCGTCTCCGTCTCCGGGGCCACCACCGACGGGCTCGGTTTCCCCGGTCGCGACGAGGGTCTGATGGCCGTGGCGACGGCGCTCGTGGTGCGGGTGAGCTGAGAGCGTGTGAGGGTACCCGCGAAGCGACCAGTGACCCAGGTCCCGGAGGTACCCCATGCCCACCGCTCTGTCCGACCGCCTCAAAGCCCTGCTCGACGGCCCGGTCTTCGTCGTCCTCGGCACCGTCCAGCCCGACGGCAGCCCCCAGCTCTCCCCTGTATGGGCCAAGCGGGACGGCGACGACATCCTGATCTCCACCACCGTCGACCGCCGCAAGGCGAAGAACCTCGGCCGCGACCCCCGGGCCGACGTCGTCGTCCAGGACCCCGAGTCCCCGTACGAGTACGCCGAGATCCGCGGCACCGCCGAGACGACCACCCAGGGTGGCCAGGCACTCATCGACGAGCTGAGCCTGAAGTACACCGGAAAGCCGTACGCGGAGTTCAACCCGGCGTCGGCGCAGGACGCGGAACGGCTGGTCGTACGGATCCGCCCGCGGAAGGTCGTGGGGAGTCTGTGAGCCGGCCGAGCCGGCGCCCGCTGTGTCACGAATACATGGCCCTTCGGTAGAAGGGTCGCAAGGCACTGCCCCGCGCCCACTACCCTGGACGCGTGACGATTCGCCTGTACGACACCAGCGCCCGGCAGATCCGTGACTTCACCCCGCTCAAGCCGGGCTGCGTCTCGATCTACCTGTGCGGCGCCACCGTGCAGGCCCCGCCGCACATCGGGCACATCCGGTCCGGCCTGAACTTCGACATCATGCGCCGCTGGTTCGAGTACCGCGGCTACGAGGTCACGTTCATCCGCAACGTCACCGACATCGACGACAAGATCATCACCAAGGCCCACGAGCAGAACCGGCCCTGGTGGGCGATCGGGTACGAGAACGAGCGCGCCTTCAACGACGGTTACACCGCCCTCGGCTGCCTCCCGCCGACGTACGAACCGCGCGCCACCGGCCATGTCACCGAGATGGTCGAGATGATGCGGACGCTCATCGAGCGCGGACACGCCTACGAGGCCGACGGCAACGTCTACTTCGACGTGCGCTCCTTCCCCGGCTACCTGGAGCTGTCCCGGCAGGAGCTGGACAACCTGCTCCAGCCCTCGGGCGAGGGCGAGACCGGCAAGCGCGACCCCCGCGACTTCGCCATGTGGAAGACCGCCAAGCCCGGCGAGCCCACCTGGCCGACGCCGTGGGGCCCCGGCCGCCCCGGCTGGCACCTGGAATGCTCGGCCATGGCCCACAAGTACCTGGGCAGCGCCTTCGACATCCACGGCGGCGGCCTCGACCTGATCTTCCCGCACCACGAGAACGAGATCGCCCAGGCCAAGGCCATCGGCGACGACTTCGCCAAGTACTGGGTGCACAACGCCTGGGTGACCATGGCCGGCGACAAGATGTCGAAGTCGCTCGGCAACTCGGTGCTGGTCTCCGAGATGGTCAAGCAGTGGCGCCCCATCGTCCTGCGCTACTACCTCGGCACCCCGCACTACCGGTCGATGATCGAGTACAGCAAGGAGGCCCTGCGCGATGCCGAGTCCGCGTTCGCGCGGATCGAGGGCTTCGTACAGCGCGTGGTGGAGAAGGCCGGGGGAGTCGTCGAGCCCTCCGCCGAGGTACCGCCCGCCTTCGCCGAGGCCATGGACGACGACCTCGGTGTCCCCCAGGCCCTCGCCGTCGTGCACACCACCGTCCGGCAGGGCAACTCCGCCCTCGCCGCCGACGACAAGGATGCCGCCGTCGCCCGGCTCGCCGAAGTACGCGCCATGCTCGGCGTCCTCGGCCTCGACCCGCTCGACGAGCACTGGGCCGGTGACGACGGCGACCGCGGCGAAGACCTCCACGGAGTCGTCGACAGCCTCGTCCGCATGGTCCTCGACCAGCGCGAGGCCGCCCGTTCCCGCAAGGACTGGGCCACCGCGGACGCCATCCGCGACCAGCTCAACCAGTCCGGCCTCACCATCGAGGACAGCCCCCAGGGCCCCCGCTGGAGCCTCGGCCCGCGTTGATCCCGACGATCGAATTTCCGATCGAGCTGCCGATCGATTTCCGGATCGGTTTCTTGATCGATTGTGCCGCCCGGCTCCCCGGGCGGCACACTGCCTATACGTACATACGCACGCTTCACACAGACAGGTAGGTCATGGCCGCTAACAACCGCCGCATGTCCGGCAAGAAGGGCGCGCAGGTCGGCAGTGGCGGCCAGCGGCGCAAGGGCCTCGAAGGCAAGGGCCCGACGCCGCCCGCCGAGATGCGCAAGGGCCACAAGAAGAACCGCGTCGCCAACGCCAAGGCGAAGCAGGCCGTCCGCCGCCCCACCGCCCGCGGTCGCGGCGGCAAGTCCACCTCCGAACTGGTCGTGGGCCGCAACCCCGTCGTCGAGGCCCTGCGCGAGGGCGTACCCGCCTCCACCCTCTACGTCCAGCAGTTCATCGACAACGACGAGCGGGTGCGCGAGGCACTGCAACTCGTGGCCGAGCGCGGCGGCATCAACCTCATGGAGGCCCCCCGCCCCGAGCTCGACCGGATGACGAACGGGCTCAACCACCAGGGCCTCGTCCTCCAGGTCCCGCCCTACGAGTACGCCCACCCGGAGGACCTCGCCGCCGCCGCCTACGACGAGGGCGAGGACCCCCTCATCGTCGCCCTCGACGGGGTCACCGACCCGCGCAACCTCGGCGCCGTCGTCCGCTCCGTCTCCGCCTTCGGCGGCCACGGCGTCGTCGTACCCGAACGGCGCGCCGCCGGCATGACCGCCGGCGCCTGGAAGACCTCCGCCGGCACCGCGGCCCGTACGCCCGTGGCCCGCGCCACCAACCTCACCCGCGCCCTGGAGGCCTACAAGAAGGCCGGCATCGTGGTCGTCGGCCTCGCCGCCGACGGCGACGTCGAACTCGGTGAGCTCGAAGCCCTCGGCGGACCGGTCGCCATCGTCGTCGGCAGCGAGGGCAAGGGCCTGTCCCGGCTGGTCGGCGAAACCTGCGACTTCCGCGTCCGCATCCCGATGCCGGGCGGCGCCGAATCGCTCAACGCGGGCGTCGCGGCGGGCATCGTGCTGTACGAGGCGGCACGCCGACGCGGCTGAACAGACGTACCCGGGGTCACTCGTGCGGGTCAAACCCGGCGACACGCACGAGATTGACGGGGTCCGGACACATCCGGGCGGTCAAAGCAGTGTCCTAACACCACGTCACTCGGTTAGATGAGTGTGGACACCAGAACACCCCGCACACCCACGGGGGACCGCTCGTCGGGATACGACGACGCTCCCGCGCTGAGCATGGTGAAGGTGCCGAGCGATCCGGCGCAGGTCATCGTCAATCACGCGAGCTTCCGCGTGCAGCTGGGCGCCTCGACCCGGCGAACCCAATCCCAACGGATCGCCCGGTACCCGAGCGCCACCGCGGACAGCGCCCGCATCCCCGCCGCGGGTGCCGCCCGCCGCCGCCCCGTCGTCTGGAGCGGCCGCTCCGCCCCCGACGACACCGGCGCCCACCGGCTGCTCCAGGCCGTGCGGGGCGGCAGCGTCCGCCACGCCGACGAAGCCGTCGCCGACGCCGGAGCCACCCAGGTCATCCCCCGGGTCGGCGACCACGACGGCTATCCCGCCGGCTACCCCGCCGGATACGACGACGTGTACGACGGGCTCGAGCAGACCGTCGAAACCCCCGTCGTCGGCCACCAGCGCGCCCCCGCCGCAGGAGAGACCCGCCTCCTGCCCCCCATGCGCACCGCCGGCAGCGCCTACGACCCGCCCGCCCACCCCTACGACCTCTACACGGACCGGGACGACGCCGCGTACGACGCCGAATACGACGGCGATTACGACGACGACCCGGCCGACCCCCACGCCAAACGCCACAGCGACGACCCGGCCCGGCACGCCTACTACCCCGGCCGCCGCATGAACCTCGGCGTCGTCCTGCTCCCCCTGCGCCTCTTCCTCGGCTTCATCTCCATCTACGCCGGCATGGGCAAGCTCTGCGACCCGCTCTACTTCGACGGCGGCAAACGCGGCTCCATGGTCAAGTGGCTCAACACCCTCCACCCCTGGGAAGCCGCCGAACCCCTACGCCAGTTCGCCCTCCAGCACCCTGTCGGCGCCGGCCTCGTCATCGCCTTCCTCCAGGTCGTCGTCGGTGTCCTGACCATCCTCGGCTGCTGGCAGCGCGTGGCCGCCGTCCTCGGCGCGATGCTCTCCGCCGCCCTGATCGTCACCGTCACCTGGAAGACCGTCCCCGCCTACGACGCCCCCGACATCATCTACCTCGCCGCCTGGTCACCCCTGATCATCGCCGGCGCCCCCGTCTACTCCGTCGACGGCCGCCTCGCCGGCAACGCCTGGCGCACCCTCGGACCCCGCTCCGACATCTGGGAACTGCGCCGCTACGTCCTGCGCCGCGGCGCCCTCGTCACCGCCCTCACCGTCGGCGTCACCCTCCTCGTCGGCTCACTCCTCGGCGGCGCCGTACGCGACGCCGACCGCGTGGTCGTCCCCGGCCCCGGCGAGGCCCCCCGCAACAACCTCCCCGGCTCCCCGCTCCCCGAACAGCCCGGCAGGACCCACCGGAAGGCCCCGGCCTCCACCCCGTCCACCGGCGGCACCGACGCCAGCCCCTCCGGCGCCGCCACCACCCCCGGCGCCACCCGCTCCACCGGCACCGCCACCGGCGGCACCCCCAGCCAGACCCAGGGCACCGCGGGCCAGGCACCACCGCAGCGCACCTCCCCGGCCCAGCAGGCCCCCAGCACCACCTCGGGACCGACCTCCGGCGGCACCGCGACCGGCGGCGGCTCCACGGGCGGCACCGGCAGCGGCGGCTCCTCCTCGGGCCAGCCGGGCCTGGTGGGCGGCCTCCTCGGCTAGCGGCACGCCGCGTACGAGTGACAGGGCCCCGCACCCTCCCGGGTGCGGGGCCCTGTCACGCACTCACGCACGTACTCGGTCCGGGGTCAGCGCCCCAGCGCGGCCAGCTCCTTCGCCGCCTCCGTCAGGTCCTTCGCCGTGTCGATGGCACGCCAATAGGCACCCTGCGGAATCGGGAAACCCGCCAGCCGGCGCTCACGCGCCAGATGCGGGAACGTGGTGCGCTCATGGTCACCGCGCGCGGGAAGCAGACCGGCGAACTCCGGCGAGAACACATAGACACCCGCGTTGATCTCGAAGGTCGACGGCGGAGCCTCGATGAAGTCCGTGATGTGTCCAAAGCCGTCCGTCTTCACCGCACCCCACGGAATGCGCGGCCGGGCCAGCGCGAGGGTCGCGACCGCGTCGCGCTCGGTGTGGAAGTCCGCCATGTCGCGGAGCGAGAAACGGGTCCAGATGTCGCCGTTGGTGGCGTACCAGGGACGGTCCGGGTGCGGGAGACGGGCGGCCGCGTACTTCAGGCCGCCACCGCGGCCGAGGGGCTCCGACTCCACCACGGTCGTGACGTTGACGGGCAGATCGGCCGTCTCCAGCCACTTCTCCAGAACCTCGGCGAGGTGGCCACAGGAGACCACCACGTCCGTCACGCCCTCCTCGGCGAGCCAGGACAGCTGATGGCCGATGATCGGAGTACCCGTGCCGGGAATCTCGACCATCGGCTTGGGCCGGTCGTCGGTGTACGGACGCAGCCGGGAACCCTGGCCACCGGCCAGGACAACGGCTTGAGTGGGGCGCGACGCGGCGTTCGGATCGGTCATGCCCGAACTGTACGCGGCGCCCCACTCGCGGCTTACGGACGCAACCGGCTCCTCAATCAGCCGTTACCTGCCGCTCACCTTTCAGGCGGCGTCTTCGGGAAGGGTCAGCCGCGGGACGCGGCCAGCACACCGGAGGCGAAGGACGTATCGCACACCGGACGGGCGTACGACTGCGCGCGCGAGGCGCCGTAGACACGCACCGCGGCCCGGCCCAGGGCGCGGGCGATCGAGGTGCAGTGCTTCGCCAGCGACGGATGCCCGTTGACGGCCTGCTGGAGATGGGTCAGGACGACGCCCGGGTTCCTCTCCTGCAACTCGTCCATCAACTGGTCGCGCAGCACGTCCTGCGGAGCGCGCGTGACATTCCGGGAGGCCCGGCCGGTCCCGGAGACGTCCGAGGCGGTCAGCACCGAGTTCGAGGGGTTCCCCGACCAGTTGACCCGGGTGACCGCGAGGGTCCCGGAGAGCACCAGGACGACGGGCAGGACGAGGGCGAGGGTGCGGCCGATCCGGCGGGCAGGGCCGCCCCGGTGGCCGCGTCGCATCTGTTGGTTGGTGGAGTGCTTCACGCGTGTGAGGGTAGCGCGCCGTAATGTTTTGGAGACATTCAGTCACCGGTACGGGGGACGGTAAAACCCCCTTTTCCGGGTAGTGCGTTGACGCACACTGCTCGAAATGACCCTCTTGCCGGGGTATTTGTCGACAACTGTCGACAGCGAAAAGGGCCCCGCAGCAGGCTGCGGGGCCCTCATGCTCAACCCGGGCGAAGTTCACCCGGGACGGGGACTGCTCAGTCGGAGAGACGCTCACCCGTCGAGGTCGAGAACACGTGGATCTCGCCCGGCCGCGGCACGACGTGCAGCGTGGCGCCCTTCTCCGGGACCGAGCGGCCGCTGACGCGGACGACCAGGTCCTTGAGGTCGTCGCCGACCTTGGCGGAGCCGTAGACGTAACCGTCGGCGCCCAGCTCCTCCACGACGTTCACGGAGACCGCGAGACCGGCCGGGGCGTCGTCGCTGTCCTTCGACAGGGCGGAGGCCGCACCACCGTTGTGCTCGACCACGTCGAAGTGCTCGGGACGGACACCGACCGTCACCGTACGGTCCCCCTTGTCGGAGGCGGCCTTCAGCGCGTCCCGGTTGACGGGGACGACGCTGTTGCCGAACTTCACGCCGCCGTCGGTGATCGGCACCTCGACCAGGTTCATCGCCGGGGAGCCGATGAAGCCGGCGACGAAGAGGTTGGCGGGCCGGTCGTACATGTTGCGCGGCGAGTCGACCTGCTGGAGCAGACCGTCCTTGAGCACGGCCACCCGGTCGCCCATCGTCATGGCCTCGACCTGGTCGTGGGTGACGTAGACGGTGGTGATGCCGAGCCGGCGCTGAAGCGAGGCGATCTGCGTACGCGTCGACACACGGAGCTTGGCGTCCAGGTTGGACAGCGGCTCGTCCATGAGGAACACCTGCGGCTCACGCACGATCGCGCGGCCCATCGCGACACGCTGCCGCTGACCACCGGAGAGGGCCTTCGGCTTGCGGTCCAGGTAGTCCGTGAGGTCGAGGATCTTCGCGGCCTCCTCGACCTTCTGCCGGATCTCCGCCTTGTTGACGCCCGCGATCTTGAGCGCGAAGCCCATGTTGTCGGCGACCGTCATGTGCGGGTAGAGCGCGTAGTTCTGGAACACCATGGCGATGTCCCGGTCCTTCGGCGGCAGGTGCGTGACGTCGCGGTCACCGATGCGGATGGCGCCGCCGTTGACGTCCTCCAGCCCCGCGAGCATCCGGAGCGAGGTGGACTTCCCGCAACCCGACGGGCCGACCAGAACGAGGAACTCACCGTCCTCGATGTGGATGTCGAGCTGGTCGACGGCGGGCTTCTCGGTGCCCGGGTAGATCCGGGTCGCCTTGTCGAACGAGACAGTGGCCATGGTGAATGGGCCCCCTTCTACCGGCAGGAACGTGCCGGACGATCCGTTGTAGGAAGGTGGTTGCTGGTGTAGTCCACCAGGGTGAACTGGGTCAGGACGGTACCTGGCGTTCACCTGGTCTGTCAGTACTTCGGGGCCCGTGAACTTCGCGGAAATTTTCGACCGGGCGCCGTCGGGACCTGGGTACACTGCACGGGCACGCTCTTGGCGCGCGTGCAGGCCTCCTTAGCTCAGTTGGCCAGAGCAACGCACTTGTAATGCGTAGGTCGTCGGTTCGAATCCGACAGGGGGCTCAAGAAAGCCCAGGTCGGAGCACATCCGACCTGGGCTTCATCATTCATGGGGTTCGCTTTCGCGAATGCCTCAGTGTCGCCCCGCCACCCGATCAGCCACCCGCGCCAGCCGCGACGACTCGGCCCCCGGTCGCAGCTGTTCCCGGCGGTCCGCGGCGCGGTAGGTCGCGTACATGCCCTGGACGCCGAGCCACCGGAACGGCTCCGGTTCCCATTTGCGGACCTTGTGGTTGACCCAGGGCAGGTCCGTCAGTTCTGTCGGGCCGCTCTGGCCCGAGTCCTGTTGGACGAGGTCCCGGAGGGTGCGGGCGGCGAGGTTGGTGGTGGCGACGCCTGAGCCGACGTAGCCGCCCGCCCAGCCGATCCCGGTCGCGCGGTCGAGGGTGACGGTCGCGCACCAGTCGCGTGGTACGCCGAGGACGCCGGACCAGGCGTGCTCGATGTGCACCCCGGCCAGTGCCGGGAAGAAGCGGACCAGGATGTCGCGCAGGGCTTCGATGGTGGTGTCCTGGGTGCGGCCGTCGTTGTCGGTGCGGGAGCCGAAGCGGTAGGGAACTCCGCGTCCGCCGAGGGCGATCCGGTCGTCGGCGGTGCGCTGGGCGTACATGTAGGCGTGTGCCATGTCGCCCAGGGTTTCGCGGCCGTCCCAGCCGATGGCCGTCCACTGTTCGCCGGTGAGCGGTTCGGTGGCGATCATCGAGGAGTTCATGGGCAGCCAGGTGCGCCGCTGGCCTCTGAGGGAGGCGGTGAAGCCTTCGGTGCAGCGGAGGATGTAGGGGGCGCGGACGGTGCCGTACGGGGTGACCGCGTGCTTGGGCCGGATCTCCGTCACGGGTGTGCACTCGTGGATGGTCACGCCGAGCGTTTCCACGGCCGCCGCCAGGCCTTTCAGCAGCTTCACCGGGTGCAGTCGTGCTCCGTGGGGTGTCCAGGTGGAGCCGACGGCGTCGGCGACGCGGATGCGTTCGGCGGTCTGGCGGGCGCCGTACAGTTCGCGGTCCTTCTCGCCGTACGACAGTTCGTGCTGGTGGAAGGCCTTCAGCCGGGCGAGCTGGGCGGGTGTGGTCGCGACTTCGAGGACCCCGCCCTTGTGGATGTCGGCGTCGATGTCTTCGGTCTCGGTGACGGTGATGACTTCGTCGACGGTGTCGTTCATGGCCTTCTGGAGGCGTACGGCTGCCTCGTGGCCGTGCAGTTTCGCGTAGCGGTCGCGGCCGGCGATGCCGTTGTAGAGCCAGCCGCCGTTGCGTCCGGAGGCGCCGTATCCGCAGAACTTCTGTTCGAGGACGGTGATGCGGAGGAAGGGGGCGGCCTTCTTCAGGTAGTAGGCGGTCCACAGCCCTGTGTATCCGCCGCCGACGATCACGACGTCCGCGGTCGCGTCGCCGGCCAGCGGTTCGCGGACCGCCGGGAGGCCGTCGTCCGTGTACCAGAAGGAGACGCCGCCGTTCACGACATTGCTTGCCGAGCTGCTCATGCGCGGACGTTAACCCCTGAGGGTGGCCAGTGTCTCCTTCGGATTCCATGCTTTTCCGCGCCCTCTGACCAGCGGATAGCAGGCCAGCCCGATCAGTACGGAGACGAAATGTCCGAGGTCGGTGAACGTCGGTCCGGTGGTCAGGGGCATGGCGAAGAGGACGAGGACGGTCGCCAGGTACGCGTACCGCCAGGGTGTCGCGATCCTGTACGTGAGCACGCCCGCCACTCCGGCCAGCGCGTAACTCACGCCCACGTCGAGGGTGTTGACGGCGGAGTGCGGTGCCATTCCGTCCTGGATCGCCTTCAGCAGCGCGCCTTCGCTGATCAGTGTGGCCAGCACGTGTGCGGCCGCGCACACCACGAGCCAGCGGACGGTGCCCAGCCAGCGTTCGGCGGGGGCGTGGAAGGCGGTGAAGAGGATGAGGTACGGCAGCCAGTGTCCGTCGTCGATCCACATCGCGCTGGAGATCAGTACCCGTACCGGGTTCTGTGACAGCTCATGGATGTTCGTCGATCGTTGGAGCAGGAAGTGCTGTTCGAACTCCGGTGACATGTGGTGCAGCGCGAACGTCGTGGAGAACAGGATCAGCAGCCATACATAGGTGCCGGGAGCGCTGCGGACGTATGCCCACACCCTGCTCGGGCCCCGGTTCTTTCGCATGAGCCGATTCACGCAGACGAGTAACGTCCGAGGGGTGATCGACATTCCGGGCGGGCTGGCGGCGGCGCAGGAGAAGTGCAACGGGGCGGCCGGTCGGGCCTTCGTGGCGGGGCTGCCGGATCTGGCGGCGGCGTTCCTCGACCGTTGGGGGCTTCGTCTCGACGGGCCGTCGATGTACGGCGTCAGTGCCCTGGTCCTGCCGGTCGTGGTCCGCGCCGACGGCACTCCGGCCGTGCTGAAACTGCAGCTGACGGATGAGGAGAGCGTGGGGGAGCCGGTGGCGCTGCGGGTCTGGGACGGTGACGGCGCCGTACGGCTCCTCTCCCACGACCCGGCGACCGGCACGATGCTGCTGGAGCGTCTGGATCCGGCCCGGATGCTGTCCCGTCTTCCGGACGCGCGTGAGGCCGTGCTGGTCGTCGCCCGTCTGCTGGCCCACCTGTCCTCGTTCCCGGCGCCGGAGGGCCTGCGCGGCCTCGGCGGCATCGCGCAGGCGATGCTGGAGCGGACCCCGCCGGTGCTGGACCGCGTCCGGGACTCCGCGGCCCGCCGTCTGGTCGCCGATTGCGCGGCCGCCGTACGTGAGGTCGCCGGTGAGCCCGGCGACCGTCTTCTCCACTGGGACCTGCACTACGAGAACGTCCTCGCCGCCGGACGCGCTCCCTGGCTGGCCATCGATCCCAAGCCGCTGTCCGGCGATCCGGGTTTCGAGCTGTGGCCGGCCCTGGTCAACCGGTTCGACGCGGGCGAGGTGCGGTGGCGGTTCGACGCGCTGACGGAGGTGCTGGGGCTGGACCGGGCGCGGGCGCGGGCGTGGACGCTGGGCCGGTTGCTTCAGAACTGTCTGTGGGACGTGGAGAGCGGGCGGGAGCTTCAGGGGCGGCAGCTGGAGATCGGCCGCCGGCTGCTGGAACCGGGGGGTTAGCCTCGCCCCATGATTCGTACCGCGACCCCCGCCGATGTTCCCGTCATCCACGCCCTGGTCCGTGAGCTGGCCGAGTACGAGAAGGCCCCGCACGAGGCGAAGGCGAGCCCCGAGCAGCTGCGGGAGGCGCTGTTCGGTGCGCGGCCCGCCGCCTACGCGCACGTGGCCGTGGACGACTCGACCGGTGAGCCGGTCGGGTTCGCGTTGTGGTTCCTGAACTTCTCGACGTGGCGGGGGGTGCACGGCATCTACCTGGAGGACCTGTACGTCCGTCCGGAGGCCCGGGGCGGCGGCCACGGCAGGGCGCTGCTCACGGAGTTGGCCCGTATCTGTGTGGAGCGGGGTTACGAGCGGCTGGAGTGGTCGGTGCTGGACTGGAACCGGCCCGCGATCGGGTTCTACGAGTCGCTGGGTGCGCGTCCGCAGGACGAGTGGACCGTGTACCGGTTGACGGACGGGGCGTTGGCGGCGCTGGGCGGGGTGCCGTCAGGTCACTGACTCGGGTACGGGACTGGCCGTCCGGGCTCCGTGTCCGGGGGCCTTGGCGGTCACCATCAGGCCCGCGACGAGGCCGGCGAGGAGCATGATGCCGGCGGCCCAGCCGATGGCGACGGTGTAGCCGTGGACGATGCCGGCGGCGTTCACCGCGGCCTTCTGGGCGGGGCTGTGCAGGTGGGCGGTGATGTAGGCGGTGCTGCTGGTGGTGGCGACGGTGTTGAGCAGGGCCGTGCCTATGGAGCCGCCGACCTGCTGGGAGGTGTTGACGGTGGCGGAGGTGACGCCGGAGTCCTGGGGGGCGACGCCCGCGGTCGCGGTGGCGAAGACGGGCATGAAGGTCAGGCCCATGCCGAGGCCCATGAGGAGGAGGGCGGGGAGGATCTCGGTGGTGTAGTCGGAGTGGACGGTCATGCGGGTGAGGACGAGCATGCCGCCGGAGGCGAGGATCATGCCGGGGACCATGAGGGCGCGGGGTGCCACGCGCTGGAGGAGCCGGGCGGATATCTGGGTCGAGCCGATGATGATGGCGGCGGTCAGGGGGAGGAAACCCAGGCCTGTCTTGACCGGCGAGTAGCCGAGGATGACCTGGAGGTAGTAGGTCATGAACAGGAACAGGCCGAACATGCCGATGGTGGCGAGGGCCATGGTGAGGAAGCAGCCGGCGCGGTTGCGGTCCTTGACGATGTGCAGGGGGAGCAGGGGCATCGGGGCCCGGGACTGCCACCACACGAAGGCGATGAGCAGGAGCAGGCCGCCGGCGAACAGGGCGAGGACGAGCGGGTCGGTCCAGCCGCGGGGTTCGGCCTCGCTGAATCCGTAGACGACGGCGACGAGTCCGCCGCAGCCGAGCAGGGCGCCGGGTACGTCGAGGCGGGCGCCGGCGTGGCCGGGCCGGTCGTGCAGGAGCGCGAGGGCGCCGAGGACGGCGACGACGGCGATGGGGACGTTGACGTACAGGCACCAGCGCCAGTTGAGGTACTCGGTGAGCAGGCCGCCGACGATGAAGCCGATCGCGGAGCCACTGCCGGCGAGGGCGCCGTAGATGCCGAAGGCCTTTCCGCGTTCCTTGGGGTCGGTGAAGGTGGTGGTGAGCAGGCTGAGCGCGGAGGGGGCGAGTACGGCGGCGAAGACGCCCTGGAGGGCGCGGGCGCCGAAGAGCATGCCGGAGCTGGTGGCGGCGCCGCCGAGTGCGGAGGCGGCGGCGAAGCCGATGAGCCCGGTGACGAAGGTGCGTTTGCGGCCGACGAGGTCGGCGATCCGGCCGCCGAGCAGCAGGAGACCGCCGAAGGCCAGCGTGTAGGCGGTGATGACCCATTGGCGGTTGCCGTCGGACATGCCGAGGTCGTGCTGTGCGGAGGGAAGGGCGATGTTCACGATGGTGGCGTCGAGGACCACCATCAGCTGCGCCAGTGCGATGATCACTAGGCCCCACCAGCGGCGGGGGTCGGTGTTCTGGGTGGCTTGCTCCGTTTGGGTGGCACTCACCCGCCCAGGAGACCACTTATCGGGATCTGTCGCATCCATGGAGGTGGGGCGCTTGTTCATGGCTCCAATACCACCTTTCCGACTGTTTTGCGGGTTTGCAGGGCCCGGTGTGCCGCTGCCGCCTCGGCGAGGGGGAAGCGGGTCACGGCGGGTTCGAGGCGGCCCTCGGCGGCTTCGGTGAGGGCGCGCAGTTCGAGGGTGCGGAGGGGGTCGGGGCCGCCGGCCCGGCGCAGCATCGCCGGGCCGAGGACCTGCTCGGAGACGCCTTCGACGAGGTAGGCGCGTCCGTCGCGGATGCCTTCGGCGGACCAGCCGAAGACGAGGTGCCGGCCGCCAGGCCCCAGCAGGGCGACGGCTTCGCGGGCGATGTCGCCGCCGACGCCGTCGAGGACGACGGTGGCGTGGCGTCCGCCCAGGTGGGCGCGGACCTTCGCGGGCCAGGCCGGGTCGGTGTAGTCGAGGGCGAGGCCGGCGCCGTACGTCTTCACCCGTGCCGTCTTCTCCGGTCCGCCGGCGAGTCCGATCACGGTGGCGCCGCTGTGTACGGCGTGCTGGGTGAGGAGGGTGCCGATGCCGCCGGCGGCGGCCGGGATCACGACGACGGAGTCCGGGCCGAGCTCGGTGAACTGGAGGATTCCCATCGCGGTGCGCCCGGTGCCGATCATGGCGACGGCCTGGGCGAAGTCCAGCCCGGCCGGGATGTCGTGGAGCCGTCCGGCGTCGGTGACGGCGAGTTCGGCGTAGCCTCCGGGGGCGAAGCCGAGGTGGGCGACCACGCGCCTGCCGAGCCAGTGCGGGCCGGTTCCGGTGCCGAGGGCGTCGACGACTCCGGCCACTTCGCGGCCGGGGACGGTGGGCAGGGCGGGCGGTTCGGGCAGGGGGCCCTGGATGCCCTCGCGGAGGGCCGTGTCGAGCAGGTGCACCCCGGCGGCGGCGACGGCGATCTGGACCTGGCCGGGGCCCGGAACGGGGTCGTCGATCTCTTCGTGGGTGAGGTTCTCGGCCGGTCCGAAGGCGTGCAGACGTATGGCGAACATGGGCTTCACCCTTCAACCTCAAGCGTGCTTGAGGTCAAGGGAGGTCCGGCCGAGGGCGAGTGAGACGGCGGTGAGGGCGCTGTTGAAGGCCACCTCGGACAGGACGCCGGGGGCGGCGACCTGGTCGCCCGTGAGGTAGACGCCGTTCCCGCGGTCGACGGCGGGCCGGTCGCGCCAGCTGGTGCCGGGCAGGTCGACGGCTCCGGTACGGCCGTCCGCCACGGCCTCCCGCCGCCAGGTGACCCGGTCCCGCCAGCCGTCGAAGGCGAGGTCGAGGAGTTGTTCGGCGCGGGCGGTGCCGTCGGCCCGGGACTGGCCGGGGCCGATGGGGATCTGCCCCTGGAGGAGCTGTTCGCCGGCCGGGGCGAGGGTGGGGTCCTGGGCGGTGAACCGTTCGAGCCAGCCGGGTGCGTCGAGGTCGGACACGGCGAAGGCGTCGCCGCGCCGGGTGCGCAGGGCGAGGTCGATGAGGACGGTGCGGCCGCTGGGCCAGGTCAGCGAGTCGTCCTGGAGGAGGCGGCGGGCGGCGGGGAGGGAGGTGGCGACGATGACGGGTGTGTCGCCGGGGAGGGTGTCGACGCGGGAGAGGGTCTCGATCCGCACGCCGAGGTTCCAGGCCCGGCAGGCCATCCGGTCGATGAGGCTCGCCCAGCCGCCGCGCGGGTAGTGCGCCTCGGGCGGCAACTTGGTGGCCCGGCGCAGGCGTTCCTGCACGAAGGCGGCGGACAGGGCGCCGGGGTCGTGGTGGAAGAGGGCGACGGCGGAGTAGTTGGCGGCGGCGCGGGCGGCTTCCTCGCCCGCGAGGTCCGTCGCCCAGCTCAGGAAGTCGGTGTCGACGGGGGCCTGCCGGGAGGTGCGGCGCAGCAGCTTGAGCATGGCGAACGGCGGGGTGCGGCGGAGGGCGCCGTGGTGGCGGAGCCTGAACCGGGCGGTTTCCAGGGGTGGGAGGGGGGCGAGGGCGCCGATGAGGTCGCGCTGCTTGAGCCAGGTCCAGTGGGGGCCGCCGTTGTAGAGGGCGTGCGGGCCCTCGTTGGTCCGGTAGGGGGCGTCGGCGGTGCGGGCCCTGCCACCGAGGGTGTGGTGCGCCTCGTACACGGTGACCCTGGCGCCTGCCTCGGCGGCGGTGATGGCGGCGGTGAGTCCGGCGAAGCCGCCGCCGATGACGGTGATGCGGTGCATGGGCCGAGTCCTCCGTACATGGTGTGCTGCTGGTGCGCTGCCTTCCACGGATACGACTGATCAGGGCGCCGGAATGTGACATGGGCGGCGTTTTCGCAGGCCGGACGGGTTGTCAGTGGCGGGGTGCACCATGGGGGCATGGCGAGGAAGGTGACCGGCGGGGCCGGTGGGACGAAGGCGGCGCGGCGTCCGGAGCTTCGGCTGCCGCCGCTGGAGCCCTGGGACGGCGGCGGGCTGGAGCCGGACGGGGACTACGACGGGCTGGAGTTCCGCGAGGCGGACTTCGCGGGGCAGGACGGCGCGGGCGCGCGTTTCATGGACTGCGCGCTGACGGGATGCGCCGTCGACGAGACGCGGTTGCGTCACGCCCGGTTCCTGGACACGGTCCTGTCCGGGATACGGGGTGTCGGCACCGACCTGGCCGAGTGCACGCTGCGTGACGTCGAACTCCACGAGGCCCGTCTCGGCGGTACGCAGCTGCACGGTGCCGTGCTGGAGCGTGTCCTGATCCGTGGCGGCAAGATCGACTATCTCAATCTCCGCAAGGCCAGGCTGAGAGACGTCGTCTTCGAGGGGTGCGTCCTCGTCGAGCCCGACTTCGGTGAAGCCCGCCTGGAGCGGGTGGAGTTCGTCGACTGTGTCCTCAGAGGCGTCGACCTGGGCGGGGCGACCCTCACGGACGTGGACCTGCGCGGGGCCGCTTCGCTGGAGATCGCGCGCGGGGTGGGGCGGCTGGCGGGGGCGGTGATCAGCCCCGGGCAACTGGTGGAGCTGGCGCCGGTGCTGGCGGGGGAGCTGGGGATCCGGGTGGAGTGAGACCTACGACACCCTGGGAAAGCGGGCTTGAAGCGTCCAGATCGCCGGGTTCTCCGCCAGGTCGTCATGGAGGTCGGTCAGGTCGGCGACCAGGTCGTGCAGGAAGTCGCGGGCCTCGCGGCGGAGTTCGGCGTGGGAGAAGGAGAGGGGGGCTTCCTCGGCCGGCATCCAGTCGGCGGCGATGTCCACCCAGCCGAAGCGGCGCTCGAACAGCATGCGGTCGGTGGACTCGGTGAAGTCCAGTTCCGCCCGCTGGGGGCGGGAGGCGCGGGAGCCCGCCGGGTCCCGGTCCAGGCGCTCGACGATGTCGCACAGGGCCCAGGCGAAGTCCAGCACCGGCACCCATCCCCAGGCTGTGGACAGCTCGCGGTCCGACTTGGTGTCGGCGAGGTAGACGTCACCGGAGAACAGGTCGTGACGCAGGGCGTGGACGTCCGCGCGCCGGTAGTCGGTCTGCGGTGGGTCGGGGAAGCGGGTGGAGAGGGCGTAGCCGATGTCGAGCACGTACGTGATGGTGTCACGCCGGCGGAAGATCGCCGCACGCCCGCCGACCGGGCCCAGCGCCCATAGGATCGCTGACATGTCCAGATCCGCGCGTCTTGTCCCGGTCACCGCCGCGTTCCTCGCGCTCGCTCTCCCGCTCACCGCGTGCGACGGCGGCGTGCACGGCATCCCCGGCGGCTCCGGGGTGAGCGACCCGTACTTCCCGAAGGCGGGCAACGGCGGCTACGACGTCACCCACTACGGCCTGACCCTCTCCTACGACCCGGCCCGCCGCCACCTCACCGGAACCGCGGTGATCACCGCCCGCGCCACCGAGGACCTGTCCGCCTTCGACCTCGACCTCAAGGGCCTGGACGTCGAGAAGGTCACCGTCGAGGGCCGGGACGCCCGCTTCAACCGGGCCGGCCAGGAGCTGACCGTCCGCCCGCACGACGATCTGGACAAGGGGGAGACGTTCGGCGTCACCGTGCGCTACTCCGGCACCCCGGAGCAGATCACCGACCCCGACGGCTCGAAGGAGGGTTGGCTGCGCACCGCGGACGGGGCGCTCGCCCTCGGCGAACCCACCGGTTCCATGACCTGGTTCCCCGGCAACCACCACCCCTCCGACAAGGCGTCGTACGACATCACGGTCACCGTCCCCAAGGGCCTTCAGGCCGTGTCCAACGGGCAGTTGGCGCACGAGTCCACCACCGGCGGCCGTACGTCCTTCGCCTGGCACGCGGCCGAACCGATGGCGAGCTACCTGGCCACGGTCGCGATCGGCCACTACACGGTCAAACGCACGACCATCGGGGACGGCCTGCCCGTGTACGTGGCCGTCGACCCGAAGCAGGAGCGGGCGAGCCGGACGGTACTGGCGAAGATCCCCGAGATCATGGAGTGGGAGGAGCTCAACTTCGGCCCGTACCCCTTCTCCACCACTGGTGCGATCGTCGACCGCCCCGAGGACGCGGGCTACGCCCTGGAGACCCAGACCCGCCCGGTCTTCAACGGCGCCCCGGACACCGAGACCCTCGTCCACGAGCTCGCCCACCAGTGGTACGGCGACTCCGTCACCCCCAAGAGCTGGCAGGACATGTGGCTCAACGAGGCCTTCGCGACGTACGCGGAGTGGCTGTGGCGGGAGGACCACGGCGGCGACTCGGCGCAGCGGACCTTCACCAAGCTGTACGACGGCACCTCCGACGACGTCGGCGACCCCGACGCGATCTGGGCCTTCCCGCCGGCGAAACCGAGCAGCGCCGCGCACATCTCCGACCCGCCCGTCTACCAGCGCGGCGCGATGGTCCTGCACAAGATCCGCCAGAAGGTCGGCGACGACACCTTCTACGACATCATCCAGGGCTGGGCCGCCACCCACCGGCACGCGGGCGCGGACACCGCCGACTTCACGGCCTATGTCGAGAAGCAGGCCCCGGACGAGGACTTCGACAAGATCTGGTCCGACTGGCTGTACGGGAAGGGCAAGCCGGCGCATCCGTGACGGACACCGGCGTGCCGTGTCTGCGTCAGGCTTCCCACTCGTCCAGCATCCGGGCCAGGCCAGGCGGCCACACCGGCTCCGCCTCCTCGGCGAGCTCCCGTCTGCTCCACCAGCGCCAGGCCAGGATCCCGTCCCGGGCGTGCTCGGCGGCCAGCTGGGCGCCGGTCGGCTCCCGGCGCGGGCCGCGGGTGACGTAGATGTGCTCGTGCTGGCGGACCGCGATGTCGAATCGTGAGAAGTCGTGCTCCCAGGTGCACAGCAGCGGCCCGGGTTCCAGGTCGCTCCAGCCGGTCTCCTCGCGCACTTCCCGCAGGGCGCCCTCGCGCGGGGTCTCGTCGGCTTCGAGGCCGCCGCCGGGGAGGGCCCAGTGGAGGCCCACCTCGGGGTTGTCGTACCGGAAGAGGAAGACCGAGCCCTCCGGGTCGACCACGGCGATACGGGCCGCGTTGCGCGGGGTGCGCAGCACCTTGCGCAGGACCGCGCAGGGGCGGCCCAGCGCCAGGTCCGGCCGGTGGTCGACGATCCCGTAGCCGAGGGCCGTCCAGAAGGCGAGGCCCTTGGGGTTGTTCTCGAGGACGGCGAGCCGCACGGCGTCCCGGCCGGCCTGCCGGAAGCGGCCCTCGATCAGCTGAGCCATGCGCCGCCCGAATCCCCGGCCGTGCTCGCCGGCGTCCACCAGCAGCAGCCCGATCCACGGGTCCGGGTCGGCCGGGTCCGGGTGGCGGGCGAGCGTGGCGGCGACCCCGACCAGCCGTCCCTGGCTGCGGGCCAGCAGCACCTGCGCGTCCGGGTGGGCGAGATCCTCCGCCAGCGCGGCCGCCACCTGCTCCGGCCGGATGTCGTCCGGGTCCGGGAAGTCACCGCTGAGCGCGAAGAACTCGCGGTTGGAGACGTAGAGGGCGGTGAGTTCGGTGAGGACGGGCGCGGGGATGTCCTGTCCGGGGGGAAGGGGCTCCAGGATCACGACGGGAAACCTATCGCGGGGTACGGCGGAGCCCCGGTCGCCGGGCAGTCGCGACCGGGGGCTCCGTCAAGGAGCGGGTGCTGCTCAGACGTTGACGCCGAAGTCCTGCGCGATGCCCACCAGGCCCGAGGCGTAGCCCTGGCCGACGGCGCGGAACTTCCACTCGGCGCCGTTGCGGTAGAGCTCGCCGAAGACCATGGCCGTCTCGGTGGCGGCGTCCTCGGAGAGGTCGTAGCGGGCGATCTCGGCGCCGCCCGCCTGGTTGAGGATGCGGATGTAGGCGTTGCGGACCTGGCCGAAGTTCTGGCCGCGGTTCTCGGCGTCGTAGATGGAGACCGGGAAGACGATCTTGTCGATGTCGGCCGGGAGGGCGGCGAGGTTGACGTTGATCGCCTCGTCGTCGCCGGCGCCCTCGCCGGTGCGGTTGTCGCCGGTGTGGACGATGGTGTTGTCCGGGGTCTGCTTGTTGTTGAAGAAGACGAAGTGGGCGTCGGAGTAGACCTTGCCCTGCGTGTTGACCGCGATCGCGGAGGCGTCGAGGTCGAAGTCCGTGCCGGTGGTGGTGCGGACGTCCCAGCCGAGGCCCACGGTGACGGCGGTCAGGCCCGGAGCTTCCTTGCTGAGCGAGACGTTGCCGCCCTTGGACAGGCTTACAGCCATGGTTTGGGAGTCCCTTCCCTCGTTATGTCAGTACGGGCTTCGCACTGGGGACGAAGCTACCGTCACCCCGGACAACGCCAAGGGGGGTCCCTATGGTTCCGGATGCCTTTACCTTTTTTACCAACGCGAAATCCGGGTGACGCGGAGGGGCGGAGACGGGACCATGGACGGCATGTCCGGTCCCTACATCGTCCGCGGCTCCGTCTCGCTGCCCGAGGCCGAGCTCATGTGGCGTTTCTCGCGGTCCTCGGGACCGGGCGGGCAGCACGTCAACACCAGTGACTCGCAGGTGGAGCTGCGCTTCGACCTGGCGAGGACCGAGGCGTTCCCACCGGTGTGGAAGGAGCGGGCGCTGGCCCGGCTGAGCGGGCGGCTGGTGGACGGGGTCGTCACCGTCCGTGCCTCCGAGCACCGCTCCCAGTGGCGCAACCGCGAAACCGCCGCCGTACGCCTCGCGGCGCTGCTCGCCGAGGCCACCGCGCCCCCACCCAAGCCCCGCAAGCCGACCCGCATACCGCGCGGCATCAACGAGCGCCGGCTCCGGGAGAAGAAGCAGCGGTCGGAGACCAAGCGCGGCAGGTCGGCCCGGGACTGGGGCTGACGCGCCCGGCGCCACACGCAGCCTGTCCGGGGGGTGCCCCCCTGAGGGCGGGGCCTTGAAATCCCTCCCCGCTCAACCCGGCCGCCGGACGATGGACGTACGCCTCGGCCAGTGACCGCATCACCGGGGAGACCGCGTGTTCCTGGTCGGCGCGGACGCGAATAGCGACGGCGGTCTCGAAATTCCGGGGAGTGACTTCTTCCAGACGGGGCGTCATGTCCGCACCGTAGGCCGGGAGTTCACAATGCGGCGACGGAATTCCCGGCAGCGATTATGCCAAGTGCCCGTACCGGCCCCGGAAATACAGCAGCGGCCCGCCCGTCGCGCCGGGTGCCCGGGCGGTCAGGACCCGGCCGATCACCAGTGTGTGGTCGCCGGCCGTCACCCGCTGTTCGGTGCGGCACTCCAGGGTCGCCAGCGCGCCGTCGACCAGGGGCGCGCCGGTGACCTCTCCGCGGGTGACGGGGAGGTCCGCGAAGAGGAGGCGGTCGCTGATGCGGCCCTTCATGGCGAAGCGGCCGGCGGCCTGGCGCTGATGGTCGGCGAGGACGGACACGGCCCACAGCGGCTGCTCGGCGAGCAGGTCGTCCATGCGCGAGCCCTCCCGCAGGCTGACCAGGACCAGCGGCGGGTCGAGGGAGACCGACATGAAGGCGGTGGCGGTCATGCCGGCGTCCTCGCCGGCCGGCGCTCCGGGGTCGTCCGGGTCGATCGGCGGTTCCTGCGCGGTCACCAGGACCACGCCCGCGGCCAGCCGGGACATCGCGGCCCGGAACTCGTCGTTGCTCACCCCCTCAGCATGCCCGGAGGCGGTGGGGGCGAGGGGGAGGGAGGGGGCAGGGGGAGTGTTCGGCACACCGGAAACGCTAATCTCCGCTCCGGGCGGATCGCATCGGGCCTCCGCCCGACCGGGTCCCGGGAGAAGGTCCTAGGACCCGCGCCGGCCTGCGGCGTACTTACGCGGTGGATCTCTTCGTGCATCATGTCCACACACCCGCAAAGCTTGCGTTCAGTTAACGCACAGGGAAAATACAGAAACTCCACTCAATTGTTCACGTTCCCCTGTGACTTGAGTCACAAGGGGCAGGAATTGTTGACCCTGTGTACCGAGTGGGCAGCGCGCTGTGATTCAGTGGCGGGGAAGCTACCAAGAGCCGCAAGGGCCTCACCGAAAAGAAACGCGGGAGACGACCGCCGAAGACAACCCTGATTCGCTGCGAGGTCTCGGGGGGAGGGCGAGCATGGAGACCGAGTCGGAGCCGTACGTCCGCCTTGCGTCCCTGCGACAGCTGCACCAGGTCATGGCCGACATGAACACGGCACGCAGCCTGGCGGACACACTGCAGACCGTCGCGGACGGCGCCGTCAACGCCCTCGGGTACGAGATGGCGGCCGTGAACCTCGTGCGCCCCGACGGCGACCTCGTGGTCGCCGCCTTCGCAGGCAACTCCGCCGCCGAGGCCCTCATCACCGGCCGCGTCGGCTCCCGCGCCTCCTGGGAGCGCCGTCTGGGCATGGGCGAGGCCTGGGGCGACCTGCGTTTCATACCGCACACCGAGGGCTGGGTGCTGGACGACGACGACGTCCCCCAGTGGTTCACGGACGGCCCCGCCCCGCGCTTCGAGGACGAGTGGCACCCCTCCGACCGGCTCTTCGCGCCCATGTACACGCCCGGCGGGCCGGGCGGCTCCTGCGGCGAACTGCTCGGCGTGATCTCCGTGGACCGGCCGCGCAACGGCCGCCACCCCGGCGCGTGGGGGCGCGAGGCGCTCCAGATGTACGCGTTCCAGGCCGCCATCGCCATCAGCAACGCGCGTCTACGTGCGAATATGCAGCGCGCCCTGGTCCGCCTGGAGCGCGACCAGCAGGCCCTGCGCGCCAGTGAGGAAAGCTTCAGGCAGGCCTTCGAGTACGCCCCCTCCGGCATGGCCATCGCCGAGATGGGCGGCGACGAGCACGGCCGGATCCTGCGCACCAACGACGCCCTGTGCCGCCTGCTGGGCCGCCCCGCCTCCGCGATGCGCCGCTACTCCTTCTCCGACCTCGTCCACCCCGAGGACATAGGCACCCTGCTGCGGACCTCGGCGGAGGGCGGACGCGCGGAGCTCCGCCTCGGCCGCCGCGACGGCACGTACGTCTGGGTCTCCCTGCGCAACAGCGTCGTCGCGGACGCCGCCGACGGGCCCCGCTTCCTGCTCACCCACGTCGAGGACATCGAGGAGCGCAAGCGCCGCGAGCTCCAGCTCGCCCACCGTGCCTCCCACGACTCCCTGACCGGCCTGCCGAACTCCGCGGAACTGCGTTCCCGCCTGTCGGCCCGGCTCTGTCAGCGGGCCACCCAGTCCGGCGCGCTGGAGTCGCTGGACGCGGCCTACGGCCATCCCGCCTTCGACGCGGTCGGCCACGGCTTCGACTTCGCGCAGGGCGCGGAGGCGTTCGAAGGCTTCGACCACCATGAGCACACCGTCGCCCCCGAAGGCGAGCGGGACGACGGCACCAAGGGGCTCGCGGTCCTCTTCTGCGACCTCGACGGCTTCAAGTCGATCAACGACCGGTTCGGGCACAACGCGGGCGACGCCGTCCTCATCGAGGTCGCCCGCCGCCTCAGCAGGGGCGTGCGGGACGGCGACACGGTGGCCCGGCTCGGCGGCGACGAGTTCGTGATCCTCGCCGACGGGCTCGGCGAGGCCGACGCCCAGGACCTCGCCGTACGGCTGCGCAACGAGATCATCCAGCCGATCCGGGCCGAGGGGCGGGCCGTGCGGGTGGGCGCGAGCTTCGGCATCGGATGGGCACACTGTGGAATGACGGCGGACGAAGTGTTGAAATCCGCTGACGAACGCATGTACGTCGAGAAACGATCTCGTCCCAAACAGCACCGACGGGCCGGGTGACCCCCAGGTCAGCGGGTCGATGCGACCGGAGTCACCTGTTTGGACCACTCGGAGCGGGTAGGCTCGCCATTCTCACCATGTACCGCATCCACCCGCACCTGTTGAGGAGTACCTAGGGATGAGCCCCGGCGAAAACGGCCCGAGCACGCCCGAGGACGACGACCCGTTCGGCTATCTGTACGCCGACGGGCAGGCGAGGGGCGCCCAGCCGCCGTCCAGCGGTTACGGCTACCCGGGCTCGGTCAGCAGGAGCAGCAGGACGCGCGCGGTCGGCGAGCGCCAGTACGGCCAGCAGGCCACGTACGGCGGCCAGGCCACCGCCCCGCAGCAGCAGGGCGCCTACGGCCAGCCGAACGCCGCCTACCAGGCGCCGGAAACCCTCCCGGGCGGCGCGCCGACCACCCAGCAGCCGATGCCCGGCAGCGGGGGCGGTAACGGCCGGGGCCGCGGCCCGAACACCAAGGGCCTGCTGATCGGCGCCGTCGCGGTGGTCGCCGCGGTCGTCATCGGCATCAGCGTGGCCATGATGAACGGCAACGGGGACGACGACAAGAAGGCCGGCAGCCAGGTGTCCACGGCGCCGACGCAGTCGCACAGTGCCAAGCCCAGCCCGGCCAGCACCAGCTCGGTCTCCAGCTCGGGTGAGCTGCCGAAGATCGACGCGAAGGCGCTGCGCCTGGATGGCGGGACCACCACCGCGTCCGAGTTCAAGGGCGCCAAGGCCGACGGCGGCGTCTATGTGACCGGCTTCAATCAGGTCGGAGCGAAGGTCACCTGGACCGTGGACGGTATCCAGAAGGCCGGCACCTACCGCCTGAACGTGCGCTACGGCGTGCCGGGCGCGGACGCCGACGCAACCCTGTTGGTCAACGACAAGGCCAACACGCAGCCGCTGAGCATGAAGAACTACGGCAACACACCCGCGGGTGACTGGGAAAAGGGCTGGAAGACCACGTGGGCCAACGTCACCCTGAACCAGGGCACCAACACACTCACCCTCGCCTGCAACGACGGCAACCAGTGCAACGCCGTCCTCGACCAGTTGTCGCTCACCACCAACTAGCGACGGCAGTGTGAAGGAGACCCCTCCGCCTGGTGCGAGAGGGGTCTTTTCACGTCATGCAGGGTGCCGCGGTCAGGTTCAGTTCAGGCGATTCGACCGAAACCCACGCACTGGTCTGCGACCCACCGCTTCTTGCCCTTCCATTTGAGTGGTGTCCATGTGTTGTGCGTCGAGTCTCCGCTGGAACACTTGTACGCTCCACCCCTGACCGCACCTGTGCAATTGGAGACCCAGCAGGGAACCTTGTCCGGGGAGCCGTGGCCAAGTGCATGAACTCTGAGCACTGCAGTTGAAGTTGCTGACGTACCTGCGCGGAGTGTCCAGTCCGATGAGCCGTAGGCGCCAGAGACGGCCGCGTATGCAGGGGCGGCGGCGAGGAGGAGCGATGCTGCAAGCGCGCCGGGGACGGCGGCCGTGCGCAGGATTGTTCGTATCACAGGGTCCCCAATTCGATTCCCTCGCCACTGGTCAGTATGGCGATAGTGTGATCATTGGATCACCTGTGAAAGATGTAGGGAAAGATCCCTTTTCGGCCAGTCCATGCCGGACTGTCTGGCAGGCGACAAGCAAGGCCGCTCATGCGGCCCACGTCTCGTCCGTCACCGCCACCCGCCCCACCAACTCCTCGTAAGCCCCCCGGTCGAACTCCCCCGCCACGGGCGACACCACGGTCGCCGCCGACAACGCGACCGCGCGGGCCAGTCGGGCCGGCCAGGGGAGGTCCTCGATCAGGCCCGAGAGCAGGCCCGCGACCGCTGAGTCGCCGGCGCCGGTGGGGTTGCCGTGGACGCGGGCGGGTAGGGCGGCGCGCCAGCGGCCCTCCGGGGTGTGGGCGAGGAGGCCGTCGGCGCCGAGGGAGGCGACGACCGCGTGGGCGCCGCGGCGCCGGGCGTCCTGGGTGGCGCGCAACGGCTCGTGGGAGCCGGTGAGTTCGGCCAGTTCCCCGGCGTTCGGCTTGACGAGGTCCGGGCGGGCCGCCACCCCGCGCCGCAGCGGCTCCCCGTCGGTGTCCAGCAGGACGGGGACGCCGGCGGCTCGGGCGGTGCGAACCAGCCCGGCGTACGCGCCCACCGGCACCCCCGGCGGCAGGCTGCCGCACAGGGCGACCGCCGAGGCCGAGGCCAGCAGCCGCACGTACGTCTCCTGGAAGGCGGCCCACTCGGCCGGGGTGATCTGCGGGCCGGGCTCGTTCAGCTGGGTGGTGTCGCCGGTCAGCTCGTCGACGACGGCGACGGTGCGCCGGGTGGCCCCGCCGACCCCGACCAGCGCGTCCCGCACGCCCGGTGTGCCGGCCAGCCGGTCCCGCACGGACCGTCCCGTGTCGCCGCCCGCGAACCCGGTGGCCGTCACCTCGTGCCCGAGGGCCGCGAGCACCCGTGCCACGTTCACGCCCTTGCCGCCCGGCCGTTCGATGACTTCCTGGACGCGATGGGAGGCGTGCGGCCGCAGGGACCGTACGCGATAGGTGATGTCGAGAGCGGTGTTCAGTGTGACCGTGAGGATCACTCGGGCCGGCCTCCCCTCGGGCGTGACACGTGTCTTCTTCCGTTTCCGGAAGCCAGATCATGCCAAAGAGACGGCGACCGGCCCAGACCGCGGATCCGGCCACCGCCTCCCGACCAGGGGACGGATCAGCCCAGTTGGGGATCGACCACCCATTCGCCCCGGTGCATCACGCCCTTGAGGTCGAACTCCTCGTCCAGCAGCACCAGGTCGGCGTATCTGCCGGGTTCCAGGGAGCCGACGCGGTCGGCCAGGCCCAGCAGGCGGGCCGGGTTGGCGGACAGCGCGGCGACCACGTCCTCCACGGGCAGCCGGTCGATCGTCACCGCCCGCTTGAAGGCACGGTCCTGGGTCAGCGTCGAGCCCGCGATGGAGCCGCCCTCCACCAGCCGGGCCACGCCCTCGCGGACCTCGACCTCCAGCGGGCCCAGCATGTAGCGGCCGTCGCCGATGCCGGCCGCGTCCATCGCGTCCGTGATGAACGCCACGCGCCCGGCACCCGCGTGACGGAACGCCAGTTCCAGCGCGGCCGGGTGCAGATGCGTGCCGTCGTTGATCAGCTCGACCGTGACCCGCTCGTCCTGGAGCAGGGCGGCGATCGGGCCGGGGGAGCGGTGACCGAGGACGGGCATCGCGTTGAAGAGGTGGGTGGCGACCGTGGCGCCCGCGTCGATCGCCTCGACCGTCTGCTCGTACGTCGCGTCCGTGTGCCCGACCGCCGCGATCACACCGTGCTCGGCCAGCAGCCGTACGGAGTCGATGCCGCCCGGCAGTTCGGTGGCGAGGGTGACCATCCTCGCCTGTCCGCGCGCCGCGTCGACGAGCTTGCGCACCTCCGCCGGGTCCGGGTCGCGCAGCAGTGCCGCGGAGTGCGCGCCCTTGCGGCACGGCGAGATGAACGGGCCCTCGAAGTGGATGCCGGCGATGTCACCCTGCTCGGCCAGCTCGCTCAGCAGCCCCGCCTGCCGGGCCAGGAAGTCCATCTCGCCGGTGACGGTGGAGGCGACCAGCGTGGTCGTGCCGTGCCGGCGGTGGGTGCGGACGGCTTTCAGGGCGTCGTCCGCCGAGCCGGAGAACGAGGCTCCGCCGCCCCCGTGGTTGTGCAGGTCGACGAAGCCGGGGACCAGCCAGTGGCCGCTGACGTCGACGACCTCCGCGTCCGGGCGTGCGCCGGCCGTGATCGTCGTACCCTCGACGATCACCCGCCCGTCCGGCACGGTACCGGTGGGCAGCACCACAGAAGCGCCGGCGAGAACCTTGGTGGGGGGCATCAGGCGGTTACCTCCGAGGGGTCGGTTGATTCGAGGAGATCCCGGGCGAGCAGCCCCGCGCCCAGGCACCCGGCGGTGTCCCCGAGGGCCGCGGGGACGACGGACGGCAGTTTCTGGAAGGTGACGCGCCGCCCGACGGCCTCCCTGAGCGGTGTGAACAAGGTTTCCCCGGCCTCGGCGAGCCCGCCACCGATGATGAGCGTGCGCGGGTCCAGCAGGGTGAGCGCGGTGACCAGGCCGTCGGCCAGCGCGTCCACGGCCTCCTGCCAGACCCGGACGGCGTTCGGGTCACCGGACACGACGGCCTTGGCGCAGTCGGCCGCGTCCGCTTCCGGGCTGCCGGAGGCCGCGGCCCAGGCCTCGCTCACCGCCGCCGCGGACGCGTACCGCTCCAGGCAGCCGTGCTGTCCGCACGGGCAGGGGATGCCGCCGGGCCGTACGACGATGTGGCCGATCTCGCCCGCGAAGCCGTGCGCGCCCGACTCCACCCGGCCGTCGAGGCCGATGGCGCCGGCGATCCCGGTGCCCAGCGCCACGAACAGGAACCGGTCGGTGCCCTTGCCCGCGCCGGTGCGGCCCTCGGCGAGGCCGCCGGTGCGCACGTCGTGGCCGAGGGCGACCGGGATACCGAGCCGGTCGGCGAGCAGATCGCGCAGGGGTACGTCGCGCCAGCCGAGGTTGGCCGCGTAGACGGCGGTCCCGCGGTCCTCGTCGACGATTCCGGGCACGGCGAGGCCGGCCGCGGCGGCGGGTTCGCCGAAGCGCTCCTCGCCGCGGGCGCGCAGGTCGGCGGCGAAGCCGAGGATGGCCTCGACCACCGCGTCGGGTCCGCGCTCGCGGCCCGTCGCCCGGCGGTCCTGGTGCAGCAGCTCGCCGTCCGGCCCGATCAGGGCGGCCTTCATCCCGGTACCGCCGACGTCGAGGGCGATGACATGTCTCACGGGAACAGTGTGGCCCGCGGACCCGCAAGAGGTCTAGTCCACTCACGTGGTGTAGACCTTATGGGGTTCACATATTGAATGACGAAACAGCAGGGTTTGGGGCAAGAGCAGTGGGTCGTCGTACGGCAGGAACGATCGCGGCGGTCGCCGCGCTGGGCATGACCGCGGTCCTCGGTGGCTGCGGGAGCACCGGATCGTCCGACGTCACCCTCAGACTCGTCGCCGCCGACTACGGGGACTCGGCGGCCAGCAGCTCCGCGAAGTACTGGGACGAGCTGGCCAAGGCCTACGAGGCCAAGCACTCCGGCGTGAAGATCGACGTCACCGTGTACTCCTGGAACGACGTCGACCGCAAGGTCAAGGAGATGGTCGCCGCCGGCAAGGCGCCCGACCTCGCGCAGATCGGCGCCTACGCCGACTACGCCGCCGCGGGCAAGCTGTACGACGTCTCCGACCTGCTCTCCATCCCGGTCCAGGCCGACTTCGTCTCCCAGCTCGCCGACGCCGGCCAGTGGCGGCACACGCAGTACGGCATACCCTTCGCCGCGTCCACGCGGGTGCTCTTCTACAACAAGACCCTCTTCACCAAGGCGGGCCTCACCCCGCCCACCACCTGGAGCGAACTCGCGGCCGACGCCGAGAAGCTCAAGGCGATGGGGGTGAAGTACCCCTACGCGCTGCCGCTCGGCCCCGAGGAGGCCCAGGCCGAGACCATGCAGTGGATGCTCAGCGGGGGCGGCGGCTACACCGACGACATCGGCGGCTACTCCCTCGCCTCCACGCAGAACGTCGACACCCTCACCTGGCTCAAGGACGACCTGGTCGGCAAGGGCCTGACCGGCCCGGTCGCCCCGGCCAAGCTCAACCGGGCCGACGCGTTCACCGCCTTCGCCGACGGCCAGGCCGGCATGATCGACGGCCACCCGACGCTGATCCAGCAGGCCGAGAAGAAGGGCGTGAAGTTCGGCACGGTGCCGATGCCGGGGCGGACGTCGCAGACCAAGGCGTCCATGGGCGTCTCCGACTGGATGATGGCCTTCAAGCAGAACGGCCACGCCGAGCAGGTGGGCGACTTCCTCGACTTCGTCTACGGGGAGAAGAACGTCCTCGACTTCTCCCGGCGCTACGGGCTGCTGCCCGTCACCACCTCCGCGTCGGACGTCATGGCCGCCTCGTCCCGGGACCAGGACCTGCGGCCCTTCCTCACGGAACTCCCCACCTCCGAGCTCTACCCCGCCGGCAAGACCTCCTGGGCGGCGGTCGCCGCCGGCATCAAGAAGGACATCGGCCAGGCGGTCGGCCCCGACGGCAGCCCCCTCGCCACCCTCAGCCGCCTCCAGGCGACGGCCACCTCGGCGGACAGCAGCGCCGCGAACTGAGGCGTTGTCGGTGCCCCGCGCTACCGTGCAGGACATGGAACGGGACCAGCTCGGCCGACGCGAACAGGGCATCCTCGCGCTGGAGCGCCGGGGCTTCACGGGCCCCGGCGCCAAGGAACGGGCGATACGCGAGGAACTGGGTCTCGCCCCCGTCCGCTACTACCAGCTCCTCAACGCCCTCCTCGACGACGAGCGGGCCCTGGCCCACGACCCGATAACGATCAACCGCCTGCGCCGCGTACGGGAGTCCCGCCGGGCCGAGCGGTAGCCGCTGCGCGGGGCTTGGCCGGAGGCCCGGCGTTTCCCACCCACCCACCCACCCATGACGGCCAACTGGGAAGTCACCCCACCCTGGGGCTCCGCCCCTGCACCCCATCGGGGACTGCGTCCCAGGAGCCTCTCAACCCCGGTCGGCATCATCCAGCCCGTCCGGCGTTTGAGGACGAGGCCCGTTCAGGGCCGATGCGGGGGTCTGGGGGCGGCAGCCCCCAGCAGGGCCCGGCTGTAGCGGGGGGCGCTTCCAGGAGTGCATCCGAGGTTGCGTGGATAGGGTCGGTCCATGGGCATCCATACGACGGACTCCACGGACCCGGACAACCAGATGGACCCGCTGCCGACCCCCGTCACCCAGGCCGGGCGGGACGGGCTGCGCGCGCTGCTCACGCGGCCGCGCTCCGCGGTGATCGGGCTCGACTTCGACGGGACGCTGGCCCCGATCGTCGTGGACCCCGACCAGGCCCGCGCCCACCCGGAGGCCGTCCCCGTGCTCGCCGCCCTCGCCCCGAAGGTGGCCGCCGTCGCCGTGGTCACCGGCCGCCCGGCCGGCGTCGCGGTGCGGTACGGCGGCTTCGCGGGCGTCCCCGGCCTGGAGCACCTCGTCGTCCTCGGCCACTACGGCGCCGAACGCTGGGACGCCGTCACCGGCACCGTCAGCGCCCCCGCCCCGCACCCCGGCGTCACCGCCGTCCGCGCCGAACTGCCGGGCTTCCTCGACCACATCGGCGCCTGGCACGGCACCTGGATCGAGGAGAAGGGGCGGGCCGTCGCCGTGCACACCCGCCGCGCCGACGACCCGCAGGCCGCCTTCGAGGCCCTGCGCGGCCCCCTGACCGACCTCGCCGCCCGGAACGGCCTGATCGTCGAGCCCGGCCGCATGGTCCTCGAACTCCGCCCGCCCGGCATGGACAAGGGCGTCGCCCTCCTGGAGTACGTCCGCGAGACCGGCGCCGAGTCCGTCCTCTACGCCGGCGACGACCTCGGCGACCTTCCCGCCTTCGCCGCCGTCGACAAACTCCGCTCCGACGGCGTCCCCGGCCTCCTGGTGTGCAGCGGCAGCGCAGAGGTGACCGAACTCGCCGAACGCGCGGACCTGGTGGTGAACGGCCCCGAGGGAGTCATGGCACTGCTGCGGGGGCTCGCGGCGGCGCTGGACTGATCAGCCGTCCAGGGCTCGAAGCTGGTCCAGGAACCACTGGGCCGGCGGCAGGGCCGTGGCCGCGGCGGCCAGGTGCTTCGAGCGTTCCGCGCGTTCGGCGTCCGGCGTGGTGAGGGCCTGGTGGAGGGCGTGGGCCGTGCCCGTGATGTCGTACGGGTTCACGGTGAGCGCGTCCTCGCCCAGTTCCTCGTACGCGCCCGCCTCCCGCGACAGCACCAGGACGCAGCCCGCGTCGGAGACCACTGGGATCTCCTTGGCGACCAGGTTCATGCCGTCCCGGATGGGGTTGACCAGGGCCACGTCGGCCAGCCGGTACGCGGCCAGGGAGCGGGCGAAGTCGTCCTTGACGTGGAGGACGACCGGGGTCCAGTCCGGCGTGCCGTACGCGGAGTTGATCTCCTCCGCGACCCGCCGCACCTCGGCCGTGTAGTCGCGGTACACCGCGAGGTCCTGCCGCGAGGGGTAGGCGAAGGCCACGTGCACCACCCGTTCACGCCATTCCGGGTGGTCGTCGAGGAGCTGCCGGTAGGCCAGCAGCCCGCGCACGATGTTCTTCGACAGCTCGGTGCGGTCGACCCGGACGATCGTCTTCCGGGCCTTTCCGTCGGGCGCCGAACCGATCTCCGCCCGCAGCGCCGCCATCCGCTCGGCCACGTCCGGCCGGTGCGCCCGCTCGCGCAGGAAGTCCGCGTCCGCACCGAGACCGTGCACCCCGATGCGCGTACCGGAGGGAATGCCGGGGCCGAGGACCTCGTGACAGCAGGCGGTGAACGCGTCCGCCCAGCGCCGGGTGAGGAACGCCGCCCGGTCCGCGCCCAGGATCCCGCCGAGCAGCTCGGCCGCGATGTCGTCGGGCAGGAGGCGGAAGTAGTCCGGCGGGGCCCAGGGAGTGTGCGAGAAGTGGCCGATGCGCAGGTCGGGGCGGAGCTGGCGGAGCATCCGGGGGGCCAGTGCCAGGTGGTAGTCCTGGACGACCACCGCCGCGCCCTGCGCCGCCTCCTCGGCCAGGGCCTGGGCGAACGCCCGGTTGTAGGCCTCGTACGACGCCCACTGCCGCCGGAACTCCGCGTCGAAGACCGGTTCCAGCGGGGTCTGGTACAGCATGTGGTGGACGAACCACAGCACCGAGTTCGCGATGCCGTTGTAGGCGTCGGCGTGCACGTCGGCCGGAATGTCCAGCATCCGTACGCCCGGCTCGCCCACCCCGCGCCGCACCGCCTCGCGGTCGCCGTCGGACAGGGCGGCGCACACCCACAGGGCGTTCGCGTCCGAACCGATCGCCGACAGCCCCGAGACCAGCCCGCCGCCACCCCGCTTGGCGTGCAGCGAGCCGCCCCCGCCGTCGGGGCGCACCTCGTACGAAACCGGGCCGCGGTTGGACGCGACCAGCACCTCAGCACCGTGCGTGGAAGCCGTGGAAGCCATGAGTCTCAACCTAGCCCGGCCCGGAAACGCTCAAACGTACGTTCCCTCACCTGCGGAGTGACATGGACGGGATACGGACGGGACACGGCGGAGTCAGGCCACCCGCCGCGCCGCGTACTCCGCGATCTCCACCATCGGCGGCCGCTCCTCCGTGTCCACGGAGAACGTGCGCGGCTCGAAGCCGTCCTCGCCCCGCTCGAACTGGGTGAGGGAGGGCCGGATCAGATGCCCGCGGGCCAGCCGGAGCTGGGCGGTGCGGTAGATGGCGGCGGCCATCCGGCCCAGCGCCTGCCCGTCCTGGTGGCGGTGCTTGCGCACGCCCACGTCCACCTGGGCGAGGGCGTCCAGGCCCACCAGATGCAGTGCGTCGACCAGCATGCCCAGCTCCACCCCGTACCCGACGGGGAAGGGCAGCTGCTCCAGCAGCGAGCGGCGGGCCGCGTACTCCCCGCCGAGCGGCTGCACGAAGCCGGCCAGCTGCGGCCAGTGCATGTTCAGCAGCGGACGCGCCATCAGCTCGGTGACCCGGCCGCCCTGGCCCGCCGCGCCGCCGAGCGGACGGTCGTACATGCCCTTGACCAGGTCCACGTCCGGGTCCGTCAGCAGCGGGCCGACGATCCCCGAGACGAAGTCGGAGGAGAACTCCCTGAGGTCGGCGTCGATGAAGCAGACGATGTCCCCGCGCGTGACCAGCAGCGAGCGCCACAGGACCTCGCCCTTGCCGGGCACGGCCGGGATCCGCGGCAGGACGGCGTCGCGGTGGACGACCCGGGCGCCCGCGGCGGCGGCCACCTCGGAGGTGCGGTCGGTGGACCCCGAGTCGACGACGACGATCTCGTCGACGAGCGGGACCTGCCGCACGAGGTCGTGGCGGATGATCGCGACGATGTCGCCGACCGTCTCCTCCTCGTTGAGCGCGGGCAGCACGACACTGACCGACTGGCCCGTGCGCTGCTTGGCGGCCAGGATCTGGTGGAGCGGACGATCGGTCACCGACCAGGAGCGGGTGCTCAGCCAGCGCTCGACTTCTTCCAGCACGGTGGGCGGCTCCTCACTGTTTGTCTCGCGGTTCGGACGACTATCTCAACTGTCCCGGCCTTCGGTTACAGTCTTGAACAACGCGGATGACCATCGCATGTCCGAGGTCACCGCTGTTCACAACCGCACACACAACCGCATACCGCTCATCCAGAGGGGCAGAGGGACACGGCCCGATGAAGCCCCGGCAACCCTCCAGTCGGTTCTCGTAGATCAGTCTTGATCGTTCCGCGAGGCTCCCGGCTTGGGAAGGTGCCAAATCCGTCTCACGGCGAGATGCGTCGTGAGGAAGATGAGGAGAAAGGGCCTCGCCTCACATGGCTGTGCAGACTGTTGCAAGCACCACCGACTCCACCGTAGACCTTGGCCCCGCCGCCGCCCTGAGCTGTCGCGAGTGCGGCCACCGGGTGCCGCTGGGACCGGTCTTCGCCTGCGAGGAGTGTTTCGGCCCGCTGGAGATCGCCTACGACTTCTCGTCCTACGACACCGAGGAGCTCCGCAGGCGCATCGAGGCGGGCCCCGCGAACATCTGGCGCTACGCCCCGCTGCTGCCGGTCCCGGCCGACGTGGCCGACAAGCCGAACCTCAACCCCGGCTGGACCGCCCTCGTCAAGGCCGACAACCTCGCCCGCGAGCTGGGCGTGACCGGCGGTCTCTACGTGAAGGACGACTCCGGCAACCCGACGCACTCCTTCAAGGACCGCGTGGTCGCCCAGGCGCTGGAGGCGGCGCGCGCCTTCGGTTTCACCACCCTCTCCTGCTCCTCCACCGGCAACCTGGCCGGCGCGGTGGGCGCCGCGGCGGCCCGCGCCGGCTTCCGGTCCTGCGTGTTCATCCCGCACGACCTGGAGCAGGGCAAGGTCGTCATGGCCGCGGTCTACGGCGGCGAGCTCATCGGCATCGAGGGCAACTACGACGACGTGAACCGTTTCTGCTCCGAGCTGATCGGTGACCCGGCGGGTGAGGGCTGGGGCTTCGTCAACGTCAACCTGCGGCCGTACTACGCGGAGGGCTCCAAGACCCTGGCGTACGAGATCTGCGAGCAGCTCGGCTGGCGGCTGCCGGACCAGATCGTCGTCCCGATCGCCTCCGGCTCCCAGCTCACCAAGATCGACAAGGGTCTCCAGGAGCTGATCAAGCTCGGTCTCGTCGAGGACAGGCCGTACAAGATCTTCGGCGCCCAGGCCGAGGGCTGCTCGCCGGTGTCCACCGCGTACAAGGCCGGCCACGACGTCGTACGCCCGCAGAAGCCGAACACCATCGCCAAGTCCCTCGCCATCGGCAACCCGGCGGACGGGCCGTACGTCCTCGACATCGCGCGCCGCACGGGCGGCGCGGTGGAGGATGTGACGGACGAGCAGGTGGTGGACGCCATCAAGCTGCTGGCCCGTACCGAGGGCATCTTCGCGGAGACCGCGGGCGGTGTGACGGTCGGCGTCACGCAGAAGCTGATCAAGGACGGCGTCCTCGACCCGACCAAGACGACCGTCGTCCTCAACACGGGCGACGGCCTCAAGACCCTGGACGCGGTGGCAGGCACCGGCCTGACCGCCACGATCCGCCCGAACCTCGACTCCTTCCGAGAGGCAGGCCTCGCATGAGCGTGACCGTCCGCATCCCGACCATCCTGCGCACCTACACGGGCGGCCAGGCCGAGGTCCAGGCCGAGGGCGCGACCCTCGCCGGTGTCATCGCCGACCTGGAGAAGAACCACACCGGCATCGCCGCCCGTGTCCTGGACGACCAGGGCAAGCTGCGCCGCTTCGTCAATGTGTACGTCAACGACGACGACGTGCGTTTTGAGCAGGGTCTGGAAACGGCGACGCCGGACGGTGCGGGCGTCTCGATCATTCCGGCCGTCGCCGGCGGCTGAGGCGGCCCGAAGCGGCTGACCGAATGACAGAACATTACCTTCGGTAACACAGGTTACCGAGAGTTCATCGAATTGCCCCCTCCGTGAGAGAAGTGGAGGGGGCAATTCCATGTGGTTGAGCGCGGTACAGTTGGGGAACGCGCTTCTGAAACCCGGGTCATGGGCCCTGGATTCGTACCGCACACCCGACAAGAAGTAGCCAAAGTGTGCGTGTGTTTTGCGCCTTATGAGCCTTTTACGGGGCCCGACTTGCCCTGAATTCAGCCGAATTTTTGGCAGATTCCCGACCGTGCCCGTCCAGATTTCTCGTCCGATTGACCTGTTGCAGACGGCAGTTGGACAGATACATTCAGCCGCGGTCGACGCGTTCCGGCGCACGCCCCCAATCCTTGGGGGGTGAGGTCTGACCCGGATCCGCGAAGTGTGGATCTGTGCAAGGGCCAGTAATAGGGGAGTTAGGCATGGCTCAGGGCACCGTCAAGTGGTTCAACGCGGAGAAGGGGTACGGCTTCATCGCGGTCGACGGTGGTGCGGATGTTTTCGTCCACTACAGCGCGATCCAGATGGACGGTTACCGCACCCTGGAAGAGGGGCAGCGGGTCGATTTCGAGATCTCGCAGGGCCAGAAGGGGCCGCAGGCGGACATGGTCCGGCTCGCGACCAGCTGAAGCACGCGCCGACTGACAGCGACGTTCTTCTGTACATCTTCGAAGGGCTCGTACCTCCCGGGGTGCGAGCCCTTCGGCCTGCCCGGACGCCGTACGTGCCCGCTGTTCACCTGGGGATCCGCTCGAGCCGCTTGCACTCGGCATGGGCGAGTGCTAATCATTGGCGTTAGCACTCTGAAGGTGAGAGTGACAACGAAGGACCGGGTCGGTGAGGCCCGCAGGCCAAGTGGGGCAAGGAACCACGGGGTCCGCGAGCCGTCCGTCGCGGGCGCGGGCGCGGTCCGAAGGAATCACCCCCAGTCCTGGAGGGACCACTTCACATGGCCAAGATCATCGCGTTCGACGAGGAGGCGCGGCGCGGCCTCGAGCGCGGCATGAACCAGCTCGCGGACGCCGTGAAGGTGACGCTCGGCCCCAAGGGCCGCAACGTCGTCCTCGAGAAGAAGTGGGGCGCCCCCACGATCACCAACGATGGTGTCTCCATCGCCAAGGAGATCGAGCTCGAGGACCCGTACGAGAAGATCGGCGCCGAGCTGGTCAAGGAAGTCGCCAAGAAGACGGACGACGTCGCCGGTGACGGTACGACCACCGCGACCGTTCTCGCCCAGGCCCTGGTCAAGGAGGGCCTGCGCAACGTAGCCGCCGGCGCCAACCCGATGGCCCTCAAGCGCGGTATCGAGAAGGCCGTCGAGGCCGTCTCCGCCGCCCTGCTGGAGCAGGCCAAGGACGTCGAGACCAAGGAGCAGATCGCTTCCACGGCCTCCATCTCCGCCGCCGACACCCAGATCGGCGAGCTCATCGCCGAGGCCATGGACAAGGTCGGCAAGGAAGGCGTCATCACCGTCGAGGAGTCCCAGACCTTCGGTCTGGAGCTGGAGCTCACCGAGGGTATGCGCTTCGACAAGGGCTACATCTCGGCGTACTTCGCCACCGACATGGAGCGTATGGAGGCCGTCCTCGACGACCCGTACATCCTGATCGCCAACTCCAAGATCTCCTCGGTCAAGGACCTGCTCCCGCTCCTGGAGAAGGTCATGCAGTCGGGCAAGCCGCTGCTGATCATCGCCGAGGACGTCGAGGGCGAGGCCCTGTCGACCCTGGTCGTCAACAAGATCCGCGGCACCTTCAAGTCCGTCGCCGTCAAGGCCCCGGGCTTCGGTGACCGCCGCAAGGCCATGCTCGGCGACATCGCCATCCTCACGGGCGGCGAGGTCATCTCCGAGGAGGTCGGCCTCAAGCTGGAGAACGCCACCCTCGACCTGCTGGGCAAGGCCCGCAAGGTGGTCATCACCAAGGACGAGACCACCATCGTCGACGGTGCCGGCTCCTCCGACCAGGTCAACGGCCGCGTCAACCAGATCCGCGCCGAGATCGAGAACAGCGACTCCGACTACGACCGCGAGAAGCTCCAGGAGCGCCTGGCCAAGCTCGCGGGCGGCGTGGCCGTCATCAAGGCCGGTGCCGCCACCGAGGTCGAGCTCAAGGAGCGCAAGCACCGCATCGAGGACGCCGTCCGCAACGCCAAGGCGGCCGTCGAGGAGGGCATCGTCGCCGGTGGCGGCGTGGCCCTGCTCCAGGCCTCCGGTGTCTTCGAGAAGCTGGAGCTCGAAGGTGACGAGGCGACCGGCGCCAACGCCGTGAAGCTCGCGCTGGAGGCCCCGCTGAAGCAGATCGCCGTCAACGGTGGTCTCGAGGGCGGCGTCGTCGTCGAGAAGGTGCGCAACCTGACGGTCGGCCACGGCCTGAACGCCGCGACCGGCGAGTACGTCGACATGATCGCCCAGGGCATCATCGACCCGGCGAAGGTGACCCGCTCTGCCCTGCAGAACGCCGCCTCCATCGCCGCGCTGTTCCTCACCACCGAGGCCGTCATCGCCGACAAGCCGGAGAAGGCCGCCGCGCCCGCCGGTGGCGGCATGCCGGGCGGTGACATGGACTTCTGATCGACCGGTTCCGGTTGATCTGCGTCCTTACCGAGGGCGGTGCTCCCTGTCTTGTGGCAGGGGGTGCCGCCCTCGGGCGTTTAAGAGGCCCGTCCAGGCGGGAGCGGCGTCCGCGTTCAGGTACTGCGGCCAACTTTCAGTACATGAACAGTGACGGTGGTTCTGTCCGGCCGGTACAGCACTCGCCAGGCCCCGACGTGCAACCGGAAGTAGCCGGAGGTTCCCAGAGCCCGGGCTCCTTCTGGGCGGGGATCGTCGGCCAGCGCACGGACCGCGGCAGCGGATGCTTTCGCGCCCACGGGGTCGATCGCGCGGAGCCGTCGGAACTCGTTCATGGCGTGGTGCTCCCACACCACCGCGTAGGTCACGAAGCGGCTTCCCGGCGGTCTTCCGCCTCCAGCTGGGCCATGAATGCGTCATGTGCCATGGACGGGCCGGACGGATCGGCCTCTCGGGCCCGCGCTTCGGTGATGTCCGCCTCGTCGCGCAACCGCTGCAATTCTTCCAGTTCGCTTATCGGGATGAGCGCGGCGGCAGGCTTTCCGTACTCGGTGATCAGGATGTGCTCCTGGCCGTGGCGGACTCGGCCGACCAGTTGCCCGAGCTGATTGCGGGCTTCCACGAGCGGATACGTCTCCATGGGAAAACTGTACAGACCGGCGGGTGCGTGCGCTGTGTACATTCTGCCGTCGCTTCGGTGGTCAGGGCCGACTGTCAGTCGGCGTACTTCTTGAGCTGCTCGGTGTCCAGAACGATGCTCACCGGGGGCGGAATCTCGACGGTCGCTCCCCACGGGTAGGACGATGACTGCCGGTAGCGGCCGTTCTTCGGCTCGCTGTAGACGGTGACTGTGCTGTTGCCGCGGTCGACGAGGAGGTAGACGGGAATGTCGGTCCCCGCATAGCCGACGGGCTTGTCGATGCGGGCGCGCTGGTTGGTGTCATGGTCGCGGGAGGTGATCTCCAGGGCCATCAGGATGCCCTCGGGGTCGGACCATTCGCCATGTCCTCTGAAGTGGCCGCGCCGCGCGAAGGCTCCGTCCGACCGGGCTCGTCCATTGCGGTGGGCCTGCGTCTTGATGCCCGAGAAGCCGTAGAGGGCATGGTCGGGGCGCTGGTGGAGGCATTGGCGCAGCAGCCACATGAAAATGCAGGAATGGGTGCCGTCCTGCGGGGCCTTGACCTCCAGCTTTCCGTTGGCGTACTCCAGCCAGACGGTCTCCGGCGCCCGGCGCTCCAGCTCCTCGAAGTCCTCGACGCTGAGCGGATCCTTGGTGAGGACTCGGCCGTCGACGAACTCGAGCCGTACCCCGTCAGGGGCCACACTGGCCAGTTCCTCGAAGTCCTCGACGGGCATCCGCCAGCCTTCATCGGTGCTGAGGGTCATGCCCTCGTCTCCTCACGTCGTAGGGACATCGCAGCGCGGATCTCGCCTGCGCGGACTTGGACCGCGGAAGCGGACAGGGGCGTGTTGAGGCGGACGGGGGAGCGGTCACCCCGGCACGCGCCGCAGAGGCCGCCCGGGAGGGCCTCCGGGGGGCCCGGAGTACGGCATTCCGCGCACTCCAGGACCCGGAGCGGTGGGCGCGGGGCGGGTGGCGGGGGGAGTTTGGTGGTCAGGCGGCGGTGGAGCAGGGCCGCCGGGTGGTGCACCGGGGTGGGCAGGCCGGCGGTCAGGGCGGTGCGTACGGCCTCGTCGGTCGCCCCGCGCGCGAACCACTCCGCCACCAGCGGCGCGAGCTGCGCGCAGTCGGCCTCCGAGAGCGACAGGGCGGGGGCCGTACGGCCGAGGGCGGCGAGCAGGATGTGGGCTCGGGAGCGGGTGGGGCGGGCCCGTTCCGGCGGTGGTGCCTCCGGTACGTCGCCGCGCGTGAACGCCGCCCACCAGCCGTCGTCTCGTGCCGTACGGGACCACCACGATCGGGTGATCCAGCGTGAGCCGCCCGAACCGGCGATGTTCTCGCGGCCCCGCCGCAAGTGGCCCGCCCGATGGAGGTTGTTGAGGGCCGTCCGCAGCGCGCACTGGCCGTACGGCAGCTCCTTGGCCAGCGTCTTCACCGAGATGTCGGCGCCGTCGGGGAGCCGGTCGACGTACGCGGCGATGGCCGCCTCGCGGGGCGGGAGGTGCGCGAAGTCGTGGTTGGTGCGGGGGAGTTGGTCTGGGGCGGAGCGTTTGCCGTAACCCGGATTGGCCATCGGGTGCGGGGACGCGTGCGTCAGCGTGGGGGCAGGACTAAGCTTGGCGTCAGCCATGGGATCGAGCTCCGTCGATCTCGTAGGTCAAGCCCCCGCAGGTGTTGGTAGCGCCTGGCGGGGGCTGTTTCGTTGTGCGGGACGTTAGAGCCTTGTGACTGTGCGTGGCAAATCGGTTGCGTCAAGTCAACGCGCCGGGTGGGAGGGTGGGTTGAGACCCTCCACCCATTCAAAACAAAGAGGGCTCAAGGCTCGGCGCCCGAAGCTCAGGCCCTCGTGACCTTGAGGTTTCCGACGAACGCCGACCATGCCTCCGCCCGGAACACGAGCTTCGGGCCGAGGGGGTTCTTGGAGTCGCGGACGGGGACGAGGGCGGGGTGGCCGTCGGCGACTTCGAGGCAGTCATTGCCACCGCCGCCGCTGTATGTCGACTTGCGCCAGGTGGCCGTGCTCAGGTCGTAGTCAGGGGTGTTCCTCATGGGCGTAATCCTGCGCCTTCGCCTCGATCAGGGCCAGGGACTCCTCCGGAGGGAGCGCGGAGGCCGTGAGGAGCTCGAAGGTGAACCTCTGTTGGGTGACGGTGGCTGGGTCGTCCTCCAGTCGTCCTGTGCCGGGTCCCTCGAAGTAGATCAGCGGAGGGGCGTCCTCGAAGTCCATCAGCTTCAGCGAGCCTTCCGTCGCCTTGTGCGCCCCCGCGCTGAACGGCAGGACCTGCATGATGATCCGGCTGCGGCGGGCCAGTCCCGCGACGTGGCGCAGGGCCTCCGCCATCACCGTTCGGCCACCGATCTCCCGGCACAGCGCCGCCTCGTCAAGCACCAGCCACAACAACGGCTTTGTTGGGTGGTTCAGTAGACGGGTCCGCGCCATCCGGCCTTCCACCCACTCGTCGATGGTCTCCTCTGGTGCCGTCGGGTCGTAGGCGCGGTTCACAGCCCGTGCGTACGCGGGCGTCTGGACCAGACCGGGGATCAGCATCGGTGCGTAGTGGCGGATCGCCGTGGCCAGTGCCTCTGCCTCCGCTGCCTCGGCGAAGTGCTCGGGATAGCGGGACTTGTTCGCCGCGCCGCAGTTCCGCTGGAAGAAGTCACCCGTATCCAGCACTTCGTCCAGCATCCGCGCGTACTCCGACTGGATCCGCCGTGTTCCAGCCTCCAGCTGCCCGATGAACGAGCCGCTCACGAACAGCCTCTGGCCCAACTGCTCCTGGCTCATGCCCTTCCGCTCGCGAGCGTGTCGTAATTCGGCCCCCAGCAAGGCGCGCGGCGATGACGACGGATCGAGGTCCTTCGGTCCTGACATGGCAACTCCCTGGTCCTACAGACGTGGTTGTTGGACCGCCGTATCTGGCCAGGTTAGAGCGGTAGCGGCCACGCTGTGTGGTGAACGTGAACACTCAGCGTGGAGGGAATGGCTCAATGGAATCGAAGGAAACCGCGGTGGACGAACGACCCGCCCGCTCCGCCGAGGAGGCCGTCGAGCGGCTGCGTGCCGCCCTGCGTGACGTCGGGATCGTCCTGCCGTCGTTGCGCGTCGACCCGGTGACGGGCGCGCACGGCGACCCCTACGCACTGGTCGACCTCGGTCGGTGCAACCTGGACGTGGCTTCCCGGCTGGCCGCCGCCCTGCGCGGGCGGGGCGTCGGCGCGTGAGCGGTGGTGGGCCCACGTACGCCGTGGACGGGCGGGACGGGCGGATCGGTGAGGTCATGGGGCGGGTGGGCGGGTACGTGCAGCTGCGGCCGGTGGGTGGCGGGCGGGAGTGGGACTGTCCGCCGGACGAGCTGGTGGAGGCGGCGCCGGCGGATGTGCTGCGGGAGCGGGTGCGGCGGCTGAACCGGGACGCCCGTTCGCGCGTGTGACGGCCGGGTGTGTGCTGGATCACGTGGTGGCGCGCCTGGATGGAGGAATGCGCGACGCGGGGTGGGGGGTTCCTTAATGAGGTGCAACAATGCGCGTGCACATACCGTCCGGTTAAACCGCCGTCTCACGAGGAGCCCCCACGTGACCGCCACGCCCCCCGCCTCCCGCGCGGCCCAGATCCTCTCCCGGCCGACGACGATCAACGGCCTGACCGTCCCGAACCGCATCGCGATGGCTCCGATGACCCGCATGTTCTCTCCGGGCGGCGTCCCCGGCGAGAACGTGCTGTCGTACTACGCCCGCCGTGCCGCCGCCGGGGTGGGCCTGATCGTCACCGAGGGTACGTACGTCGGCCACGAGTCGGCGGGCAACAGCGACCGCGTCCCCCGGTTCCACGGTGAGGAGCAGCTCACCGGCTGGCAGAAGGTGGCCCAGGCGGTGCACGAGGCGGGCGGCACCATCGTCCCGCAGCTGTGGCACATCGGCACCGTCCGCAACCAGGGCGAGCAGCCCTTCCCGGACGCCCCCTCCCACGGCCCCTCCGGCCTGCGCGTCAACGGCACCGCCGACGCCACGGAGATGACCCGGCAGGACCTGGACGACGTCATCGGCGCTTTCGCCCAGGCCGCCGCCGACGCCGAGCGGATCGGGTTCGACGGCGTGGAGCTCCACGGCGCCCACGGCTACCTCATCGACCAGTTCCTGTGGGCGGGCACCAACCGTCGTACGGACGAGTACGGCGGCGACGCGGTGGCCCGTACGAAGTTCGCGGCCGAGATCGTCGCCGCGGTCCGCGAGAGGGTCTCCCCGGACTTCCCCGTCATCTTCCGCTACTCGCAGTGGAAGCAGGAGGCGTACGACGCCCGCCTCGCCGAGACCCCCGAGGAGCTGGAGGCGATCCTCACCCCGCTCGCCGCGGCCGGCGTCGACGCCTTCCACGCCTCCACCCGCCGCTACTGGCTCCCGGAGTTCGAGGGCTCGGACCTCAACCTCGCGGGCTGGACCAAGAAGCTCACCGGCAAGCAGGTCATCAGCGTCGGCTCGGTCGGCCTCGACGGCGAGTTCCTCAAGGCCTTCCAGGGTGAGGGCTCCGCGGTGAAGGGCATCGACGACCTCCTCGACCGTCTGGAGGCGGACGAGTTCGACATGGTCGCCGTCGGCCGCGCGCTGCTGCAGGACCCGGAGTGGGCGGCGAAGGTCCTCGCGGGCCGCTTCGACGAGCTGAAGCCGTACGACGCCGCCGCGCTGAAGACGCTCAGCTGACAGCTCGGCTGACACTCCTCCGGGCGGGTCGGGGCCAGGACAGTGGCCCTGGCCCCGCCCGCTGGTTAGCGTGCGGGAGACGACGAGCCTGCACCTTTCCGACCCAGTGAGGAGCGAGGATGACGACCACGGAGTCCCACGAGGCGACGCCAGCCACGGCCGGACCCGTCGTACGTACCACCGCCGGCGCCGTGCGCGGACGCCATGAGCGGGGTCTGACGGTCTTCCGGGGCATCCCGTTCGCCGAACCCCCGGTGGGCGGGGCGAGATTCGCGGCGCCGCGCCCGCCGAGGTCCTGGGACGGCACCCGCGAGGCGTACGCGTTCGGGCCGCCGCCCCCGCAGGAGCCCGGCCTCCAGGGCCGTGTGGTCGTCCCGGGCGCACCCCAGGGCGACGACTGGCTGACCGTCAACGTCTGGACCCCCGAGGCCGATCCGGCCGCCGCCCGCCCGGTCATGGTGTGGATCTACGGCGGCGCCTACAAGCTGGGCCACGCGGGCAGCCCCGGCTACGACGCCCAGCACATCGCCCGCGACGGCGACGTGGTCATGGTCACCTTCAACTACCGCCTGGGGATGGAGGGCTTCGCGCTGCTGGACGGCGCCCCCGCCAACCGGGGCCTGCTCGACCAGGTGGCGGCCCTGGAGTGGGTACGGGAGAACATCACGGCGTTCGGCGGCGACCCCGGACAGGTCACCGTCATGGGCGAGTCCGCCGGGGCCGGCTCCGTGGCGGCGCTGCTGGCGATGCCGAGGGCGAAGGGACTCTTCCGGCGGGCGGTCGCGCAGAGCGTGCCCGGCACGTACTTCTCCGACGCCCTCGCCCGGGACATCGGCACCGCCCTCGCGGCGGAGGCCGGCCTGCGCCCGACGGTCGCCGACCTGTCGACGGCCGACCCGCACGAACTGACGTACGCCGGGCGTGAGCTGGGCGCGAAGATGAACCAGTACCTGGACCGCTGGGGCCAGGCCGCGCCCACGGTGACGCCGTTCGCCCCGGTCGTCGACGGCGAGGTGCTGCCGACCACGCCCTGGCAGGCGCTGGCCTCCGGAGCGGCCCGGGACGTCGACCTGATCACCGGCCACAACCGCGACGAGTGCCGCCTCTTCCTCGCCTTCGCCGGTGCGCTCGGCCGGATCGGCGACGACCGGGCGACGGCCTCCCTGCGCCTGTACGCACCGGGCGGCGAGGCGGGCGAACGTGCCTACCGCACGGCCTTCCCCGAGGCCGGCCCGTCCGAGCTGTACGAACGCGTCCAGAACGACTGGAGTTTCGCCATCCCGTCCCTCCGTCTGGCCGAGGCCCACCGGGCGGGCGGCGGCCGGGCGTACTTCTACGAACTCACCTACTCCGCCCCCGCCGACGGCGGCGCCCTGGGCGCCTGCCACTACCTGGACGTCCCGCTCCTCTTCGGCAATTTCAAGGCCGACCTCGGCGCCCTGCTCTTCACCGGCGCGGACGTCCCGCCGGAGGCGCATGCCCTGTCGGCCCGCATCCGCCAATCATGGACGGCTTTCGCGCGGACGGGCGACCCGGGCTGGCCGGAGCACGACGACCGGCGCCTGGTGCAGGTCCTGGACACGGAGCCGGCGGTCACGGCGTACCCGGAGGAGGCGAGCCGGCGGATCTGGGAAGGGTACGAGTTCGCCGCGCTGCCGCTGCTCGGCTGAGGCGGGCGGGGCGCGGCGGGGCGCGGCGGGCTACAGATTCCCCATGGGCTCGATGTCCACCTGCACCGGCGTGCCCCACACCCGCAGCACCTCGTAGTCGGTGAACTCGTGCACGAGCCGGTACGCCATCGCGGGCCGGGAGCCGCGCCGCTGGGCGGCGAGGTAGAGCTCGGCCTCGCGCCGGTCCCGCCTCGGCGTACCGCACAGCTGCCACTCCCGGCCGTTCCACTGCTCCGGCAGCCAGCGCTGCTGGGGCTGTGGCCGGTCGGCGCGCACCCCGTAACGGGAGGAGGACGGGGAGGCCGCGTCCGTGGGCTGCGGCCGGCCGCCGCCGAACTCCGACCGCCGGGCGGCCCGCCGCCGGGTCTCGCACAGCAGACACAGATCCGGGGCGCTCTCGTCGACGGGACCCGCGGGGTGCTCGGCGCACCGCGTGGTCTTGGCGGCGCCCGTGACGCTCTCCTCCAGCAGGTCCAGCGCCCGCCGCAGGTCGGCCTTGACCTCGTGCAGCCTGGCGTCCGGCGTGTCGGTGGTCAGCGCCTCACCGTGCTCGCCGAGCACCCGCAGGGCACGGCCGAGGGCGGTGAGCTGGGCGTGGTTCATGGCTGTACCTCTCTGTTCCGCGGGTCGCCCGCATCCCGGCCATTGTCGCCGGTTCCCCGTCCCGCGGTGCCGATCGCCGGGATCTCGCGCCTGCCGGGCCTGACGGTGAGGTACGTCGCCAGGAAACCCACCCCGTACCCGGTCAGCAGACCGCCCGCGTAGATCGCCGCCGTCAGGGCCGGGCTCCTGTTCCCCGCGAGCAGCGGGAACAGGGCCCAGCCCGACGGTCCGATCGCCGTCGCCCCGACCCGGTCGCCCAGCATCGCGAAGAACCCGATGAAGCCCCCGCCCGCCGCCCCGCCCACGCAGGCGGTCAGGAACGGCCGGCCCAGGGGGAGCGAGACGCCGTAGATGAGGGGCTCGCCGACGCCCAGCAGGCCCGCCGGGAGCGCCGACCTGATCGTCGTGCGCAGCGAGGTGTCGTGGCGCAGCCGGACGTACACCGCCAGGGCCGCGCCCACCTGCCCGGCGCCCGCCATGGCGAGGAGGGGCAGCAGGACCGTATAGCCCTGCTGTTCGATGAGGGTGGTGTGGATGGGGATGAGGGCCTGGTGCAGGCCCAGCATCACCAGGGGCAGGAACAGGCCGCCGAGGACCAGCCCGGCGAACGCGCCGGTCGTCGCCAGCAGCCAGTCGGCCGCCGTGCCGATCGCCGAGGACACGAGGCCGGCCGCGTACATGAGCCCGTAGAGCGTCGCCAGCCCGGCGACCAGCACGGTCACCGTCGGGGTCAGCAGCACGTCGAGAGCGCCCGGCACCCGTCCCCGGCACCACCTCTCCACGTACGTCCCCAGCAGCGCCGCCGCCAGCGCGCCGAGCACCCCGCCCTGACCGGGTGCCAGCTGCACGCCGAACGCCGTCACCTTCGCCACGCCCGGGTACACCACCACGGCCGCCACCGCCCCGCCGAGCACCGGCGTGCCCCCGAACTCCTTCGCCGTCTGATAGCCGACGAACACCGCGATGAGCGCCATGAAGGCGGAGGCGACGGCGGCGAGGGCGGGGGTCAGGCCGGGCAGCCAGCCGGCGTTCGTCAGCAGTCCGACCAGGCCGGCGAGGATTCCGCAGCCGATCAGTGCCGGGATGAGCGGGACGAAGACGTTCGCGATCCGGCGCAGGGCGGTCTTGACCGGGGTCGCGTTGTGCCGCCGTCGTTCCTCCCGCAACCCGGAGCCCAGCAGGGCCAGTTCCTCGGCGGTGGTGCGGGGCGCCAGCAGCGCCTCGAACCGTGCGGCGACCTCCGTCACCGCTCCGGGGCCCAGCACGATCTGGTACGTGTCGTCGTCCACGACACCGAGGACGCCGGGCAGCGCCCGCAGCGCCTCCTCGTCCACCAGCGACCGGTCGGCGAGACCCAGCCGCAGCCGGGTCACGCAGTGGGCGACGGAGGTGACGTTCGCGGGGCCGCCGACCAGGGGGAGGAGGGCGACGGCGGTCTCGTTCGAGGTCTGCACACCCCGAGCGTGCGGTCAGCCGGACGCCGCCGCCAGCGCGGCGCGCAGATGGCCGCCGGACTCCTCCAGAAGGCGGTCGGCCGTCGGGCCGTCGACGCCGGCCAGGAGGACCAGGATCGCGTTCTTCACCTCGCCGCCGGTCTCGGTGAGCGCCTTCTCGATCTCCCCGTCCGCCGCCCCCGTGGCCAGCGCGACGATACGGCGGGAGCGGGCCCGCAGCTTGTCGTTCGAGGCCCGTACGTCGACCATCAGGTTCCCGTACGTCTTGCCCAGCCGGATCATCGTGATCGTCGACAGCATGTTCAGGACCAGCTTCTGGGCGGTGCCCGCCTTCAGCCGTGTGGAGCCGGTGATCAGCTCGGGGCCGACGACGACCTCGATGCCGTGGTCGGCGGCCGCCGCGAGCGCGCTGTCCCGGTTGCAGGACAGACCGATGGTCAGCGCGCCCTGGGCGCGGGCGTGTTCCACGGCGCCGATGGCGTACGGGGTGCGGCCGGAGGCGGAGATCCCGACCACCGTGTCCTCGGCGGTCAGCTTGAGCGCGTCCAGGTCGCGGTGCGCGAGCTCCTCGGAGTCCTCCGCGCCCTCCACGGAGGTCACCATGGCGTCCGGGCCGCCCGCGATGAGGCCGACGACCCGGTCGGGGTCGGTGTTGAAGGTCGGCGGGCACTCGGAGGCGTCCAGCACGCCGAGCCGCCCGGCGGTGCCCGCGCCCGCGTACACCAGCCGGCCGCCGCGCCGCATGCGTTCGGCGACGGCGTCGATCGCGGCCACGATCCGCGGGAGCTGCTCGGCCACGGCGGTGGGTACGGCGGTGTCCTCACCGTTCATCAGGCGGGCGATCTCCAGGGTGGGCAGCCGGTCGATCCCGGCGAGCTCCGGGCGGAAGGCCTCGGTGGTCAGGCTCGCCAACTGGGCGCGCAGGTCACGGGGGCGGGAGGCGGAGGTCATGAGGGCAGCTCTTTCCGGTGCGGGTAAGCGCGGCTTCCCTGGGTCTATCGTGATCCACTTCGATGCCGGTGAGCCAGCGCCTCGTACGAGGCGGCCAGCGCCGGCGCCGCCGTCTCGTAGGTCCGCTGGGCGACACCGACGAACAGGCAGTCCACCACGAGGAGCTGACCGGTCCGGGACGACATGGCCGCCGGCCGCAGTTCGCTCTCCCGTGCGGTCGACGTGGTCAGCACGTGGTCGGCGTACTGGGTGACCGCGCTGTCCGGGCGTCCGGTGACGGCGACGGTGGTCGCCCCGCGCTCGAACGCGACCCGCAGCGGCTCTATGACGTCGCCCGTCGAACCGGAGTGCGTGATCGCGATCGCCACGTCCCCCGCCCGCAGCTGCACGGCGTTGGTCACGGCGAGATGGGGATCGCTGTGCGCGTGGGCTATGAGCCCTATCCGCAGCAGCTTCTGGGTGAGGTCCTGTGCGACGAGCCCCGACGCGCCTATCCCGTACACATCGGTCCGCCGGGCGCCTGCGAGCGCGGTGACGGCGGCGCCCAGCTGCACGGTGTCGAGGCCGGCGGCGGTGTCGGCGAGGGTCTGCTGCTCGTCGTAGGCGAGCTTGGCGACGACGTCGGCGATCGGATCGTCGACCGCGATGTCGGTGGTGATGGCGGGCGCGCGTCCGGACTGCTGCTGGGCGGCGAGGCCGGCCAGCGCGAGTCGGAGGTCGCGGTAACCCGGATAGCCGAGCAGCCGGGCGGTGCGTACGACCGTGGCCTCGCTGGTGCCGGTGAGTTCGGCGAGGCCGGTGACCGTGAGGGCCGCGCAGCCCGCCGGGTCGTTCGCGACGGCCTCGGCGACGCGCTGCATGGAGCGGGTCATCGACGGCGCGAGCGTGCGGACCTTGGCGGCCAGGGCTCCCCCGAAAATTTCCTTCACATCCTGGGTCACCCATGAAAGATATTTTCGGCTCGGTGTCCCGGTCAAGAGTGCGCACAATGGGTTCATGGACCCCATCAGCCCCCTGGAGCAGGCCCTGCATGCCGCCCGCGCCCTCGTACTGGCCGACCTCGTCGCCGGTGACGTGGCCGAGGCCGACGTCGTCTCGCTGGTCGAGGAGTCCGTCGTACAGCGGCGATGGTGGGTCGAGCAGTGGCCGGAGGGGGCGAGCTATGTGGCGGGGCTGATCGCGCAGGACGTGCAGGACGCGCTCCTGGACCGGTACGGACGCTGGCCGCTGTGCCCGGTGTGCGGCCACGGCGACCCGCACGCCCTGGACGTCGAGCCGGAGCTGGGGCCCGACCCGCACTGGGTGTGCCACAAGGCGGGTGTGAAGGTCGCGGCGGTGGGCGCGCTGGGATCGGCGACGGGCGGGGAGCCGCCGTCGTGAGGCGCCCGTGACGGTCTACATCGATCCGCCGACCTGGCCCGGCCACGGGCGCATGTGGTCGCACCTGGTGAGCGACGTCTCGTACGACGAGCTGCACGGCTTCGCCGCGGAACTGGGCGTGCCCCGGCGGGCCTTCGAGCGCGACCACTACGACATCCCCTCCCACCGGTACGCGGACGTCGTACGGGCCGGAGCGGTGGAGGTCAGCAGCCGCGAGGTGGTGCGGCTGCTGCACAAGTCCGGGCTGCGCAGGCGCAAGTACCGCGGGGGCCCTTAGGGCCTGCCCTGGGCGCCCTCAGTCCCGGCGGAGATACAGCTGGAGCACGCTGTCCATGTCGTCCTGCTCGCGGGCCGTCCGCTCCTCCTCCACGGTCGCCCGGTCGTAGCCGGACCGGGTGACCACAGCCTGCGAGGGGAGGTTCTCCTGGTCGACGGTGGCCATCAGCAGCCGTACGTCGTCCCGGGCGAGCGCCCACTCGGACAGGGCGCGCAGGGCCTCGGTGGCGTAGCCCTGGCCGCGGGCGGCCTCGACGAGGTCGTACCCGACCTCCGCGCGGCCCTCCTCGTCCGGGGCGCCGTGGAAGCCCATGCCGCCGACCGCGCGGCCGTCCTCCCGGCGGACGAGCGCGAACAGCCCGAACTCCGGCCGGTGCACGCCCGCTTCGTACGCCTTGACCACCATCCCGGCGGCGTCCCGCGTGCCCTGGAACGGCCCGCCGTCGACCCACTCGAAGCCGCCGTCGCCGCCCAGCCGCAGATCGCGGGCGGCGGCGGGCCGGACGCCGACCAGGGTGAGGCGTTCGGTGGGGATGACCAGGTTGTTGCGCCAGCGCCACTCGGTGACCGGGGCACGGCCGGACAGCTCGCCCCGGCCGGTGGCCCACAGCAGGGTCGGCCAGGCGGCCGGGCCGGGCTGGACGTGCGGGAAGAGCCAGGTCAGGACGGACTCGGCCAGCTCCTCGGACGGCTCGTAGGGCAGCCCCAGGGCCTGGGCGATGTCATGCGTGTGCAGCAGCACCTCGGCGATGCCCATCGCGGCGAAGCCCTCGCGGTCGGCGCTGCGGAAGGGGTAGGGGTGGAAGGCGCGGACCTCGCGCGGGGCGGTGCGGACGGCGGCGGCGAGCAGGGCTCCGGTCGACTCGACGACGTGCAGCAGGCCCGCGTTGTCGGTGCCGTCGTCGAGGGTGATCTCGAACGGCACGTAGTCGTCCTGGGCGCGTCCCGCCAGGTTGGCGGCGTACGCGACGAGGTCCTCGGCGATGTGGAACGCCGTCTGATGGCAGCTCCAGTCCAGTCCCGCGGCCTTCACGCCTTCCCAGTCCCGTTCCACCGCCGGCCGCAGTGCCGCCACGCAGCCCGCGACGGCCTCTTCCACCTGATCCCCACCTATGGCACGCATGGGCCGCACACTAAGCGGGCCGGGCCGCTCAGGTCGACAGCATTTCCAGCTCGCCGGCGAGGTTGTAGCGGGCCGTCGCCTCCCACTTCTCCTGCCCGTACGGCGTCCTGAACAGCCTGGGCAGTTCCAGGAGTTGCCGCAGGATCGCGGCCCGCCCCGCGCGGAAGGCGTCGTTCGGCACGAAGTGGTACTCCTCGCGGACCGCGGCGGTGTACGCGGCGTACGCGGAGGGCGGCGCGGCGAGGACCGCCAGGTCGGCGTCGCACAGCACCTGGCCGTCGCGGTCCTCGTCGCCGGGGTCGTGCGTCACGGTGAGCCGGACCAGCCGGGCGACCTCGGCGGTCTTCCCCTCCGGGACCCCGGCCTCGGGGAGCGCGCGTTCGGCGAGCCGGGCCGACCGCTCCTCGTTCTCGGACCGTTCGGGCAGGTAGACGGCGTCGTGGAACCAGGCCGCCAGGCGCACGACGTCCGGGTCGCCCGCGTACTCCTCCAGTACGTCGACGTGGTCGAGGACCGCGGTGAGGTGCGTGAGCGTGTGGTAGTGCCGCTGCGGCTCCTGCCAGCGGGCGAGGAGGTTGTCGGCGTACGGCACCGGGTCCTTGCCGCCGCCGGGGGCGCGGGCCCCCTCCAGGGCACGGGCGAAACGGGCGCGTAGGACGTCGAGATCGGCCATGAGCTCATTCTCCCGCCTCCCGTGCGCCGCGCGGCCTAGCTTGGTCGGTATGACTGACGTGACCATGAAGGAAACACGGGACCCCGAACTCCCCGGCCGGCTGCTGGCCGTGGAGCGGGACGCGCTGGTACCGCTGCTGCGGGCCCGTTCCGAGGCGGACTTCGCGCTGGCGACCGCCGCGTGTCCGGGATGGACGGTGCGGGACGTGCTCGCGCACTGTTCGGCCGCGCTGACGCGGGTGGTGGAGAGACGCTTCGAGAAGGGGGTGTTCTCGCCGGCGTCGAACGACCGGGACATCGCCGAGCGCGCCGCGTGGACGAACGCGCGGGTGGTCGACGAGCTGGAACGCGGAATGACCGAGGCCGGGCCGGTGATCGCCAAGGCGGGCGGGGTGCTGGACATGGTCGCCCTCGGGGAGTGGGTGCACGCGGGCGACGTCCGCGAGACCTTCGGCGAACCGGGGGCCTACTCCGGCGCCGGCCTGCCGCACGCGCTCACCCTGCTGACCTGGATCACCCGCGAGAAGGGCCGGCTGCCGCTGCACGCCGACCTCGACGACGTGGACGAGCCGCTGCGGCTGGGGGCGGAGAGCGGGACGCGGACCCCGGCGCGCTTCATCGGGGACGCCGCCACGCTCGTACGGCTGTACTCGGGTCGGCCGCTCACGGCGGCCCCGTACGAGCTGGCCGGGGCGGAGGTGGGGGAGCTGAACATCTTCGGCTGATTCCACGCCCCTGCCCGGTGGCGCTCTCGCGAGCCGGTGCCCTCCCGACGTACCCTGAGATTGGACTAGACCTGTAGCCGCTCCAGGGCACACCGACGGAAGGGGTCCGATGAGCATGAGCACGCGTGCGGTTCTGGAGGTGATCGCCCTCGATCCGGAGGACGCGGTCGCCGCCCAGGCCGGAGGCGCGGACCGCCTCGAGCTGGTCACCGACATGGCCGCCGACGGGCTCACCCCGCCCGTCCGGACCTTCGCCGGGATCCGTGCCGCCGTCGACCTCGACCTGCGCGTGATGCTGCGGCTCGCCGACGGGTTCGCCGCCGGGGAGGCCGACGGTCTGGTCGGGGCCGCGCGCGAACTCCGCGCGGCCGGGGCCGACCAGTTCGTGCTCGGCTTCCTCGGCCCCGACGGCGGGGTGGACCTCGACGCCGTGGAGCGGGTCGTCGCCGAGCTGGACGGCTGCCGCTGGACCTTCCACCGGGCGATCGACCGCGCCGCCGACCGCGCCGCCCTGCGCAAGCAACTGGCCGACCTGCCCGGCCTGGACTGCTACCTCACCGCCGGCTCCGCCACCGGCGTCGACGAAGGACTGCCCACCCTGCTCACCGAGGCCCGCCGGCACGGCGAGCCCGGATACGAGCAGCGCCTCCTCGTCGGCGGCGGCCTCCGCCTCGACCATGTGCCGGCCCTGCGCGCCGCGGGCATCGACGGCTTCCACATCGGCGGGGCGGCCAGACCGGGAGGCTGGGACGGCCCGGTGTCGGCGGCGGCGGTGGCTCAGTGGCGGGAGGCGCTGGACGCGCCCCGGCCCTGACGCCGGCTCACGCCAGCTGCGGCGGCAGCGCGGTCGCGTGGGTGACGATCAGGCCCGACACCGCTCGGGTCAGGGTCACGTACAGGCGGCGCAGACCCGTGCGCTCGTCCGGTTCGCCGTCGACCACGGCCTGGGGCTCGTCGAGGACCACGTAGTCGTACTCCAGGCCCTTGGCGAGCGAGGCGGGGACCAGGGTCAGCCGGGTGTCCGCCGTCGTCTCCTCACCCGGGGCCAGATATGTGATCCCGGCCGCGGTGAGCGCCTCGGCGAGGGCGGGGACGCGGGCGTCGGCGGCGATCAGGCCGGTCGAACCCTCGTTGCGGAGCAGCTCCTCGCACGCGGCGACGACCTCGGCGGTGCCGTCGATGCCGCGGACTTCGAAGAAGCCCGGGTTCTCGCGGACCGAGGCGACCGGGGTGAGGCCCGGCGCGATGTGCGGCAGCAGCCGCGAGGCGTAGGTGATGACGTCCGTCGGGACACGGAAACCGGCGGTCAGCTCCTCCACCACCCCGTCCGTCTTCCCCAGGTGGCCGAGGGCCTCGTCCCAGCTCCGGGTCGCCCACGGGGTGGTGCCCTGCGCCAGGTCGCCGAGGACGGTCGCGGAGCCGGTGGTGCAGCGGCGGCCGACGGCCCGGTACTGCATGGGGGACAGGTCCTGCGCCTCGTCGAGGACGACGTGCCCGAGCGAGTGCGTGCGCTGCACGAGATCCGTCGCCTCGTCGATCAGCACCGCGTCCGCCGCCGACCACCTGGCCGACTTCACGCTGCGCACCGGCTTCGCCCACAGGATCGTCTTCTGCTCCTCCTCGTCGAGGATCCCGTCGGCGTGTACGGCGAGGAAATCGGCGTCGGTCAGCAGACGCAGGACGAGTTTCGCCGGCTCGACGGCCGGCCAGACCGCCTTCACCGCCGCCTTCACCGCGCTGTTGCGGGCCACCGCGTCCTGCACCCGGTCGTCCGGGGCCTCGCCCGAGCGCTCCATCTGCACCAGCACCGCGTGCGCGACCCGCTGCGGCAGGGCCTCGCGGGCGGCACCGTAGCGGATGTCGCGGTCCAGCAACTCGCGTGCCAGGCCTTCGAGTTCGTACGCCGGGACGCGCCAGCGCCGGGAGCCGCGGACCACGACCACGGGCTCGGTGGGCATGGTGACGTGCGAGTAGAGGGCCTTGCGCAGCACCTCCGCCATCCGCGCGTCCCCCTTGACGAGCGCCGCCGCCGCGTCGTCGGTGCCGCGCACCTCGACCTGGCCCACGAGGTCGTCGACGGTGGCCTGCCGGACGGCCAACTCGCCCAGCGCCGGGAGTACTTGCTCGATGTAGTGCAGGAAGGACCGGTTCGGCCCGATGACCAGGGTGCCGGTGCGGGCGAGCCGGTCCCGGTGGGCGTACAGCAGATACGCGACCCGGTGCAGGCCCACGGCCGTCTTCCCGGTCCCCGGGCCCCCCTGCACACAGACCGTGCCGCCGAGCCCGCTGCGGACGATCTCGTCCTGCTCCGGCTGGATCGTGGCGACGATGTCACGCATCGGGCCGACACGCGGGCGCTCGATCTCCTGCTGGAGCAGCTTGCTGGTCGAGGCCGCCTCGGCGGGGTCGGAGAGGTGCTCGTCCTCGTACGCCGTGAGGTCGCCGCCGGTGTACCCGAAGCGGCGGCGCAGCCCGATGTCCATCGCGTCCTTCTTGGACGCCCGGTAGAACGGCTGCGAGACCGGCGCACGCCAGTCGATGACCATCGGGTCGCCGTCGGCGTCGTGCACATGCCGCCGCCCGATGTAGAACTGCTCTCCCTCGGCGCCCTCGGCCTGTTCGGCTCCGGGCGCGTGCAGATAGTCGAGGCGGCCGAAGAACAGCGGGGTGCCGCTGAGGTCGGCCAGCGCCTTGATGCGCTCGTCGATCTGGCGGGCGAGCACCTCGGCGTTCACCCAGTTCGCGGTGACATCCTTGATGTCGAGCGACTCCACGTCCTCGCGCATGGCGCGCAGGGCGGCGCGGGAGGCGGCGAGGTGGGAGCGTTCCCGGGCGAGGGGGTCGTGGGTGGGCGTGGACAAGGGGGTGCCTCCGAGGGGCCTGGTGGGGCGCGTGCGGTGGGGGTGCCGACCGGTTTCCGGCCGGACGGCGGCACTCCGTGAGGAGGCGGGCAGGAGCGGAGATTGTAGTGAGGGCGGGGCGGCGGTAGCCAATCCTTTTCCGTCCCCCAGGACCCCCTAGGGACCCTTAGGGGGTAGTACCTCCGGCCTAGGGGAGGGTCCGACCGTGGGTGGACCGAAATATGCCCGGGATCGGTCCTCGGGGCCGATGCGATCGCTGTGTCCGAGTTCCACCATGGAGACATGAGCGCAGCAACCATCCACCCAGCCCCCGCCCGCCCGGCCGGAGCCACGGCCGTCGACGGCGTCCCCCACCACCGCCTGGGCGACGCACTCCGCGCCGTCAAAGTCTTCGTGAGCGCGGCGTTCAGCGTCGTCGTCCTCGGCGAGTACGGCGAGGAAGCAGGCATACGCCCCAAGTGACCGCATAAGTTCATCACCGTGCCAAAACGGTCGGTGATGTCCTGCGTCCTCCTCGTCGTCTCCCTCTCCTCCCTCGCCGTCCTCTGCGTCTGGCAGCGCGTCCCGATGGCCGACACGCTGGTCTACCGGGCCGAGGGCGAGGCCGTCGCCCACGGCGGCGACCTCTACGGCCTCACCGTCACCGAATGGCAGCTGCCGGCGACGTATCCGCCCTTCGCGGCGGTCCTGTTCGTCCCGACGACCTGGATCCCCGTCCCGGCCCTCAAGCTCATCTCTCTCGCGGGCAACGCGCTCCTGCTCGCCTGCCTCGTCACCCTCTCCGCCCGCCTCGCGGGGCGCACCCTGTCCCCGCCCGCCCTGCGCACCGCCACGGCACTCGCCCTCTGGCTCGAACCGGTCTTCCAGACCCTCGTGTTCGGCCAGATCAACCTGGCGATCATCTGCCTGACCCTGTGGGACCTCACCCGGCCGGCCGGCGCCCGCGCCAAGGGGGCCGCCGTGGGCGTCGCGGCCGGGATCAAACTCGTGCCCGCCGTGTTCATCGCCTGTCTGCTGCTGCGTCACCGCCACCGGGAGGCCGCCACGGCGACGGCGGCACTGACCGCGACCGTCCTGCTCGGCACCCTCGCGCTGCCCGCCGCCAGCGTCGACTTCTTCACCCGCCGCCTCTACGAGACCGACCGCGTCGGCAAACCCTGGATCATCGACAACCAGTCCCTGCAAGGGCTGATCGCGCGGATGCTGGGGGACCCGGCCCCCGGACCCGCCTGGCTGCTCCCGGCGACAGCCCTCGGCGTGCTCGGCCTGTGGCTGGCGGCCCGCGCCCCCGAGGACCGCTGGGGAATCCTGCTGACCGCCTTCACCACCCTGCTCGTCTGCCCCATCAGCTGGTCCCACCACTGGGTGTGGTGCGTGCCGCTCATCGCCGTACTCCTGGCGGAGGGCCGCACCCGCCTGGCGGCCGTCGCGGCCGTGCTGTTCACGGCACGCCTGATGTGGCTGCTGCCCCACCAGGGCGATCTGGACCTCCGACTGCCCTGGTGGCAGCAACCGCTGGCGTCGCCGTACCCGCTGCTGGGGCTGGCGCTGCTGGGTGCTCAGCTCTCCGCGAGGAGCTCGTCCGCGTCCACGATCCGGTACGCGTAACCCTGTTCCGCCAGGAACCGCTGGCGGTGGGCGGCGAAGTCCTGGTCGATGGTGTCGCGGGCGACGACGGAGTAGAAGTGGGCCTGGTGGCCGTCGGCCTTCGGACGGAGCACCCGCCCCAGGCGCTGGGCCTCCTCCTGCCGGGAGCCGAACGTCCCCGACACCTGGATGGCCACGGTCGCCTCCGGCAGGTCGATGGAGAAGTTCGCCACCTTCGACACCACCAGCACGCTGATCTCGCCCTCCCGGAAGGCGTCGAAGAGCTTCTCGCGCTGCGCGTTCGACGTCTCACCCTTGATCACCGGCGCGTTCAGATGCTCGCCCAGCTCGTCGAGCTGGTCGATGTACTGCCCGATGACGAGGATCTGCTGCCCGGCGAACCGCCGCACGATCGCCTCGGTCACCTTCCGCTTGGTGTCCGTCGTCGCACAGAAGCGGTACTTCTCCTCCGTCTCGGCGGTCGCGTACGCCAGCCGCTCGGCGTCCGTCAGATTGACCCGGACCTCGACGCAGTCGGCGGGCGCGATGTACCCCTGCGCCTCGATCTCCTTCCACGGCGCGTCGAACCGCTTCGGCCCGATCAGCGAGAAGACGTCCGACTCCCGCCCGTCCTCGCGCACGAGCGTCGCCGTCAGCCCGAGCCGTCGCCGCGCCTGGAGGTCGGCGGTGAACTTGAAGACCGGCGCGGGCAGCAGGTGCACCTCGTCGTAGACGATCAGCCCCCAGTCCCGGGAGTCGAACAGCTCCAGGTGGGGATAGACGCCCTTCCGCTTCGTGGTCAGCACCTGGTACGTCGCGATGGTGACCGGCCGGATCTCCTTGCGCGTACCGCTGTACTCGCCGATCTCGTCCTCGGTCAGCGAGGTCCGCTTCACCAGCTCGTGCTTCCACTGCCGGGCCGAGACGGTGTTCGTGACGAGGATCAGCGTCGTCGACTTGGCCTCCGACATCGCCCCGGCCCCGACCAGCGTCTTCCCCGCGCCGCAGGGCAGCACGACGACACCGCTGCCGCCGTGCCAGAAGTTCTCCACGGCCTGCTTCTGGTAGGGCCTGAGCGCCCATCCGTCCTCGGCCAGCTCGATCGGGTGCGCCTCACCGTCCACGTACCCGGCGAGGTCCTCGGCCGGCCAGCCCAGCTTCAGCAGCGTCTGCTTGATCTGCCCGCGCTCGGAAGGGTGCACGACGACGGTGTCCGGGTCGATCCGGGCGCCGACCAGCGGAGCGATCCGCTTGGACTTCAGCACCTCCTCCAGCACCGGCCGGTCCGTGGTGGAGAGCACCAGCCCGTGCGCCGGGTGCTTGGCCAGCGTCAGCCGCCCGTACCGGTCCATCGTCTCGGCGATGTCGACGAGCAGCGCGTGCGGCACCGGATACCGGCTGTACTGCACCAGCGCGTCCACCACCTGCTCGGCGTCGTGCCCCGCTGCCCGCGCGTTCCACAGCCCCAGCGGCGTCACCCGGTACGTGTGGATGTGCTCCGGCGCCCGCTCCAGCTCGGCGAACGGCGCGATGGCCCGACGGCAGTCGCCGGCCCGCTCGTGGTCGACTTCCAGGAGCAGGGTCTTGTCGGACTGGACGATCAGCGGACCATTCACGTACGTCATTCCTTCCGCATGGACCAAACGTCCAGTGTGCCGCACCGCGCCCCGAAACGGGGGCCCGCTCTTCCCCGGGCGGCTCCGGGGCAACTCCACGCGCCGTTCGGATGTCTCACCACGTGAGCGGCGGCGCGGTGTGCGCGGGCGCGGGGGCGGTGAGGAGTTCGCGGATGTCGGGACGCAGATGGGCCACCGGTGTGGGAGCCGTCGTGGTGCTGGCCGCCACGGGCACCTGGGCGATGCGGCCGGCGGACGTCGGCACGCGGCCGTCGGCCGCGGACGTCGACACGCGGCTGTGGAGCCAGGTACGGCCGGTGATCGAGGCCCGGCTCGTGGCGGAGGCGCACGGCAGCGGCTACGGCGAGGCCGTGCCCGCGCTGGACGCGCGCTGGTTCTGCCGGGCGGAGCCCATCGGCCTGGAGGAGCACGGGGATGCCGTCCGGGCGGGCGTCGACACGCTGTGCGTCGAGTACGGGATGCACGGCCGCACCCTGGTCGAGTGCAGCGCCGGACAGGTCCCGCAGGTGGTGAGCCTGGCGCGGGACACGGACGGCGGCTACCGCGTCGTGTCGCGGGAGGAGGCCCCCGACGGCGCGGGGAACGGCCGGTGGACCAGGAAACACCTCGGTGTCTTCGCCTCGTCGCTCGTCGACTCGATGCCCTCCGACGCCCTGGAGGCCGCCGCCCGCACCCACTTCGGCCTGGCCGCGGACGCGCCCGTCGGGGACTGCTGAGACCGGCGGTCAGTCGTCCGCCAGCTCCGCCACGCCCGTCACCCGGTGCAGCGGATACGTCCGCACCTCGTCCGCCGTGTGGTCGTACGCCGTCACGAAACCGCCCTCGACCCGGATCGGGGCGATGACCCGCTGGCTGGCGGTGCCCTCGGCGTTCACATAGCCGATCCAGAGGGCCCCGCCGGTGAGGACGGCGGCCTGCATGGTGGCGAGGGTCTCCGCGGAGCTGGTGCGGGGCAGGTCGCCGTCGGAGACCGGGGTGCCGGTGCCGGTGGCGGTGGCGGGCTTGCGCGGGGCGGTGGCGGCGAGATCGCCCGCGCGGATCGCCCGGATCGCGGCCGACAGGAGAGTGCCGTCGGGCGGCGGCGGGCCGTCCGGAACCGGCTCCGGGGCGGTACGCGGCGGGGTGCGGTGGGCATGGGCCCGGGTGATCAGCACATCCCCCTCGGCGGACTCGGCGGCCGGGGCGAACCCCAACCCGCGCAGGCCCTCCAGCAACGTCGCCGGATCGGCCTGGGCCGCCAGCACCGTCGGCGCCAGCCGGCGCAGCCGCAGAGCCGCCGCCCGCCGGTCCGCCAGGATCTCGCTCAGCACCGCGTCGTCGTCGCAGCGCACATAGGCCGACGCGGCCCCCACCCGCAGATGCCCGTGCTTACGGGCCACGTCGTCGATCAGATACGCGAGCGGCTGCGGCACCGGCGTACGGGAGTGCGCGGCGAGGAAGGCGTGCAGGTCCGACGCGGCACGCCCGGCGTCCAGGGCACGCCGTACCGAGGCGGGCGTGAACCGGTAGACGGTGGCACCCCCCTTGGACTCCACGTCCGCGAGCACCCCCAGCATGTCGGCCAGCGGCCGCTTCAGCGGACCCGGCGCCACCGCCGTCAGATCGGCCTGGAGCAGCACATGGTCCAGGGGCTCCGGGAGCAGCGGGGCCAGCACCCGGGCGGCGGCGGCCGTCGCGACGGCCTGCTCGGCCGCGGAAAGGGGCTCCCGGACCGCCGGCAGGTGATGACGGTGGTGCACGGGCAGCTTGTCACCCGGCCCGGCGGGCGCCTTCCCGCCCGTACGCGGTGCCGGCGCCCCGATCAGGGCACGCCCGTGCGCGGACAACGCGCCCCGGCCCGTCACCCCGAGCAGCTCCGCCTCCGACAGCGTCCACGTGGCCAGCCGGGACCGCAGATCGTCCTCCCGCTGCGGTCCGCGCAACGGCCGCTCCCAGCGCAGCCGCTCCAGCACGGCCTCGGCGGACGGCGCCCCGCCCGCCGGCAGCCCCGCCAGCAGCGACAGCACCCGGTGCCGCACCTCGGGCGCCGCGGACCGGTCGAGACCCGGCCCCAGCGCCGACAACGTACGGTCCTTCGCGTCCCGCCCGCCGATCACCCCCGGCGTCCGCGTCACCGTCAGCCACGCCTCGGCCAGCCGCGCCCAGCGCTGGGCCACGGGCTGCTCCAGCCACTCGTCGTACGCCGGGGTCGGCGCGTACCGCTCGTCCGCCTCACCGTCGGAGGCCAGCAGCCCCGCCGCGTAGGCCAGCTCGATCCAGAACGCGGCGACCGGCTCGGCCACGTCCAGGGCGACGGCCGTCCGCTTCAGGTCCCGCACGCTCAGGCCCCCGGCCCGCAGCACCGCGGGCCCGCCCTCGTCCCACTCCTTCAGCAGCTCCTCGACGGTGGCCGGCGCGGTGTACGCCTGCCCCGCCGCCGTCGCGTCCACCATCTCGGGCCGGTGCGCCGAGGCCGGCTCCACGGCGGGCGGCACCGGCTCCGGCTCCCGGTGCGCGCGGCCCGCACGCAGATGCAGGGCGACCTCCCGGGGCAGTACGACCGTGCCGGGCGCCGTCGGCAGCAGCAGACCGCGATCGAGCAGCCAGCGCAGCCGGGCCGCCGGATCGGCGGTGACCTGCCCGTACGGCGGCCCCCACACCAGCCGGTCCAGCACCTCCAGCGACTCCGCGGGCGCCTCGTCGAGCAGCGCCGCCATCCGCTTCCGGTCCGTGAACAGGGCGGCCAGCGCGGCCGCCGCCGACACCGAGTCATGGGTGGACGTCAGCCCGGCCGTGGTGACGATCTCCTGGATCCGCCCCGGCGACATCCCCGACGTCGCCTCCTGCACGGCGGGCCCCAGCCCCGTCGGCGACGGATGCTGCGCGGACGGCGCGAGCAGCTCACGGGCGGTCCGCACCAGCCGCAGCCGGTCGTCGCCGCCCCACGCCAGGGCCTGCTCGCGCAGGGTCCCCACGGCACGGGGCAGCGCCGCCGTGACCACCGGATCACCGGCGTCCCCCGCCATCAGCCCCAGCACCTCGTCGTACGTCGCCGGGTCCGCCGCCACGGCCAGCGCTTCCGCCGTCTGCAACGCGAACCGGTCCAGCCGCTCCAGCGCCCGCAGCACCGAGGCCCGCGTCCCCGCACGGGTCGCCAGCTGCGTGAGGTCGGTCGGCACGGGCGTGATGAGATCCGGGCGCGCGCGCAGCAGCCCGGCCAGGGATGCGTCGTCGCGCGCGCGGAGCGCTTCCGCGAGGGAGCGGGGCGCCGGGCGGTCCTCGGTGCTCATCTGCCCCACGTTAGCGGGTGGGTACGACTCAGACCCCGGTCCGCTTTTCTCAGCCCGTCCGGCGTTTGAGGACGAGGCCGTCCAGGCCGCTGCGGGGGTCCGGGGGCGGCAGCCCCCAGGGCCGGTACGCGGTACCTTCGACCCGGGGAAACAACGGCCGAACCCCCGGAGGGACTTCGTGGGGATTGAGAGCGACCAGGTCGTCTACGAATACCTGAGCCGCGTAGGCGACATGGCCCAGCAACGCCAGTTGGCGTCATCCGCACGGATGCGCCTCGTGACGGAGCTGCGCAACGAGATCGACCGGCACCGGGCGAAGACCACGGTGGACAGTCCCGCCGCGGTCCGCCGCATCCTGGACCGCCTCGGCACCCCGGACGAGGTCGTCACGGCGGCGGGCGGCACCGGCGGGCCCCCCGAGGCGCCGCCCGCCGCGGTGCCCGTACAGCGGGACGGCGAGGACGGCACACGGCCGAAGGGGCTGCGCCGGGTCGTACCCCGCCCGCGCCCGGCCGAGCCGGACCCGGCCCCGCCCTCCCGTGCCGCGTCCCCGCCGCACCTGGCGGGCGCGGACGAACTCGGCGACAGCGCCGCGCAGCCCGACTGGTGGCGGGTGGACAGCGGCCCCTTCGGGGTGGGCGACAGCGTGCCGGGGTTCGTCGGCGGGGTGGAGATCCCCGAGCTGCTCAGGCAGCCGCCGAGCCTGGAGAAGGAACCGGCGAAGGAGACGGAGCCGCCCGTGGTGGCCGTCGAGGACGCCACGGACGCCAGGGACACGGTGGCCGCCCCGGACCCCGCCACCCGCGCCCGCCGCCGCAGGCTCCCCCTGCCCCGCCCCGCCGCCGGCTGGACCAACCCGCTCCTGCTGCTGGCCGCCGCCGCGCTCGTGGCCGGGGCGGTCATGGGCAACCCGTTCGTCCTGATCCTGGGCTGGCTCATCGCGTACGGCTCCCGTCGGCTCACCCCGGCGGAGAGCAAGTGGGCCGTGATGGGCGTGCCGGGCCTGGCGCTCGCGGCCGGCCTGGTCTGGCTCTGGGGCCGCGACAACGGCCGCTGGGGCACCCCCATCGCCCAGGGCCATATGAACGACGCCCTGGCCGAGACCTGGCCGTGGGTGGTGCGTGGCGCGGCCGTGGCCTCGGCGCTGTTCCTGGTCTGGCGTTCGCAGCGACGGTGACCTTCGCGGCGACCGTGACGGTTGCCCAGCTCACAGTCGCGGCGGGCCTGGGTGCCGTACCGCCTGGGCACAATGGCCCATATGACCTCACGCCCGCTGACCGTCGGCTTCGACCTCGACATGACCCTGATCGACTCCCGCCCCGGCATCCGCGCCTGCTACCAGGCGCTGTCGGAGCGGACGGGGACGTACATCGACGCCGACCTGGCGGTGACCCGGCTGGGACCGCCGCTGGCAGACGAGCTGGTCAACTGGTTCCCGGCCGAGCAGGTGGCGCCGATGAGCGAGCTGTACCGGGAGATGTACCCCATGATCGCCATCACCGCGACGCCCGCGCTGCCGGGCGCGCGCGAGGCGATCGACGCGGTGCGGGAGGCCGGCGGACGGACGATCGTCGTCACCGCCAAGTACGAGCCGAACGCCAAGCTGCACCTCGCCCACCTCGGCATCGAGCCCGACGCGGTCGTCGGCGACCTGTGGGCCGAGGAGAAGGCGCGGGCGCTGCGCGAGCACGGCGCGGGCGTCTATGTCGGCGACCATGTGGGTGACATACGCGGGGCACGCACGGCGGGCGCCCTGTCCGTGGCCGTGGCGACCGGTCCGTGCGACGCGGAGGAACTGCGCGCGGCGGGCGCGGACGTGGTCCTCACCGACCTGACCGAACTCCCGGCCTGGCTCACGGAGTACCGCCGGGCCGCGTAGCGCCTGTCCGGCGGATCGGGTCGCAGGCCGGGCAGGCCCTGGCGTCCGTCCTAACGCGAGGCCCGCGCCTGTCGCCGTCCCGCCGCGACCGAGCGCAGCACGCCGGCGCCCGCGACGAGGAAGCCGACGCCCATCAGCATGCACAGGCCGTACATGAACGCCGGAAATGGTTTCGCGCCGAGGAAGAGCGGGGCCACGGTGACGAGAGTGGCCACGGCACCGATGAAGAACACGACGGCACCGGCGCGGATCAGTCCGTCACCGGGTGCGGCGGAATTCGTTTGGGTTTTGTCACGCACCCGACCAGGGTAGTTCCCAGCGCGAAGGAACAACCGGGCGACGTCTTGTCAGCCGCCCCAAGACCATTAGCCTTGGTACCGGCGGGTCATGGTCGACCCGCCCCAGTGCTATCAAGAGCCGTTTTCCGAAGCAGTTTTCCGACGAGTACGAGGACGAGGACAGACGTGCCTACCGGCAAGGTCAAGTGGTTCAACAGCGAGAAGGGCTTCGGCTTTCTCTCCCGCGACGACGGCGGTGACGTCTTCGTCCATTCCTCGGTCCTCCCCGCCGGAGTCGACGTACTCAAGCCGGGACAGCGGGTGGAGTTCGGCGTGGTCGCCGGTCAGCGCGGCGACCAGGCGCTCTCGGTCGTCGTGCTGGACCCCACGCCCTCGGTCGCGGCCGCGCAGCGCAAGAAGCCGGACGAGCTGGCCTCCATCGTGCAGGACCTGACGACCCTCCTCGAGAACATCACCCCGATGCTCGAGAAGGGCCGCTACCCCGAAAAGGCCTCCGGCAAGAAGATCGCCGGCCTGCTGCGGGCGGTCGCCGACCAGCTGGACGTCTGACCCACCCGCTCAGGGAAACGCGAGCCCACCCGGCCCGAGGGGCGGCACCAGCCCCTCGGCCGCCGCTCGCGTGAGCAGGCCCCGGACAGCGGCATAGCCGTCCTCGCCGAGTTCCGAGGTGAACTCGTTGACGTACAGGCCGATGTGCTGGTCGGCGACGGACGGGTCCATTTCCTGGGCGTGTTCCATGACGTACGGGCGAGAGGCCTCGGGGTCGTCCCAGGCCGCGTGCACGGACGTACGGATCGACTCGGCGAGCAGCCGCAGCGTGTCCGCGCCCAGTGACCGCTTGGCGACGATCGCGCCCAGCGGGATCGGCAGCCCGGTGGTGTCCTCCCAATACTCGCCCATGTCGGCGAGCTTGTGCAGCCCGTAGTTCTGGTACGTGAAGCGCGCCTCGTGGATGACGAGCCCCGCGTCGACCTTCCCGTCCCGCACGGCCGGCATGATCTCGTGGAACGGCATGACCACGATCTCGCCGACCCCGCCGGGCAGCGTGTCCGCCGCCCAGAGACGGAACAGCAGGTAGGCGGTCGACTTCTCGCTGGGCACCGCGACCGTACGCCCCGTCAGTCCCCCACTGCCGAAAGCGTGGGAGGTGCCCCCAGCCCCGGCCTCCCGCGTCAGCACCAGCGGCCCGCAGCCCCGGCCCAGCGCGCCGCCGCACGGCAGCAGGGCGTACTCGTCGAGGACGTACGGCAGCACCGCGTACGACACCTTCAGCACGTCGAACTCGCCGCGCTCGGCCATGCCGTTGGTGAGGTCGATGTCCGCGAAGGTGACGTCGAGGGCGGGCGCGCCCGGGACCCGGCCATGGGCGAGGGCGTCGAAGACGAAGGTGTCGTTGGGGCAGGGCGAGTACGCGATCCGCAGCGCCTCGGGCTCACCGTGGGCAGTCATACCTGTTTCCAACTCTCCAGTACGGGCGCCAGCTTCCCGAACCCCTCGGCCAGGGCCGCGAGGGCGTCGCCGATGCGCCAGGCGTCGCGGTCGCGCGGGCCGACGGGGTTGGAGACCGCGCGGATCTCCAGTACGGGCGTGCCGTGCGCGGCGGCCGCCTCGGCGACCCCGAAGCCCTCCATGGCCTCGGCGAGGGCACGCGGGTGGCGGGCGCGCAGCTCGGCGGCGCGGGCCGCGGTTCCGGTCACGGTCGAGACGGTGAGGACGGTGCCGGCGAGCGCGCCGGTCGCCGCGGTCACCTCTCGTACGAGTGAATCCGGCGGACGGTGGGTGACGGTCCCGAAGCCCAGCCCGGTGACCGGAACGAACCCCTCCGGTGTCTCGGCGCCCAGATCGGCGACGGTGATCTCGTCGGCGACGACGAGGGAACCTAGGGGCGCCTCGGGCAGGAAACCGCCGGCGATCCCGGCGGAGACGACCAGGCCGTAGGGGGTGCCGCGCAGCGCGGCGGTGGTGAGGGCGGTCGCGGTGGAGGCGGCGGCGAGGGCGGGGCCCACCCCGGCGGCCACCACGTCGGCACCGGGAAACGCCCGAGCCACCGCGTCCCGCTCGGCGGGTACCGCGGTGGCCACCAGGACCCGGAAGCCGGCTACGGACGACGTGGTCAGGAGTCCTTCTTCAGCTTGAAGGACCACAGACCCGTGACCGTCTTCTCGCCCTCCTTGATGGACACCAGGGTCGAGTTGCCCTGGGCGCCGTACTGGGCGTTGAAGAACACGCTGCCCGGGATGGTCCGGTACGTCTTCTTGCTGGAGTCGGTCAGGGGCTGGCCGTTCATCAGGATCGTCCAGCCGTTGTCCGCGATCTTCGGGTCCACCCCGAAGCGCACGGTCTCGTCCGGGTCCACCTTGATGGACTTGAGGTCGGTGTCCTTCAGGCACTTCGTCAGCGACGCCGTGTCGAGGGCGTCGCCGTCGTTGTAACAAGTGGCCTCGGAGTTGACCGAGCTCGTGCCGACGGTGATCGTCGACATCGGTGTCGGCTTGTCGCAGGCCGACAGCAGAAGCAGTCCGGCGGAAACGGCGCCGGCGGCGGCGACGGCGCGGCGGCGTCGCACAACAACGGAGTGCAGCGTGGTCATGTCCGAAGGCTATCTGGCGTGTCCCGGCCCTTCCCCACGCGGGGTGCGGCGTGCCCGGTTCGTTACGCCACTCGCGCTCGCGCCGTGCCGCCGTGCCGCGCCGAGCTCAGCAGACCGCGCACCGTGGTCAGCCAGCCCACGGCGACGAACGCGCCGCCCACCGCCAGGCCCAGCGTGCCGTTGAGCGGCATCACGATGCCCACCGCCCCGCCGAACACCCAGGCCATCTGCAACAAGGTCTCCGACCGGGCGAACGCCGACGTCCGCACCTGCTCCGGCACGTCCCGCTGGATCAGCGCGTCCAGACACAGCTTGGCCAGCGCCTGCGCGAACCCGGCGACCGCGGCCAGACACGCCACCAGGAACGCGCCGAAGAACACCGCCGCGACGATCGCCGCCCCCAGCACCACCGCCACCACCGTCACGATGATGATCTCCGGCGCCCGGGACCTGAGCCACGCCCCGACCGCCGTACCCAGCGCGTTGCCCGCGCCGGCGGCCACGCCCACTATCCCCATCGACACCGCCGCGCTCTCGCCGGTCAGCGGGTGCTCGCGCAGCAGGAAGGCGAGGAAGAAGATCAGGAAGCCGGACAGACAGCGCAGGGCGGCGTTGGCGCCGAGCGCGTTCGTGACGGCCGGCCCGACCGTGCGCAGCCCCGGCCGCTTCAGCTCCTCCTTGCGGTGCGGGCCGTGCAGATGCCGCTCGTCGGCGGCGAGCAGCGCGATGTCCTCGTCCTTGGCCGAGTCGACCTTCGCGGGCAGGGTGAAGGACAGGAACGCGCCGGCCATGTAGATCACGAAGGCGCCGTAGAGCGGCCAGGGCGAGCCGATCGACTGGAGCCCCGCCCCGATGGGCGCGGCGACACCCGTGGCCAGCAGCCCGCCCAGGGTCACCCGCGAGTTCGCCTTCACCAGAGAGAACCTGGGCGGCAGCAGCCGGGGCACCACGGCACTGCGTACGACCCCGTACGCCTTGGACGCGACCAGCACCCCGAGCGCCGCCGGATACAGCTCCAGGCTGCCGCTGGCCGCGGCCCCCGAGATGATCAGCGCGAGCAGGGCACGGGCGAGCATGGTCCCGGCCATCGCGACCCGGCGGCCGTGCGGCAGCTTGTCGAGGAGCGGGCCGATCACCGGCGCGAGGACCGTGAACGGGGCCATCGTGATGGCCAGGTAGAGCGCTACACGCCCCCGGGCCTCGTCGGTGGGCACCGAGAAGAACACCGTCGAGGCCAGCGCGACGGTGATCATGACGTCGCCCGCGCCGTTGACCGCGTGCAGTTCGATCAGCTTGCCGAGTCCGGACTCGCCGGCGCCGTGCGCGTGCGTCGCCTTGCGGATGCCGCGCGCGGTCCCCGTCACCGGGAAGTGCAGGGCACGACCGACCGCGCGGGCGGCCCCGCGCACCGGACCCGCACCGCCACCTCGACTACTCCCCCCGGTCCCACCGGTCCCGGTGGCACCCTGGGGCGGCCTCGTGGCTGCCACGACGTTCATAGTGCCCCGAGAGGGGCATTGATAGTGCGGTTTGAAGCCAAGCGAGTCGAACGGCCGGGCCGGAAACACCACCCTGAACCGGCGAACAACTCCGTCGGTGTAGGCCGAGCGCCGGTGACCGGGTAGCGTGCGTATCTCAGCCATCCCGCAGAATGGATGGCAGAGGTGCGCCCGAGCGCGATCGGACGCGGACGTCGATGCGGCCCACAGGTCCGCTCCGTCCGTTCCACCGCCTTCAGGCCGGCGCACCCGTGAGACGGCGTAGGAGAGAAGCGATACCTGTGAGCGCAGCGACCACGCGAAGCCGCACCCCCGACCGCCTGTGCGCCGAGGCCGTCGACCTAGCCCGTGCCGCGGCCGAGGAGGCGGCCGCGCCAGGCGTCGTCGGCGAGCATGTGGGCCTGGTCGCCGAGGGCGACCGAGTCGTCACGCACTTCTTCGAGTGCAAGGAGCTCGGGTACCGGGGCTGGCGCTGGGCGGCCACGGTGGCCCGCGCGTCCCGCGCGAAGTTCGTGACGCTCGACGAGGTGGTCCTCCTCCCCGGCCCCGACGCCCTCCTCGCCCCCCAGTGGGTGCCCTGGAGCGAACGCCTCCGCCCCGGCGACATGGGCCCCGGCGACCTGCTGCCCACCGACGCCGAGGACCTCCGCCTCGAGCCCGGCTACACCGGCGAGGCCGAGCCGCCGCCGAACGCCCCCGTGTCCGAGGAGATGGCGGAACTCGCCGAGGCCGAGGACGCCGAGGTCACCCCCGGCACGCCCGCCGTACAGCCGGTGACCCCCGCCCGCGGCACGATCGCCGCGGTAGCGGAGGAACTGGGCATGCGCCGCGCCCGCGTCCTGTCCCGCTACGGCCTCCACGTCGCCGCCGACCGCTGGGACGACTCCTTCGGCGCCCAGACCCCCATGGCGCAGGCGGCACCCGCCTCCTGCGCCAGCTGCGGCTTCCTGGTCCCCGTCGGCGGCTCCCTCGGCCAGGCCTTCGGTGTCTGCGCCAACGAGTTCTCCCCGGCCGACGGCCGCGTCGTCTCCCTCGCCTACGGCTGCGGCGGCCACTCCGAGGCCGCGGTCATGCCCAAGCCGCCCCAGCCGGCCACCCCCGTGATCGACGAGACGAGGGTCGACCCCTTCCCCCTGCGACCGTCCCCGGATTCCGGTTCGGTACCGCCCACCGGCGACGAGGAGACGGCGGAACTGGGCCACTCGTAACCGAGGGCTGCCGCCCCCGGGCCCCCGCTGTCGGCCCTGAACGGCCCTCGTCCTCAAACGCCGGACGGGCTGGATGATGCGGGCCGGGGTTGGGGGTGTGCGGGGGCGGAGCCCGCAGGGGGTGCAGGGGGCGGAGCCCCCGCCGGGGTCTGGGGCGGAGCCCCGCGAGGGGTGCAGGGGACGCAGTCCCCGCGGGGGTGCTGGGGCGGAGCCCCGCGAGGGGTGCAGGGGGCGGAGCCCCCGCCGGGGTCTGGGGCGGAGCCCCAGGGTGGGGTGACTTCCCAGTTGGCCGTCATGGGTGGGTGGGTGGGAAACCCCCGGGGTCTGGGGCGGAGCCCCAGGGCGTGGCACCCCCAGCCGACCCGGGGTCTGGGGCGCAGCCCCAGGAAGCACCCCCCACCGGGCCCACCGGCCAAGCCCAGCGGCAGCGGCGCGGTACCTTCGTGGTCAGCCGACGAGGAGAGTGACCGTGACCAAGTACGTGCGCCCGGCAACAGAGGGTGCCGACCCCTTCGGTACCGCCCGCCTCCGCCGCGGGGTGCTCGACGCCTGGGCCACCAGCCCCGCCCGCTTCCGCGAGGACGCCAACGCCGAGGAGGACCTGGTCCTCGGCGGCTACCGGGACCGCCTCGTCGTCGAGCTGGCCCAGAACGCCGCCGACGCAGCGGCCCGCGCCCACGCCCACGTGCCCGGCCGCCTCCGCCTCACCCTCCGCGACGGCGTCCTGGTCGCCGCCAACACCGGCGCCCCCCTGGACGCGGCCGGCGTCGAGTCGCTCTCCACCCTCCGCGCCTCCGCCAAGCGCGAGGCCGACGAAAACCGGCCCACCGTCGGCCGCTTCGGCGTCGGCTTCGCCGCCGTACTCGCCGTCACCGACGAGCCCGCGGTCGTAGGCCGGCACGGCGGCGTCCGCTGGTCCCTCGCCGAGGCCCGCGAACTCGCCGTCGACACCGCCCGCCACAGCCCCGGCCTGGGCGACGAGATCCGCCGCCGCGACGGACACGTACCGCTGCTGCGCCTGCCGTTCGCCGCCGAGGGCAGCGCCCCGGACCCGTACGACACGGCCGTCATCCTCCCGCTGCGCGACGCGGCCGCCACCGACCTCGCCGAACGCCTCCTGCACGCCGTCGACGACGCCCTCCTGCTCGCCCTGCCCGGCCTGGAGGAGGTGGTCGTCGAGATCAACGACGACGCCCCCCGCACCCTGCGCCGCCGCACCGAGGGCGCCCACACGGTCGTGAACGACTCCCGCGACGGCACGACCCGCTGGCGCACGGTCTCCGCGCACGGCCCGCTCACCCCGGACCTGCTCGCCGACCGCCCGGTCGAGGAGCGGCTGCGCCCGCACTGGTCGGTCACCTGGGCCGTGCCCGACCCGGACGGCACCCCGGCCCGCCCCCGCACCACACCCGTCGTGCACGCCCCCACCCCGAGCGACGAGCCCCTCGGCGTCCCCGCCCTGCTCATCGCCTCCTTCCCGCTGGACACCACCCGCCGGCACGCCGCCCCCGGCCCGCTGACCGACTTCCTGGTGCAGCGCGCGGCGGACGCGTACGTCGATCTCCTCGCCGACTGGCGCCCGGTGACCGAGGGCATCATCGACCTCGTGCCCGGCCCGCTCGGCAAGGGCGAACTCGACGGCGCCCTGCGCCAGTCGATCCTCGACCGCCTCCCGCGCACGGCCTTCCTGCCCCCGGCCGCACCCCCGAAGCACCCCGCCGAGGCCGCGGGCAGCCCGGATCACGAGGTCGCCGCGGAACTCCCGGAGTCCCTGCGCCCCCGGGACGCGGAGATCGCCGAGGGCGCCGGCACCGACACCGTCCGGGTCCTCGCCGAGGTGCTGCCCACGCTGCTCCCCGCCGGCCTGGAACGCCGCGTCGAGCTGCGCACGCTGGGCGTCGCCCGCCTCCCGCTCGCCGACGCCGTCGACCGGCTGGCCGGTCTGGAGAAGTCCCCCGACTGGTGGTGGCGGCTGTACGACAGCCTCGCCGGCGTCGACCCCGACCGGCTCTCGGGGTTGCCCGTGCCGCTCGCCGACGGGCGTACGACGATCGGGCCCCGCCAGGTCCTGCTGCCCACCCCGGACGCGGCCGCCGTCGACCCGGAGGTGCTCGGCCGGCTAGGCCTGAAGGTCGCCCATCCGGACGCCGCGCACCCGCTCCTGGAGAAGCTCGGCGCGCTGCCCGCGACCCCGCGTGCCGTCCTGACCACCCCGCAGGTACGGGCCGCCGTCGCCGCCTCCCTGGACGACGAGGGCGCGGTGGCCTGGGAGGAGGACGGCCTCGACGCCGAGGAACTGGCCGACGCCGTCCTCGCCCTGGTCCGCGACGCGGGTCTGGAGCCGGGCGACGAGCCGTGGCTGGGTGCCCTCGCCCTGACCGACGAGGACGGCGAACTCGCCCCCGCCGGTGAGCTCGTCCTCCCCGGCAGCCCCTTCGCCCAGGTCATCCGCGAGGGTGAACTCGCGGCCGTGGACGCCGAGTTGGCCGAAAAATGGGGCGAGCAGCCGCTGGCCGCCTGTGGCGTGCTGGCCGACTTCGCCCTCGTACGGGCCACGGACGTCGTCCTCGACCCGGACGAACTGGAGCCCCGCGAGGGCGACTTCGCCGAACCGGACGACGCCGGCCTGCTGGACGCCGTGGACGTGTGGTGCGAGGACATCCTCGACCGCTTCCCCGACACCCCCGTACCCCCGGTCGCCACCGAACTCGTCGCCGTCCGCGACCTCGACCTCGTCGACGACGACCACTGGCCGCAGGCCCTCGCCCTGCTCGCCCGTCCGCCGCTGCGCGACGCGCTCACCCAGCCGGTGCGGATCCTGCTGCCGGACGGCACCCACGAGGTCGTACGGCCGTACACGGCATGGTGGCTGCGCGGGCACCCGGTCCTCGCCGGCCGCCGCCCGGCGGGTCTCCTCGCGGCCGGCGGCGACCCGCTGCTGCACGGCCTGTACGACGAGGCGGACGCCACCGGCTTCGAGGACGAGCAGGTCCTCAAGGCCCTCGGGGTGCGCACGTCCGTCGCCGCCCTGCTCGACGAGCCCGGCGGCGCCGCCGAACTGCTGGACCGCCTCGCCGACCCGGAGCGCCCGGTCAAGCCCGCCCAACTGCACGGCCTGTACAGCGCGCTGGCCGACCTCGACCCCGAGCAGGTCACCCTGCCGGACGAGCTGCGGGCCGTCGTCGACGGGCGGGTGGCGGTGGTGGAGGCCGGCGGCGCCGTCGTCGTCGACTCGCCCGACCTGCTGCCCTTCACGTCCGGGGTCCCGCTGCTGCCGGTCCGCCCCACCCGGGCCGCCGAGCTGGCCGAGCTGTTCCAGGTGCGGCGGCTGAGCGAGTCCGTGACCGGCGAGGTGGACTCCGAGGGCGCCGAGCACGACGTACCCGAGTCGGTACGCGTACTGCTGGGCCCGCGCACCCCGGACACCTACGTCGAGCACGACGAACTCGTGGTCGACGGCGTGGAGATCGACTGGCGCCTGACCGACGACGGCGTCCTGCACGCCGCCACCCTGGAAGGTGTCGCCGCCGGCCTCGCCTGGGCCGCCGGCCAGTGGCCGCGTCGCTTCGAGGTCGCGGCACTGCTGGAGGACCCGTCACGCACGGAGGAGCTGGCCCGGGACCGCTGGTTCGACTGAGTTGCGCTTCCGAAGTCTTCGCACAAATTCTTCAATCGCGTACAACCATTGCCCCTGATGGCGGATCTGATCACCTGAGTCAACAGACTCCCCGATCACTTGGGCCCCGTGCCCACCCTTCTCCATCAGGGGAAACACATGCGCATTCGTGCCACTGTGGCCGCCGTCTCCGGCGCCCTGGCTCTCTCCGCGTTCGCCGTCCCGGCCGCGCAGGCCGACGCCTCGTCGTACCGCGCCGACGCCGCGCAGGCCGTCTCGCACGCCGCTTCCGGCAAGACGGCGTTCACCGCCACCACGGCCGCGGACCTGGACGTCACCTTCTCGAACTTCAAGATCGCCAAGGCGGTCAAGGTCGGCACCACCAACCACGTCGCCACCTCGGTGACCTACACGCTGACCCACGGCGCCGACGTCGACATCACCTCCGAAGACTTCGCCAACGGCCCGTTCATCTACAAGGGCTCCTCCGACGCCCCGGACAACATGCTGTTCGGTGACGCCCCGGCGACCTGCTCCGCGACCTCGGCGACCACCGCCACCTGCAAGGGCAACATCGACATCTACCCGGGCCCGAACGACGAGGAGCTGCTGAACTCCGACGCCGGCACCTGGCACGGCGGCGCCCTGGCCCTCAACTACACCACCGAGGACAGCGCCGCCCAGTTCGGTCTCGGCACCACCCTGGTGCAGCGCTACTCCAAGCTGACGGTCAACGCCTCGCCGGAGCCGGTGAAGAAGGGCAAGACCATCACGGTCACGGGCAAGCTGTCCCGCGCCAACTGGGAGGACCACCAGTACCACGGCTACACCAGCCAGTCCGTCCAGCTCCAGTTCCGCAAGAAGGGCTCCAGCACCTACACCACGCTGAAGACCATCAAGTCGGACTCCACCGGCAACCTGAAGACCACGACCACCGCGTCGGTCGACGGCTACTTCCGCTACAGCTTCGCGGGCACCTCGACCACCCCGGCGGTCAGCGCCACGGGTGACTTCGTCGACGTGCAGTAGGCAGTAGGCAGTAGGCAGTAGGCAGGACCCGTTTTCGGCCCCAGGACGCAGCCGGCCTCCTGGGGCCGAAACGCTTCCTCTGCCTCTGCTTTCGGCCATCCGTGTGCAATAGCCACGCAAAAACTGGCCGGATCCGGCCACCGGCGTACAACCAGCCGCACGCGTCACTGATCAGAGCTGTCGAGTCAAGAGACTCCCCGATCACTCCTCCCACATGGGGAACGCAATGCGCATCCGTGCCACCGTGGCCGCCGTCTCCGGCGCCCTGGCCCTCTCCGCCCTCGCCGTGCCCGCCGCGCACGCCACCGGGTCCAGCGGTACGCCGTACACGATGGACGTCAGTTTCTCCAACCTCAAGATCGCCTCGGCGATCAAGGTCGGCACCACCAACCAGGTCAGCACCACGTACTCGTACACGCTGACCCACGGCGCCGACGTGGACGTCACCGCGTCCGACTTCTTCAGCGACGCCTACCTCTACCGCGGCACCCTGGACGACCCGAGCAAGACGCTGGAGGGCGACGACTTCGCCACCTGCACGGTCACCTCGTCGACCACCGCCACCTGCACGGGCACCGTCGACATCCACCCGGGCGAGGGCGAGCTCAAGAACGCCGACGCCGGCGGCTGGACCGTCGCCGCCGAGGCCTACGCCTTCAACGGCCAGGACCCGGACAACCCCGACCTCAGCAAGGTCGGCTTCAAGGACCAGGGCAGCCTCGCCACCAGCAACGTGCAGCGCTACTCCAAGCTCACGGCCAACGCGGGCCCGGAGCCGGTGACCAAGGGCAAGACCCTCACCACCACGGGCAAGCTGTCCCGCGCCAACTGGGAGGACGGCCTGTACCACGGCTACACCAGCCAGCCGGTCAAGCTCCAGTTCCGCAAGGCGGGCACGACCACGTACACCACCGTCAAGACGGTGACCTCGGACTCGTCCGGCAACGTGCAGGCCACCGCCACCGCGCAGTACGACGGCTACTGGCGCCTCTCCTTCGCGGGCACCTCGACCACCCCGGCGGTCAGCGCCACGGGTGACTACGTCGACGTGCGGTAACCCTCGTCCGGCCGCTACGACGCCATGGTCCGGCCGAAGGCGGCCTTCGCCTCATCGAGGGCCGCCGCGTCCGCGGGCCGTACGGTGATTCGTCCGCCCACCCGTTCCAGCGGGACGAGCGAGGTGACGAGCAGGCTGTGCCCCAGCTCCCGCTGGACTTCGGCACGTCGAGGAACCCGGCCGCGCCCTCGGCGAGGGCGTGCTACAGCTGCCCGCCGTGATATCCCGCGTCCCAGACCGTCTCGTCGCCGTGTTCGATGGGGTGACTCAATCCGTGATCTCCAGTCTGGGGTCGAGGACAGGATCATGTGGCCCGCGGTGTGACGCTCACGCCGGAAAGCGGCGGTCGACCCACTTCCACAGGAACTCCAGGGCGACCGCCGCCACCGCCGAGACGGCCACCGCCGTCCAGGGCATCGCGACACCCACCAGCTTCAGGGCGAAGAAGGTCTGGAGGGCGGGCACCGCCAGGACGCAGACGAACGCCAGGCCCATCGAGACCACCAGGACCACCCGCCACCAGGTGTAGGGGCGGGCGATGATCGCCAGGACCCACATGGAGATCAGGAAGAGGGTCAGGGTGGCCGCGCTCGTCTCCGCCTCCAGGGAGCCGGCGCCGGTGTAGTGGTGCCGGGCGACGAGATACATCACGAAGGTCGCCACCCCGGCCACCAGCCCGCCCGGCACCGCGTACCGCATCACACGCCGTACGAAGTGCGGGCGGGCGCGTTCCCTGTTGGGCGCGAGGGCGAGGAAGAAGGCCGGGATGCCGATGGTGAGGGTGGACAGCAGCGTCAGGTGCCGCGGGAGGAACGGGTACTGCACTCCCCAGCACACCACCAGCACGGCCAGCAGCACCGAGTAGACGGTCTTGACCAGGAACAGGGTCGCCACCCGGGTGATGTTCCCGATGACCCGTCGGCCCTCCGCGACCACCGACGGCAGCGTGGCGAAGCTGTTGTCCAGCAGCACGATCTGCGCGACCGCGCGGGTGGCCTCCGAGCCCGATCCCATCGACACGCCGATATCGGCGTCCTTCAGCGCCAGTACGTCGTTCACGCCGTCGCCGGTCATCGCGACCGAGTGCCCCTTCGACTGGAGCGCGCCGACCATCTCCCGCTTCTGCTGCGGAGTGACCCGGCCGAAGACGGTCGCCCCGTCCAGCGCGTCCGCCATCCCGTGCCGCTCGGCGGGCAGCCGGCGCGCGTCGACCGCCGAACCGCCGAGCCCGAGCTTGGCGGCGACGGCGCCCACGGAGACCGCGTTGTCACCCGAGATGACCTTGGCGCGGACGTCCTGGTCGGCGAAGTAGCGCAGGGTGTCGGCGGCATCGGCCCGCAGGCGCTGCTCCAGTACGACGAGGGCGGCGGGCGCGGCCCCGTCGACGACGTCGGGGACGTCCAGGTCGTCCCGGCCCGCGCGGGCCAGCAGCAGGACACGCAGACCCTGCTCGTTGAGCCGCTCGGTCTCGGCCAGGGCCGGATCACCGGCCGGCAGCAGGACATCGGGCGCGCCGAGCAGCCAGGTGCTCGTCTCGCCGTCGCCCTCGCTGAACCTGGCGCCGCTGTACTTGCGGGCCGAGGAGAAGGGCAGCGACTCCACGCAGCGCCACTCCTCGCTGTCCGGGTAGGCGTCGATGATCGCGCGGAGCGAGGCGTTGGGACGGGGGTCGGACTCGCCGAGGGCGCCGAGGACCCGTCGTACGTACGCCTCGTCGTGTCCGTCCATGGCCCGCAGCTCCGTGACGTCCATCCCGCCCTCGGTGAGCGTGCCCGTCTTGTCCAGGCAGACGGTGTCGACGCGGGCGAGGCCCTCGATGGCGGGCAGCTCCTGCACGAGGCACTGCTTGCGGCCGAGCCGGATGACGCCTATCGCGAAGGCGACGGAGGTGAGCAGCACCAGCCCCTCCGGGACCATCGGGACGATGCCGCCGACGGTCCGGGCGACCGAGTCCTTCAGCCCGTGCTGCTTGACCACGAGCTGGCTGATGACGAGGCCGACCGCGGTCGGGACCATCATCCAGGTGACGTACTTGAGGATGGTCGAGATGCCGGAGCGCAGCTCGGAGTGGACCAGCGTGAAGCGGGAGGCCTCCTCGGCGAGCTGCGCGGCGTAGGCCTCGCGGCCGACCTTCGTCGCCCGGAAGGCGCCGCCGCCCGCGACGACGAAGCTGCCGGACATGACGCGGTCGCCGGAGGCCTTGACGACGGGGTCGGCCTCACCGGTGAGCAGCGACTCGTCGATCTCCAGCCCGTCGGCCTCGACGCATTCACCGTCCACGACGATCTTGTCGCCGGGCCCGATCTCGATGAGGTCGCCGAGCACGATCCCGGACGTCCGCACCTCGGTCGTGACGCCGTCACGGCGGACGGTCGGTCTGGCCTCGCCGATGACGGCCAGCGAGTCCAGGGTCTGCTTCGCGCGCCACTCCTGGAGGATGCCGATGCCGGTGTTGGCGAGGATGACGAACCCGAAGAAGCTGTCCTGGATCGGCGCGACGCACAGCATGACCAGCCAGAGCACGCCGATGATCGCGTTGAACCGGGTGAAGACGTTCGCGCGGACGATGTCGGTGAGGGAGCGGCTGCTGCGTACGGGGACGTCGTTGACCTCACCGCGCGCGACACGCTCCGCCACCTCGCCCGAGGTCAGGCCGCCGGGCCGGGTCGGCGCGTGCAGCCTTGTACCGGCCGCGTCGATGTGCGTCATGCATTCGACGGTACGTGCGGATTTGAACCTTCACCTGCCGAATGGGTGTACGACGGGGGCTTCCCCGAGCCCTGTTTCCCGTCGAGGGGCATCCGCCTCGGGCCCCCGTTTCCCACCCACCCACCCATGACGGCCAACTGAGAGGCCGCCCCCTCCTGGGGCTCCGCCCCAGACCCCGACGGCACCCCTTGCGGGTCTCCGCTCCTGCATCCCGGCGGGGGGGCTCCGCCCCCTGCACCCCTTCGGGGTGGCGGGGGCTCCGCCCCCTGCACCCCTCCGGGGCTCCGCCCCCAGACCCCGGCGGGGACTGACTCCTGCCCCCCATCGGGCTTCGCCCGTCGCCCCCGGCTTACGCCTCTCAACCCCGGTCGGCATCATCCAGCCTGTCCGGCGTTTGAGGACGAGGCCCGTTCAGGGCCGATGCGGGGGTCTGGGGGCGGCAGCCCCCAGCAGGGCCCGGCTACAGCGGGGGGCGACTATTCAGCGGGCCCCGGCTGGACAGTTGCCGCTCGCTTGATCGCCGCGTCGCGTCGGCGGACGTACCAGACGCCGATGAGGCCGAGGCCGCCGCCGGCCAGGCAGGTCCAGATCCACCAGGTGTGGCCGCGGTCGGCGTACCAGCCGTAGAAGGGGAGCTGGGCGAGGAAGAGGACGAACCAGACGATCGTGCCGCCGGTGATCGTGGCGACCACGGGGCCTTCCAGCGGCTCCGGGGCCTCATGCGTGGGGGTCCACTTCTCCATGCGCACAGCTTACGAGGTGATCAGGTCTACGCGCGGAGATGGCGCTCACAGAGTTATATGTTCATACTGAAACGGTTTGTGTTTGGCAACTTATATTCGTAGGAAACACCAAACGGGCCAGGGGGAACGCCCGCTGGTGACGAAAGGTCACGCATGTCCACCTCGGCCCCAGCCAAGGTCCCCGCTCCGGAACAGCCGGGCAACGCGCCCGCGTACGGCGCGATCGACCGCTTCTTCAGGATCTCGGAGCGGGGCAGCACGCTGTCGCGCGAGGTCCGTGGCGGTTTCGCCACCTTCTTCGCGATGGCGTACATCATCGTGCTGAACCCGATCATCCTCGGCAGCGCGAAGGACATGTACGGGCATCAGCTCGACCACGGCCAGCTGGTCACGGCCACCGCCGTCACCGCCGCCTTCACGACCCTCCTCATGGGCGTCATCGGCAACGTCCCGATCGCCCTCGCGGCCGGTCTCGGCGTCAACTCGGTCGTCGCCCTCCAGCTCGCCCCCCGGATGTCCTGGCCGGACGCGATGGGCATGGTCGTCCTCGCCGGCCTCGTCGTCATGCTGCTCGTCGCCACCGGCCTCCGCGAGCGCGTGATGAACGCGGTGCCCTACAGCCTGCGCAAGGCGATCTCCATCGGCATCGGCCTGTTCATCATGCTGATCGGCCTCGTCGACTCCGGCTTCGTCACCCGTATCCCGGACGTCGCCCAGACCACCGTCCCGCTCCAGCTCGGCGCCACCGGCCACCTCAACGGCTGGCCGGTGCTGGTCTTCATCCTGGGCACCCTGCTCACCCTCGCGCTGATCGTGCGCAAGGTCTCCGGGGCGATCCTCATCTCGATCGTGTCGATGACCGTGCTCGGCCTGATCATCAACGCGGTCACGCACGTGCCCACCTGGGGCCTCACCACCCCGAAGTGGCCGGGCAACCCGGTCGGCACCCCCGACTTCGGGCTCATCGGCCAGGTCAGCCTCTTCGGCGGCTTCGGCAAGGTCGGCGCGCTGACCGGCATCCTCTTCGTCTTCACCGTGCTGCTGTCCTGCTTCTTCGACGCCATGGGCACGATCATGGGCGTCAGCGACGAGGCCAAGCTCACGGACGCCCAGGGCCAGATGCCCGGCATCAACAAGGTGCTGTTCGTGGACGGCATCGCCGTCGCCGCCGGCGGCGCCAGCTCCTCCTCGGCCACCACCTGCTTCGTGGAGTCCACCGCCGGAGTCGGCGAGGGCGCCCGCACCGGCCTCGCCAACATCGTCACCGGCGGCCTGTTCGCCATCGCCCTCTTCCTGACCCCGGTCGCCACGATGGTCCCGTCCCAGGCGGCCACCCCGGCCCTGATCGCGGTCGGCTTCCTGATCCTGGCCGGCTCCGTCAAGGAGATCGACTGGTCCGACTACACCCTCGCCATGCCGGCCTTCGTGACGATGGTGATGATGCCGTTCACCTACTCGATCACCAACGGCATCGGCATGGGCTTCATCACCTTCGTGGTGCTGCGCCTGGCGGCCGGCCGCGGTCGCGAGATCCCCGTACCGATGTACGTCGTCTCCGCCGTGTTCGCCTTCTACTACCTGATGCCGGCCCTCGGCCTCACCTGATCGCCCGGGTCACGTGACCCCGTAGAACCTCTCCGTCTCCTCGACGGCGGTCTGGAACCGCTCGTCGAAGTCGTTCCGAATGAGCGTCTGGACCACGTAGTCCTGGACGCTCATTCCTCTTTTGGCGGCCTGGTCGCGGAGCCGTTCGAGCAGCTCGTGGTCTATGCGCAGGCTGAGCACGCTGGTCCCCATGCGTACGAGGGTCCCGGCACCCTTCGGCGCGTTGCGTCACGTTCCGCGCTGAGATCACCCGAATGAGTGATATCGGGGTTCAGTGGCCAGGGTCACGGGTGTATGGCCGTGTCTCCGGTGGTCTTTAGCGAGAGTAATGAGTTACTCTAAAGAACATGCCGGACCTTACCCATGGCGACGACGCGGCCGCCGTGAACTCACTGCGCTCCGCCGTGATGCGACTCTCCCGTCGCCTCAAGCACCAGCGCGTCGACGAGTCACTGAGCCCCACCGAGATGTCGGTACTGGGCACCCTGTTCCGCTGCGGCAGCGCCACCCCGGGCGAGCTCGCCCGCAAGGAGCACGTGCAGCCGCCCTCGATGACCCGCATCGTGGCCCTGCTCGAGGCCAAGGGACTGGTCCGCCTGGAACCGCACCCCGAGGACCGACGGCAGAAGGTCGTCACCCAGACCGAGCAGGCCGAGGCGATGCTGGAGGAGAGCCGCCGCAAGCGCAACGCCTTCCTGGCCGGCCTGGTCGACGGCCTCGACGAGGACGAGTGGGCCAAACTGCGCGCCGCCGCCCCCGTGCTGGAGAAACTCGCACACCTGTAACTCGCACCACCGGTAAGCAGTGCCCATCGCAAGGAGGCGAACCCTTTTGAGTACGGGATCCGGAGCAGCTTCCGCCCCCGCACCGGCCACCCACGACTCCCCGCCCGCCCCCCGGCGCAAATCCTCGATGTTCAGCTCGCTGAAGATCCGGAACTACCGCCTCTTCTTCATCGGCCAGGTCGTCTCCAACACCGGCACCTGGATGCAGCGCATCGCCCAGGACTGGCTCGTACTCAGCCTCACCGGCTCCTCCGCGGCCGTCGGCATCACCACGGCCCTCCAGTTCCTGCCGATGCTGCTCTTCGGCCTGTACGGCGGTGTCCTCGTCGACCGCCTGCCCAAGCGCCCCACGCTGCTGGTCACCCAGGCGTCGATGGCCGTCACCGGCCTCGCGCTCGCCGCGCTGACCCTCACCGGCCAGGTCCAGGTCTGGCACGTCTACCTCGCCGCCTTCGCCGTCGGCCTCGCCACGGTCGTCGACAACCCGGCCCGCCAGTCCTTCGTGTCCGAGATGGTCGGCCCCGAGCAGTTGCAGAACGCGGTCAGTCTGAATTCGGCCAACTTCCAGTCCGCCCGTCTGGTCGGCCCCGCCGTCGCGGGCGTCATGATCACCGGCGTCGGCACCGGCTGGGCCTTCCTCTTCAACGGCCTCTCGTTCGTCGCGCCCATCGCCGGCCTGCTGCTGATGCGCGCCCGCGAGCTGCACGTCGTCGACCGGGCGCCGAGGGGGAAGGGCCAGCTCCGCGAAGGCCTGCGCTACGTCGCCGGCCGCCCGGACCTCATCTGGCCGATCGTCCTCGTCGGCTTCATCGGCACTTTCGGCTTCAACTTCCCGGTGTGGCTCTCCGCCTACGCCGACGACGTCTTCCACGCGGGCGCCGGCGCCTACAGCCTCTTCAACACCCTCATGGCGGTCGGCTCACTGTTCGGCGCCCTCCTCGCCGCCCGGCGCGGCACGGCCCGGCTGCGCGTGCTGATCGCGGCCGCCGCGGCCTTCGGCGCCCTGGAGATCGTGGCCGCGCTGGCCCCGTCGTACTGGCTGTTCGCGCTGCTCATGATCCCGATAGGGATCGCCGGCCTGACGGTCAACGTCACCGCGAACACCGCCGTCCAGATGGCCACCGACCCGGCCATGCGCGGCCGAGTGATGGCCCTGTTCATGATGGTCTTCATGGGTGGTACGCCGCTGGGCGCCCCGGTCGTCGGCTGGATCACCGACACCTACGGCCCCCGCGTCGGCTTCGTCCTCGGCGGCGTCGTCTCGGCCGCCGCCGCCGTCACCATCGGCCTGGTCCTCGCCCGCATCGGCGGCCTGCGCCTGTCGGTGGCCTGGCACCACGGCCACCCGCGGCTCCGGTTCGTGCCGCGCGAACGGGAGCAGCTGGCGGCGGTGGCCTGAGGCCGGGCCCCGGCCCCGACGGCGGGGGCTCGGGCGGAACAGTCCCCGATGCCACCCTGGTCCCTATGAGACTCTTCGCCGCTGTGCTGCCCCCGCCGGACGTCACCGAGCAACTCGCCGCCGAAGTAGCCGAACTGAAAAGCCTCCCCGGGGCGGACGCCCTCCGCTGGACCGGCCGCCCCGGCTGGCACTTCACCCTCGCCTTCTACGGAGAGGTCGACGACGAACTCGTACCCGACCTGTCGGCCCGCCTGAAGCGCGCGGCCGGCCGCACCCCGTCCTTCCCGCTGGCACTGCGCGGCGGCGGCCAGTTCGGTCACGGCCGGGCCCTGTGGACGGGGGCCGAGGGTGACCTGCCGACCCTGCGGCTCCTGGCCGAACGCGCGGAGGCGGCGGCACGCAAGGCGGGCGTGCCGATGGGGGAGCACCGCCGGTACAAGGCCCACCTGACGGTCGCCAGAAGCCGGGACGCGGTGGACGTGCGTCCCTACGTGGACTCCCTCGCCGCCTTCGCCGGCAGCACCTGGACGGTCGGCGAGCTGGTGCTGGTCCGCAGCAACCTGCCGAAATCCGGAGTGCCCGGCGAGCAGCCCCGGTACGAGGCGGTCGATCGCTGGGCACTCGGAGGGATCACCGGCGGGGCCGGTTAGGCTCGGACACGTGGACCCGAAAACCCGGAACCGGATCATGGCCGGTGCGCTCGTGCTGATGTTCGTGTTGGTGGCGTTGGCGGCGGTGCACGGAAAGTAGACCGTGGATCAGCAGCCCGTGGATCAGCAGCCCGTGGATCAGCAGCCCGTGGATCAGTAGGCCGTGGATCAGTAGGCCGTGGATCAGTAGGCCGTGGATCGGTAGTTCGTGGATCGGTAGGCCTTCGACCGCCGCCACCACCGCTACCGCCGCCACCGCCGCCCCGCCGCCGGGCCTGCTACCAGGCGAAGGCCTCCGGCGACGGCCCCGGGCCCGGGAAGATCTCGTCCAGCCCGGTCAGCACCTCCGCCGACAGCTCCAGCTCCACGGCCCGCACGGCGGACGCCAGCTGCTCGGCCGTGCGCGGACCCACGATCGGACCGGTCACACCAGGCCGGGTCAGCAGCCACGCGAGCGCGACCTCGCCCGGCTGGAGGCCGTGCTTGTCGAGGAGGTCCTCGTAGGCCTGGATCTGATCCCGGATGGCGGTGTTGGCGAGGGAATCGGCGGCCCGGCCGCTGGCCCTGCGCCCGCCCTCGACCTCCTTCTTGATGACCCCGCCCAGCAGCCCGCCGTGCAGCGGCGACCAGGGGATCACCCCGAGCCCGTACTCCTGCGCGGCCGGGATCACCTCCATCTCGGCCCGGCGCTCGGCGAGGTTGTACAGGCACTGCTCGCTGACGAGGCCGATGGTGCCACCGCGACGGGCGGCGATCTCGTTCGCCTGGGCGATCTTGTAGCCGGGGAAGTTGGAGGACCCGACGTAGAGGATCTTGCCCTGCTGGACCAGGACGTCGATCGCCTGCCAGATCTCCTCGAACGGGGTGCGGCGGTCGACGTGATGGAACTGGTACACGTCGATGTAGTCGGTCCGCAGCCGCTTCAGGCTGGCGTCCACCGCCCGCCTGATGTTCAGCGCCGACAGCTTGTCGTGGTTGGGCCAGGCCTCGCCGTCGGCGGCCATGTTGCCGTACACCTTGGTGGCGAGCACGACCTTGTCACGCCGGTCGCCGCCCTTCGCGAACCAGTTGCCGATGATCGATTCCGTACGGCCCTTGTTCTCGCCCCACCCGTACACATTGGCGGTGTCGAAGAAGTTGATGCCCGCGTCCAGCGCCGCGTCCATGATCGCGTGGCTGTCGGCTTCCTCCGTCTGAGGGCCGAAGTTCATGGTGCCGAGGACGAGTCGGCTGACCTTGAGTCCGGTACGTCCGAGCTGCGTGTACTCCATGGGACACAAGCCAACGGCTTGGAGTGCGCTCTATGCAAGCGATCAGCGGGGTTCAGCGGCAGCGCCCGAACCCGAGCCCCCGCCACCGCCCCGTAGGAGTCAGTCGCGAGGGAAGTCGTCGGTCTTGAGGACGAGGTCGACGACTGTGCCGGTCAGGTCGATGTCGGTGCCGAAGTCCACCGGAACCCTGTTCTCGTAGTCGCCGTCCTTGGGGCCTGTGTAGACGTAGCACCGCCCCTGGTAGGGATCGGCGACGACGTAGACGGGGACCTCGGCGTTCGCGTAGGCGGTCTTCTTCGGGCCGTAGTCGTTCGGAGCCGTGCCCTCGGAGATGACCTCGGCGACGAATTCGACGTCCTGGTACCGCCAGTGGCCTTCGCCGTCCGGCTTCGCCGAGTCCTTGAGCATGGCGACGTCCGGGCAGAAGCCGTTCTGATGGCCCGGAAAGTCGATGCGGACGTCGGAGAACACCATGACGTCCCTGCCGAACCTGTCCTCGACCGCCCACAGGAACCGGCGGATGATCTGCCAATGCGTGTTCCGCTGCGGCGTCATGAAAACGTTGCCCCCGACGATCTCGACCCTGAATCCTTCGGGGACGGGCATTCGCTCGAGACGCTCGAACCACTCGTCCAACCGCTCGGTGTTGGCGTCGGCGTCGGCCATCTCGATCCTGTCTTCAAGGACGGTCATCGTGGCGCTCCTCCCCGGCCGCCCCCGCACGGGTGCAGCCGCGCAGTACAACGATACGCACGGTGACCGGGGCACGCCGGGATCAAGTCATCATGTTCCAGCCACGTACTCGTGTCCGATCCCCCACTCCTCCCACATCGCCCGCGCGAACGCCCCCGCCAGCTTCCGCTCCCCGCTCTCGTTCGGGTGGGTGCCGTCGTACGTGTCGGTGTGGATGTCGTACGACTCCGGGATCGGGGCCAGCAGGAGGGAGGACGTCGGCTCGTCCAGGTCCGCCACCGTCTTCGCCAGCAGCTCGTTGAAGGCCGTCACCTGCACGGCGAAGGAGTCGTCCGCCTCGGCCCGGATGTTCGGGATCACCGGCAGCAGCACCATCCGCACGCGCGCGTTCACCTCCCGCGCGCCGGCCACGAACGCCCGGACGTTCTCGGCCGTCTGCTCGGCGTTCGTGTAGAAGCCGAGGTCGATCAGGCCCAGGGAGACCAGCAGGACGTCGGGTCGGTGTTCGCGTACCACGTCGCCGATCAGCGGGACCATGTGGGCCCAGCCCTCGCCCCAGCCGGCCAGGTGGGCGCGGGGGAAGTCGGGGTCGGCGTAGGCGTACGAGGTCGGGGCGTCCGTCGTCTTGTCGTGGAGCGTCTCGCGCGGGCCGACGAAGGTGAAGGGGCCGCCGCGGGTGGCGCAGAGGTGCTGCCACAGCCGGTAGCGCCACGTGTATTCGCCCGCGCTCCCGATCGTCATGGAGTCACCGACGGGCATGAACCTGAGCATCCGCTCATGATGAACGATCACGGGACCGGGTGGGATGTGAGGCCCACCACGCCCGTCGTACGTCCCCCGGTCGGCCGTCCGTCCCTCAACGGTCCGCCGGGATGGCAGGCTTGGGGGCATGCGTCGATCGCTCGCCCTGCTCGCCGGGGTTCTGCTCACGGGTGTGTTCGCCGTGCCCGCCTCCGCCGCCGACGGTGACGGCGCCGGTGACCAGGGATTCACGATCAAGGACCCGAAGATCACCGAGTCCAGCGGCCTCGCCGCCTCCCACCTGCACCCCGGGATCTACTGGACGCACAACGACAGCGACGACGGCCCGTACATCTACGCCGTGGACAGCAGGACCGGGAAGACCGTCGCCACCGTGACCCTGAAGGGCATCGGTTCCCCGCGGGACGTGGAGGCGATCTCCATCGGGCCCGGGAACGAGATCTACGTCGGCGACATCGGTGACAACCTCGGCGGCAAGTGGCCGTACGTGTGGGTCTACAAGCTGCCCGAGCCGAAGGTGCTGAAGGACCAGACCGTCACGGCCACGCAGTACGTCGTCAAGTACGCGAACGGGCCCCGGAACGCCGAGTCCCTGCTCGTCCATCCCAAGACCGGGCGGGTCTACATCATCGACAAGAACGAGGACGGGGGGCACCTGTACGAGGGGCCGGCCCGGCTCTCCTCCTCCGGCAGCAACATCTTCAAGCCCGTCGCCGCCATCGACCTGTGGGCGACGGACGCCGCCTTCTCGCCCAACGGCCGGCAGCTCGCCGTACGCGGCTACTTCGGCGGCATCTACTACGACTGGAACGGCGGGAAGATCAAGCGGCGGGGCCGGCTGGACGTGCCCTTGCAGGGGCAGGGGGAGTCCGTCAGCTACTCGCCCGACGGGACCAAGCTCATGTACGGCAGCGAGGGCGCCGACAGCTCCGTACAGGCGCAGGACGCGCCGAGCGGTGCCTCGTCCGGCAAGTCCTCGTCGAGCAGCGGGAGTTCCGCCTCGGGCGACGGCGGTGGGGGTGGCGTCGGTTCCGGCGACGGCTTCAAGGTGGGTGCCGTCGCCGTCGCCGCGGGGGCCCTCGTGCTCTTCGGGCTGCGGCGGCTGCGGCGCCGGGGCTGAAACAGACCTCGACGCGGTGTCTTGACGTGAGCATGGTGGCTCAGTTTGCTGGTGGAGCGCGGTGGATGGGAGCGCTCCCATCGTTCCGGGGCCGCGCCTCCCCCGAGACCCCCGAGAGGACCCAGCCACATGTTCCGCAGCTTGCGAAGAGCGCTGTGCGCTGCCGCGGCGGCGCTCCTCATCCCCCTGACGGGCGCGCAGACGGCTCACGCCGACAGCGCCACCGCCCCCGGCGCCGCCCCTAGAGCCGCCGCCCCCGGAGCCGGTTACTGGCACACCAGCGGCCGGCAGATCCTGGACGCGGCCGGGCAGCCGGTCCGGATCGCCGGGATCAACTGGTTCGGCTTCGAGACCGGCAACTACGTCGTGCACGGCCTCTGGTCACGCGACTACAAGAGCATGATCGACCAGATGAAGTCGCTGGGCTACAACACGATCCGGCTGCCCTACAGCGACGACATCTTCAAGAGCTCCACCGTCCCCAACAGCATCGACTTCTCCAGCGGCAAGAACGCCGACCTCCAGGGGCTCAACTCCCTCCAGGTCATGGACAAGCTCGTCGCGTATGCCGGGCAGGACGGGCTGAAGGTCATCCTCGACCGGCACCGGCCCGACTCCGGCGGTCAGTCGGCGCTCTGGTACACCTCGTCCGTCCCCGAGTCGACCTGGATCGCCGATCTGAAGTCCCTGGCGGCGCGGTACAAGGGCCAGGACACCGTCATCGGCATCGACCTGCACAACGAGCCCCACGATCCCGCCTGCTGGGGCTGCGGAGACCAGGCCACCGACTGGCGGCTCGCCGCCCAGCGCGCGGGCGACGCCGTCCTCTCCGTCAACCCGGACCTGCTGGTCTTCGTCGAGGGCGTGCAGTCGTACAACGGCGTCTCCGGCTGGTGGGGCGGCAACCTGATGGGGGTCGCCCAGTATCCGGTGCAGCTCAGCGTGGCCAACCGGGTCGTGTACTCCGCCCACGACTACGCCACCAGCGTCGCCCAGCAGAGCTGGTTCAGCGATCCCACGTTCCCCGCCAACATGCCGGGCGTCTGGGACAAGTACTGGGGCTACATCTTCAAGCAGAACCTCGCCCCCGTGTGGGTCGGCGAGTTCGGTACGACCCTCCAGTCGACCGTGGACCAGAAGTGGCTGGCCGCGCTGGTCAGTTATCTGCGGCCCACGTCGACCTATGGCGCCGACAGCTTCCACTGGACCTTCTGGTCCTGGAACCCCAACTCCGGTGACACCGGCGGGATCCTCAAGGACGACTGGGCGACCGTGGACACCGTGAAGGACGGGTACCTGGCGAGCGTCAAGGCGTCACTGTTCCCGGGCACGGGCGGCGGAAGCGGTGGTGGCGGTGGAGGAGGCGGGGGCGGTACCGGCTCCTGCGGGGCCACCTACACCGTCAGCAGTGACTGGGGCAGCGGCTTCAACGCCGACGTCAAGGTCACCAACACCGGGACCACGGCGATCAGCGGCTGGAAGGTGACCTGGACCTGGAGCGGCTCGCAGCAGGTCACCAACATGTGGAACGCGTCGTACACCCAGAGCGGCGGGACCGTCACCGCCGTGAACGCCGCGCACAACGGGGCGCTCCCCGCTGGCGGTTCGGCGAGCTTCGGCTTCGGTGGCGCGCCCGGTGGCGGGGGAGTGCCCACCCTGACGTGCACGGTTACCTGAAAAGCCAGATGAGAAAGGGCGCCCGGTGAGCACCGGGCGCCCTCCTCGCAGTACAGAGCCGTTCAAAGTTCGTACGGGTTCGTACGCGTTGTACGGGGTCGTACGGGTTCGTACGACCTCGGCTACAGCTTCTCGATCACGTAGTCGACGCACTTCGTCAGCGCCTCGACGTCCGCCGGGTCGATCGCCGGGAACATCGCGATGCGCAGCTGGTTGCGGCCGAGCTTGCGGTAGGGCTCGGTGTCGACGATGCCGTTGGCGCGCAGCACCTTGGCGACGGCCGCCGCGTCGATCTCGTCGGAGAAGTCGATCGTGCCGATGACCTGGGAGCGCTTGGCCGGGTCGGAGACGAACGGGGTGGCGTACTTCGACTCCTCCGCCCAGCTGTACAGGCGGGTCGAGGAGTCCTTGGTGCGGCCGGTGGAGAAGGCCAGGCCGCCCTGGCCGTTGAGCCACTCCAGCTGCTGGTTGAGCAGGAAGAGGGTGGCGAGGGCCGGGGTGTTGTACGTCTGGTTCTTGCGGGAGTTGTCGATCGCCGTGGGGAGCGAGAAGAACTCCGGGACGTGGCGGCCGCTCGCGTGGACGCGCTCGGCGCGCTCGATCGCGGCCGGGGAGAAGACGCCGATCCACAGGCCGCCGTCGGAGGCGAAGGACTTCTGCGGGGCGAAGTAGTAGACGTCGGTCTCGGCGATGTCGACCGGGAGGCCGCCGGCGCCGGAGGTGGCGTCGACGAGGACGAGCGCGCCTTCGTCGGCACCGGCCACGCGCTTGATCGGCATGGCGACGCCGGTGGAGGTCTCGTTGTGGGTGAGGGCGTAGACGTCGACGCCCGCCTCGGCCTGGGCCTCGGGGTGGGTGCCGGGGTCGGCGGCGATCACGGTGGGCTCGGCCAGCCAGGGGGCGAGCTTGGCCGCCTTGGCGAACTTGGAGGAGAACTCGCCGAAGTTGAGGTGCTGGGACTTGTTCTCGATCAGTCCGTGGGTGGCGATGTCCCAGAAGGCGGTGGAGCCGCCGTTGCCGAGCACGACCTCGTAGCCCTCCGGGAGGGAGAACAGGGAGCTGATGCCTTCGCGAACCTGGCCCACGAGGTTCTTGACCGGGGCCTGGCGGTGCGAGGTGCCGAGCAGCGAGCTGCCGGTCGCGGCGAGCGCGTCCAGCGCCTCGGTGCGCACCTTGGAGGGGCCCGCGCCGAAACGTCCGTCGGCGGGCTTGATGTCAGCGGGAATCTGGATGTCGGCCACGAGTCGGAGGGTATCCGCTGGGCGAAACCGGACGGAACCGTGTCCGTCGGATGAGACAAGATCGCCGAGCTCTGGACTTGTGAGGTTGTACGACGATACGGGTGGGGTTGTGGAAAACTCGCGGTGACTGTGTGTGAGCAGATGCATCCTGGACGCATGACGGAACACACGGGGCTTGAGGCGGAGCTGCGCGGGGCCGTCCGGGGCGAGGTCGGCTTCGATGTCACCTCCCGGGCGCTCGTGACCATGGACGCGTCCAACTACCGGCGGGTCCCCCTGGGCGTGGTGGCCCCGCGGGACGCGGAGGACGTGGCAGCCGTGCTGGAGGTGTGCCGGGCGCGCGGGGTGCCGGTGGTGGCGCGGGGCGGGGGGACGTCGATCGCGGGGCAGGCGACGGGCACGGGCGTGGTGCTGGACTTCACCCGGCACATGAACCGCCTGCTGGAGCTCGATCCCGGCTCCCGCACGGCGGTCGTCCAGCCGGGGCTGGTCCTGGACCGGCTCCAGGAGGCGGCGGCCCCGCACGGGCTGCGGTTCGGCCCCGATCCGTCCACGCACAGCCGGTGCACGCTCGGCGGGATGATCGGCAACAACTCCTGCGGCTCGCACTCGGTGGCCTGGGGGACCACGGCGGACAGCGTCCGTGAACTGGAGGTGCTCACCGCGCACGGGCGGCGGCTGCGGCTCGGCAAGGACTGGTCCGGGGCGCCGGACGGTCTGCGCGCGCTGGTGGAGGGCGAGCTGGCCCGGCTGCGCACCGGCTTCCCGGAGCTGCCCCGCCGGATCTCCGGGTACGCGCTGGACGCCCTGCTCCCCGAGAAGGGCGCCGACGTCGCCCGCTCCTTCTGCGGCTCGGAGGGGACGCTGGGCGTGCTGACGGAGGCGGTCGTCCGGCTGGTCGAGGCGCCGCGCGCGCGTGCCCTGGCCGTGCTGGGGTACGCCGACGAGGGCGCGGCCGCCGATGCCGCCGCCGGGCTGCTGCCATGGGGGTCCCCCCGCTCGAGCGAAGCCGAGAGTGGGGGACGGCCGCTCACGGTGGAGGGCATGGCGGCCGACCTGGTGCGGTCCCCGGCCGGGCTGCCCAAGGGCGCCGCCTGGCTGTTCGTGGAGACCGGCGGGGACACGGCGGCTCAGGCACGCGCGCGTGCGGAGGCGATCGTCCGGGCGGCCGATGTCGTGGGCGCGTCCGTCGTGACCGACCCGGGGGAACAGCGCGCCCTGTGGCGCATCCGCGAGGACGCCAGCGGCACGGCGACCCGGATGCCGGACGGCTCCGAGGCCTGGCCCGGCTGGGAGGACTGCGCGGTACCGCCCGCCCGGCTCGGTGCCTACCTGCGCGACTTCCGGGCCCTGCTGTCCGCGCACGGCCTGCGCGGCACCCCGTACGGCCACTTCGGGGACGGCTGCATCCACGTCCGTATCGACTTCGACCTGCTCACCGAGGCGGGTGTCGGCCGCTTCCGCCGCTTCTCCGAGGAACTCGCCGACCTGGTCGTGGCCCACGGCGGCTCGCTCTCCGGCGAGCACGGCGACGGGCAGGCCCGCGCCGAGCTGCTGCCCCGGATGTACGGCGACGAGCTGGTGGCCCTCTTCGGACGCGCCAAGGCCCTGTGGGACCCCGACGACCTGCTCAACCCCGGCATGCTGGTCCGCCCGGCACCACTGGACGCCGACCTCCGCTTCGCCGTGCTGCCGCGCGAGCCGGTCGACGTGGCCTTCGGCTACCCGGCCGACGACGGCGACTTCTCGGCCGCCGTCCGCCGGTGCGTAGGGGTGGCCAAGTGCCGTACGACGGCGGCGACGGGCCCCGCCGTCATGTGCCCCTCGTTCCGCGCGACCGGCGAGGAGGAACACTCCACCCGTGGGCGGGCCCGGCTGCTGCACGAGATGCTCGCGGGCGAGCTGGTCACCGACGGCTGGCGCTCCACCGAGGTCCGGGACGCGCTGGACCTGTGCCTCGCCTGCAAGGGCTGCCGGTCGGACTGCCCGGTCGGGGTCGACATGGCCACGTACAAGGCGGAGTTCCTGCACCACCACTACCGGGGCAGGCGCCGCCCCGCCGCGCACTACGCGATGGGCCGGCTGCCGCTGTGGCTGCGCTGGATCGACCGCACCCGTACCGCGCCGCTGCTCAACGCCCTGGCGGGGATACGGCCGCTCGCCCGCGTGGCCCGGCGGCTGGGCGGGATCGCGGACGAGCGGGAGATTCCGCGGGTGGCGGGCCGGACGTTCAGCCGGTGGTGGCGGCGGCGGGACCGGACGCCCGGCGCCGGTCCCGGCGGCGGGCGTCCCGTCGTCCTGTGGCCGGACACCTTCACCGAGCACCTCTCGCCCGAGGTGGGCCGGGCGGCCGTACGGGTGCTGGAGGACGCCGGGCTGCGGGTGGAGGCACCCCGGGGCGGGGTCTGCTGCGGGCTGACGTACGTCTCCACGGGCCAGCTCGACCACGCCCGCAAGGTCATGCGCCGCACCCTCGGCCTGCTGGGCCCGGTCCTCGACGCGGCGACGCCGGTCGTCGTCCTGGAGCCCAGCTGTGCGGCCACCCTCCGCGGTGACCTGCCCGAGCTGCTGCACGACGACCCGCGCGCGGCACGGCTGGCGTCGGCGGTGGTCACCTTCGCGGAGGCGCTCCAGCGGTACGCCCCCGACTGGACCCCGCCGCCCGTGAACCGCCCGGCGGTCGGCCAGACCCACTGCCACCAGCACGCGGTACTCGGCGACGCGCCCGACCGCCGGCTGCGTGCGGCGGCGGGCCTGACCGGCGAGCTGAGCGGTGGCTGCTGCGGGCTGGCGGGCGACTTCGGCTTCGAGAGAGGTCACTTCGAGGTGTCGCGGGCCTGCGCGGAGGAGCAGTTGCTGCCCTCGGTCCGGGAGGCGCCGGAGGGCGCGGTGGTCCTGGCGGACGGGTTCTCCTGCCGTACGCAGCTGGAGCAGTTGGGCGGGGTGCGGGGGCGGCACTTGGCGGAGGTGCTGGCGAATGCCCTGCCCGAGGCGGCCGCCGGCCGGCCCGTCGCCGAGCGCTGAAGCGCCATTTCTCAGGTTTCTCAAAGGAACCGCGGGCTTCCCCAAGCGGCTCCCAGGTTCACAAAGAAACTCTCAGCTTCTCCCAGGGAGTTCACAGGGCTCCTTTGCCATTTTTGCCGTTCCGGCGCATGAGAAGTGTGTAAGTTTCTCGGTGTCGGGTTCCGGAAACGGAATTCAGCACCTCACGTACAGCGCGAAACAAAGGAGTCGGAAATGAGCCTCAAGAGGCTGGCCCCGCTGCCCCCGAAGCCGAAGTCGAAGCAGCTGCCGCCCCCGCCGAAGCCGAAGCCCAGGAAGAAGCACGCGCCGGCTCCCGCCCCCAAGCCGCTGCCCGGCCAGGACCGCTGAACCGGCTGACCGGCTGACCGGCCGGTCGGGCTGATCGAGCGACAAAGAAAAAGGGGTCGATGGTGCACCGTCGACCCCTTTTCTTCATTCCGGGAATTCTGGAGACGAAAAGCAGAGAGGGAGCGGGAAATGAACCTGGACGAGGATGACGGTGAGGAGTACGAATACGAGGAAACGCCCACCATTCCCGCCCGTACCGCTTTCCGCCGTTTCTGGCCGCTGACCAGAGGTCTGCGCCGCTGGCTCCTGGTCGTCTGGGTCTGCACCGTGCTCGCCGCGCTGGCCGAGACCGAGGCCATCCTGCTGTTCGGCGACCTCACGGACAACGCCCTGGAGAAGGGGTCGCTGGGCGCGTTCTGGTCCCCGGCGGTCAAGTGGCTGGGTGTCGCGGCGGTCGGCGCGGCCGTCGCGTACGCGGGAAACTCCCTCGCCGCCTGGGCGACGGAGCGCTTCGTCATGCGGCTGCGCGAGCACGTCTTCGACCATGTACAGCAACTGCCCCCGCACTTCTTCCAGCGGCACCGCCAGGGCGACCTGCTCTCCCGTCTGACCAGTGACGTCGAGGCGATCGAGACGATGGTCGTGTCGGGTCTCGTGGGCGCCGCCTCCGCCGCCTTCTCCGCCCTGTTCTACGCGGCCGCCGCGTTCTGGCTGCGCTGGGACCTGGCCGCCGCCACCTTCGTCCTCGCCCCCCTTTTCTGGCTGGCGGCCCGGCGCTTCTCCGGCGCCATCAAGGACGTCTCCCGCGAGGGCCGGGTCGCCGACGGCGCGATCACCTCGGTGGTCGAGGAGTCCCTCGGCAACATCGTGCTCACCCAGGCCTACGACCGCCGGGACGCGGAGCGCCGCCGTCTGAGCGAGGAGGCGAACGCCTGGTTCCGCGCCTCGGTCCGCTCGACCCGGCTGAACGAGGCGTACGAACAACTGGTGCAGGTCATCGAGACGGTCTGCGTCCTCGCCGTGATCGGCATCGGCGCCTGGGAGATCTCCACCGGCCGGATGACCCTCGGCCAGCTCCTCGCCTTCTCCGCGTTCCTCGGCTACCTCTACCCGCCGGTGCGCGGCCTGGCCCAGCTCGGCCTCACGGTGACGGCGGCCACGGCGGGCGCCGAGCGGCTCATCGAGATCCTGGACGTGCGGCCGGCGGTCACCGACCCCACGCGCGGCGGCACGGAGGCCGGCCGCCCGGACGGCACGGTCGAGGTGCGGAACGTGTACTTCGGTTACCCCGGCACGGAGAAGCCCGCCCTGAAGGACCTCTCCTTCACGGTCAGCCCCGGCGAGCTGGTGATCATCACCGGCCCGAGCGGCGCCGGCAAGTCCACGGTCTCCAAGCTCCTCCTCCGCTTCTACGACCCGGACGCGGGCGACCTGCTCCTCGACGGCGTGTCCCTGCGGGACTTCCCCCTGGCCCGCCTGCGCGAGTACGTCACCCTGCTCCCCCAGGAGACCCTGGTCCTGCACGACACCGTCCGCGCGAACATCGCCTGCGGCCGGCCCGGCGCCAGCGACCAGGCGATCGAGGAGGCGGCGAAGGCGGCCGACGCCCACGACTTCATCGTCCGGCTCCCCGAGGGCTACGACACCAGGGTCGACCCGAACTCGGCCCGTCTCTCCGGCGGCCAGCTCCAGCGCCTGGCGATAGCCCGCGCCATCCTGCGCGACGCGCCGGTCCTGGTGCTGGACGAGCCCACGACGGGCCTGGACGCGATGGCGGCCCGCCGTGTCGTCAAGCCCCTGCGCCGCCTGATGAGCGGCCGTACGACGATCATGATCACCCACGACCTCAACCTCGCCCCCGACGCCGACCGCATCCTGGTCGTGGACCGGGGCCGCATCGTGGAAACCGGCCGGCACGAGGAACTGCTCGCGCGGGGCGGGGCGTACGCACGACTGCACCGCTCGCAGAACAACGCGGTGATGGACACGGGGGAGCTGCGCCTGCCGCTGTCCTTCGAGACCGGTCAGGGGACGTACGTACAGGACGCGCACGCCCCCGGGAACGGTCACGGCGCGTACGGCACCACGGCGGCGACCTGGCCCGAACCCCAGCCCCAGCCCCAGCCCGCGTACGCGCACGGTTACGAGTACGGGTACGGCTACGGACAGGGCCATGGGCACGAACAGGGCCACGGGCACGGGCATGTGTACGGCAATTCCTACGGGCCCGACCCCCACGCCGCCGTCCCCACCGTCCTCCCCGACGGACGCCCCCTGTTCCGCGACGAGACAGTCTATTACCCTGGACCTGAAAGTACACCGTGATGAACGATCAGGGTCGCCTCTGATCCGCACCAGCCCCAGGACCGCCCGTGAGCACTTCCCGCGCCGCCGCCCCGTCGTCCCCGCCCGTGATCTCCGGAGGCGGTGGCGGCAGTCCCCGCCGGTTCGGTTCGCTCGGGCCGGTGGGTCTGGTGCTGGCCGGCGGCGTCTCCGTGCAGTTCGGCGCCGCCGTCGCCGTGACCCTGATGCCCCGGGCCGGCGCGCTCGGCGTGGTGACGCTGCGGCTGTTCGCGGCGGCGGTGGTCCTGCTGCTGGTCTGCCGCCCCCGGTTGCGGGGCCACTCGCGTACCGACTGGGGCACGGTGATCGTCTTCGGCATCACGATGGGCGCGATGAACGGCCTGTTCTACCAGGCGGTGGCCCGCATCCCGCTGGGAGCGGCCGTCACCCTCGAGGTCCTCGGCCCCCTCACCCTCTCCGTCCTGGCATCCCGCCGCGCCGTCAACGCGGTCTGGGCGGGCCTGGCCCTCCTCGGCGTCTTCCTCCTGGGCGGCGGAGGCTTCGGCGACCTCGACCTGGTGGGCGTCGCCTTCGCGCTGGGCGCGGGAGCGATGTGGGCCGCCTACATCGTCTTCAGCGCGCGTACGGGCCGCCGCTTCCCCCAGGCGGACGGGCTGGCGCTGGCCATGGCGGTGGCGGCGCTGCTGTTCCTGCCGCTGGGCGTGGCCGAGTCGGGCGGCAAGCTCCTCGACCCGGTGACGGTCGGCCTGGGCTCAGCGGTCGCGGTCCTCTCCTCCGTCCTCCCCTACACCCTCGAACTCCTCGCCCTGCGCCGCCTCCCCGCCTCCACCTTCGCCATTCTCATGAGCCTGGAACCGGCCATCGCCGCGACCGCCGGCTTCCTGATCCTCGACCAGACCCTCTCGCCCTTCCAGGCCCTCGCCATCGCCCTGGTCGTCGCGGCCAGCATGGGCGCCGTGCGGACGCAGGTGGGGCGGCGAGGGCGGCGCGAGATGGTGGCGCCGGACGCCTGAACGGCCGTAGGCACCGGGCGGACCCCCGCCGGGTCCGGCACACTCCTGATTGGGACAGACCTGGACGGAAAGGCGACAAGGGCAGGCACCGGCGCAGACCTTCCGGCAGGAGGCCCCATGACGGCCGAGCGGGACACCACGTACAAGCCTCTGAAGATCACGGCCCGCGGCAGGGCCGTCCTCAGCGACCCGCGGCTCAACCGGGGCACCGCGTTCACCGAGGAGGAGCGCCGGGCCCTGGACCTGGTCGGCCTGGTGCCGCCGCGCGTGCTCACCCAGGACGAGCAGGCCGACCGCGCCTACGCCCAGTTCCGCGAGCAGCCGGGCGACCTCGCCCGGAGCGTCAACCTGACCGCCCTGCACGACCGCAACGAGGTGCTGTTCTACCGGCTCGTCGGCGACCACCTCGAGGAGATGCTGCCCATCGTCTACACCCCGACCGTGGGCACGGCCATCAAGCGCTACAGCTACGAGTATCGGCGCCCGCGAGGGGTGTACCTGTCCGTCGACGCCCCCGACGACATCGAGCGCTCCCTGCGCGCCGCGGGCCTCGGCCCCGACGACGTCGACCTGATCGTCGCCACCGACGGCGAGGCCATCCTCGGCATCGGCGACTGGGGTGTCGGCGGCATCGACATCGCCGTCGGCAAGCTCGCCGTGTACACGGCCGCCGCCGGGATCGACCCGCGCCGCACCATCCCCGTCATGCTCGACGTCGGCACCAACCGCCGGGAACTCCTCGACAACCCCCTCTACCTCGGCAACCGGCACCCCCGTGTCGACCGCGACACCTACGACGCCTTCATCGACGCCTACGTCACCACCGCGACCAAGCTCTTCCCCCGCGCCCTGCTGCACTGGGAGGACTTCGGCCCCGCCAACGCCCGCCGCATCCTCGACCACTACCGCGACCGCGTCTTCACCTTCAACGACGACATCCAGGGCACCGGCGCCGTCAACCTCGCCGCCGTCCTCTCCGGCGCCAAGGCCAGCGGCATGCCCCTGCGCGAGCACCGCATCGTCGTCTTCGGCGCGGGCAGCGCCGGAATCGGCATCGCCGACCAGCTCCACGACGCCCTGGTCGCGGAGGGACTGCCGGCCGACGAGGCCACCGCCCGCTTCTGGTGCGTCGACCGCTACGGCCTGCTCACCGACGACCAGGGAGACAAGCTCCGCGACTTCCAGGTGCCCTACGCCCGCCCCGCCGACGAGGTCTCCGACTGGCGGCGCGACGACGACCTGCCCGGCATCCCGCTCGACGAGGTCGTCCGCCGGGTCCGCCCCACCATCCTCGTCGGCACCTCCGGCCAGGGCGGCGCCTTCACCGAGCCCGTCGTCCGCGAGATGGCCGAGCACACGGAGCGGCCGATCATCCTCCCGCTCTCCAACCCGACCGACCTGTCCGAGGCCGAGCCCGCCGACCTCCTCGCCTGGACCGACGGCAAGGCCCTCGTCGCCACGGGCAGCCCCTTCGCCCCGGTGGAACACGGCGGCACGACCCATCACATCGGGCAGGCCAACAACGCCCTCATCTTCCCCGGCCTCGGCCTCGGAGCGATCGTCGCCCAGGCCTCCCATGTCACCGACCGCATGCTGCGGGCCGCGGCGGACGCGGTCGCACGGCAGACGGACGTGACCGACCCGGGCGCGCCCGTACTCCCTCCCGTCCACGACCTGCGCGCCACCTCCACGGCGGTCGCCGCCGCGGTGGCCACGGCAGCGGCGGAGGACGACGTCGCCCGTGCCGACCTGAACGACGTGGACGGGGCCGTGCGAGCGGTGATGTGGGCGCCGGTCTACCCGCCGATCGAGGCGGTCTGACGGACCGCGGCGGCGAACGCGCCGACTCGGCGGGGCCTGAATTCATGCAAGCATGCTTGATTGTTTCTACTCCCGCTGCCATGCTCCCGGCATGGCCGACCCGACGCCCGTGATCGATGACCTGTGTGCCGAGAGCGATGAACTCGACCGGCTGGTAGCCGAGTTGAAGCCCGAGCAGTGGGCCCTCGCCACCCCCGCGCCCCGCTGGACCGTCGCCCACCAGATCGCTCACCTCGCCTGGACCGACCACTCCTCCCTGCTCGCCGTGACCGATCAGGACGCCTTCGCCCGCGAGGTCGAGAAGGCGCTGACCGAGCCCGGGGACTTCGTGGACAACGGGGCGGAGGAGGGGGCCGCCAAGCCGCCCGCGCAGCTGCTCGCGGACTGGCGGAGCGGGCGCGAGGCCCTCGCGGACGCCCTGCGTGCCGCGCCCGCCGGCGCACGGTTTCCCTGGTACGGGCCGCCCATGTCGGCCGCGTCCATGGCGAGCGCCAGGCTGATGGAGACCTGGGCGCACGGGCAGGACGTCGCCGATGCGCTGGGTGTGGTGCGCACACCCACCGGCCGGCTCCGGCATGTGGTGCGCCTCGGCGTGCGGACCCGTGACTTCGCCTTCGGGGTGCACGGACTGCCCGTGCCGTTCGAGGAGTTCCGGGTCGAGCTGACCGCCCCGTCCGGCGACCTGTGGACGTACGGTCCCGAAGACGCCGACCAGCGCCTCACCGGCCCCGCCCTCGACTTCTGCCTCCTCGTCACCCAGCGCGCGCACCGCGCCGACCTCGCCCTGCGCGCCGAGGGCCCCGACGCCGACCGCTGGCTGGACGTCGCCCAGGCCTTCGCGGGCCCGCCCGGTGCCGGCCGTGCGCCGAAGGAGGCCGGGGAGTGACCGCCCCGGCGGCCCCCCTCCGCGTCGGCAACGCCTCCGGCTTCTACGGCGACCGCTTCGACGCCATGCGCGAGATGCTCACCGGCGGCGAACTCGACGTCCTCACCGGCGACTACCTCGCCGAGCTGACCATGCTCATCCTCGGCCGGGACCGCCTGAAGGACCCTGCCGCCGGTTACGCCCGCACCTTCCTCCGCCAGCTCGAGGAGTGCCTCGGTCTCGCCCACGAGCGCGGCGTCCGGATCGTCGCCAACGCGGGCGGCCTCAATCCCGCCGGACTCGCCGACACGATACGGAAGTTGGCCGACCGGCTCGGCGTCCCCGCCCGCGTGGCCCACGTCGAGGGCGACGACCTCAAGAGCCGGTATCCGGACGGCATCACCGCCAACGCCTACCTCGGCGGCTTCGGTATCGCCGCCTGTCTACGGGAGGGCGCCGACGTCGTCGTCACCGGGCGGGTCACCGACGCGGCCCTCGTCACCGGGCCGGCCGCCGCCCACTTCGGCTGGCAGCCGGCCGACCACGACCGGCTCGCGGGTGCCGTCGTCGCCGGCCACGTCCTGGAGTGCGGGGCGCAGGCCACCGGCGGCAACTACGCCTTCTTCCACGGCGGTCACGGAGACGTCCGCCGCCCCGGCTTCCCGCTCGCCGAGATCCACGAGGACGGCAGCTGCGTCATCACCAAACACCCCGGCACCGGCGGTTTCGTCGACGTCGGCACGGTGACCGCACAGCTGCTGTACGAGACGGGCGGCGCCCGGTACGCCGGGCCCGACGTCACCGCCCGGCTGGACACCGTACGGCTCACCCAGGAGGGCCCGGACCGCGTCCGTGTCGAGGGAGTGCGCGGCGAGGCCCCGCCCCCCACGCTCAAGGTCGGCCGCAACCGGCTCGGCGGCTTCCGCAACGAGGTCGTCTTCGTGCTCACGGGACTCGACATCGAGGCGAAGGCCGAACTGGTGCGGGCGCAGCTGACCGACGCCCTCGCCAAGTCCCCGCCCGCCGGCATCCGCTGGGAACTCGTCCGCACCGACCGTCCCGACGCCGGTACCGAGGAGACGGCCAGTGCGCTGCTCCGGCTCGTCGTACGGGACCCGGACCAGGAGGTCGTGGGGCGGGCGCTCAGCGGAGCCGCCGTCGAGCTGGCGCTCGCGAGCTACCCCGGCTTCCATGTGCTCGCGCCACCTGGAAAGGGCGCGCCCTATGGGGTCTTCGAGGATGCGTACGTCCCCCAGACGGATGTCGACCATGTGGCCGTCCTCCACGACGGGCGCCGTATCCCCGTGCCCCCGGCTCACGACACCCGCGTACTTGACGACGTACCGCAACCGCCCCTTCCAGCCCCCCTGCCACCCGGTCCCACCCGACGCGCCCCCCTGGGGATGGTCGCCGGAGCCCGCAGCGGTGACAAGGGCGGCAACGCCAACGTCGGGGTCTGGGCGCGGACGGACGAGGCCTGGCGATGGCTCGCGCACACACTGACGGCCGACCGGTTCCGGGAGCTGATTCCCGAGAGCCGCACGCTGCCCGTCGCCCGGCACCTGCTCCCCGACCTCCGCGCGCTCAACTTCGTCGTCGAGGGACTCCTCGGCGAGGGCGTCGCCGCCCAGCACCGTTTCGATCCGCAGGCCAAGGCGCTCGGCGAGTGGTTGCGCTCGCGACACCTGGACATCCCGGAGGCCCTCCTGTGACGGTCGTCCCGTCCGCCCTGGACACCAAGAGCCCCGACTACACGGCGAACCGCGAGGCCATGCTGGCCAAGCTCGCCGACCTGGACGCCGAGCACGCCAAGGCCCTCGCGGGCGGCGGCGAGAAGTACGTGCGGCGGCACCGCGAGCGGGGCAAGCTGCTCGCCCGGGAGCGGATCGAGCTGCTCCTCGACCCGGACACGCCGTTCCTGGAGCTGTCGCCGCTGGCCGCCTGGGGGAGTGAGTACGCCGTCGGCGCCTCCCTCGTCACCGGCATCGGCGTCGTCGAGGGCGTGGAGTGCCTGATCACCGCCAACGACCCGACCGTGCGCGGCGGTGCCAGCAACCCCTGGAGCCTGAAGAAGGCCCTCCGGGCGAATGACATCGCGCTCGCCAACCGGCTGCCCTGCATCAGCCTGGTCGAGTCCGGGGGCGCGGACCTGCCGTCCCAGAAGGAGATCTTCATCCCCGGGGGCGCGATCTTCCGGGACCTGACCCGGCTGTCGGCCGCCGGCATCCCGACGGTCGCCGTCGTCTTCGGGAACTCCACCGCCGGCGGTGCCTACATCCCGGGCATGTCCGACCACGTGATCATGGTCAAGGAGCGCGCGAAGGTCTTCCTGGGCGGGCCGCCGCTGGTGAAGATGGCGACCGGCGAGGAGAGCGACGACGAGTCGCTGGGCGGCGCGGAGATGCACGCGCGCGTGTCGGGCCTCGCGGACTACTTCGCCGTCGACGAGCGGGACGCGCTGCGGCAGGCCCGGCGGGTGGTGGCCCGGCTCAACCACCACAAGGCCCATCCCGACCCCGGCCCGGCCGAGCCGCCCAAGTACGACCCCGAGGAACTCCTCGGCATCGTCCCGGGTGATCTCAAGACGCCCTTCGACCCGCGCGAGGTCATCGCCCGGCTCGTCGACGCCTCCGACTTCGACGAGTTCAAGCCGCTGTACGGGACGAGCCTGACGACCGGCTGGGCGGCCCTGCACGGCTATCCGGTCGGCATCCTGGCCAACGCGCAGGGGGTGCTGTTCAGCGAGGAGTCGCAGAAGGCCGCCCAGTTCATCCAGCTCGCCAACCAGCGCGACATCCCCCTGCTCTTCCTGCACAACACCACCGGCTACATGGTCGGCAGGGAGTACGAGCAGGGCGGGATCATCAAGCACGGCTCGATGATGATCAACGCGGTCAGCAACTCCCGGGTGCCGCACCTGTCCGTCCTCATGGGCGCCTCCTACGGTGCCGGGCACTACGGCATGTGCGGGCGCGCCTACGACCCGCGCTTCCTGTTCGCCTGGCCCAGCGCCAAGTCGGCCGTGATGGGCCCGCAGCAGCTCGCGGGCGTGCTGTCGATCGTCGCCCGCCAGTCGGCCGTCGCGAAGGGACAGCCGTACGACGAGGACGCGGACGCCGCGCTGCGCGCGATGGTGGAGCAGCAGATCGAGTCCGAGTCGCTGCCGATGTTCCTGTCCGGGCGGCTGTACGACGACGGCGTCATCGACCCCCGCGACACCCGCACCGTCCTCGGCCTGTGCCTGTCCGCGATCCACACGGCAGCCTACGAGGGCGCGCGCGGTGGGTTCGGCGTCTTCCGGATGTGAGGGACCACCAGTGATCACTTCTGTGCTCGTCGCCAACCGGGGCGAGATCGCCTGCCGTGTGTTCCGCACCTGCCGTGAGTGGGGAATCCGGACGGTCGCCGTGCACTCGGACGCCGACGACAACGCCCTGCACGCGCGCGTGGCCGACACGGCCGTACGGCTGCCGGGAGCCTCGCCCGCCGAGACGTATCTGCGCGGCGACCTGATCGTGAAGGCCGCCGTGGCGGCCGGCGCCGACGCCGTGCACCCGGGGTACGGCTTCCTCTCCGAGAACGCCGACTTCGCGCGTGCCGTCCTGGACGCGGGCCTGGTGTGGATCGGGCCGCCGCCGCAGGCCATCGAGGCGATGGCCTCCAAGACACGCGCCAAGGAGCTAATGGGCCTCGCACCCCTGGGCGAGGTCACCGAGGCCGACCTGCCGGTGCTGGTGAAGGCCGCGGCGGGCGGCGGCGGGCGCGGGATGCGGGTCGTGCGGCGGCTCGCCGACCTGGACGCCGAACTGGCCGCCGCGCGCGCGGAGGCGGCGAGCGCCTTCGGCGACGGTGAGGTCTTCGTCGAGCCGTACGTGGAGAACGGGCGGCACGTCGAGGTGCAGATCCTCGCCGACACGCACGGCACGGTGTGGACGCTCGGCACGCGTGACTGCTCCCTCCAGCGCCGCCACCAGAAGGTGATCGAGGAGGCCCCGGCTCCGGGTTTGAATTCCCGGCTCACCGATGAGCTGTACGAGATGGCGGTGCGCGCCGCCCGCTCCGTCTCCTACGCCGGTGCCGGGACCGTCGAGTTCCTCGTCGCCGACGGCAAGGCGCACTTCCTGGAGATGAACACCCGCCTCCAGGTCGAGCACCCCGTCACCGAGGCCGTGTTCGGCATCGACCTCGTCGCCCTCCAGCTCCGCGTCGCCGAGGGCCACACCCTGGCGGCCGAGCCGCCCCCCGCGCGGGGTCACGCCGTCGAGGCCCGCCTCTACGCCGAGGACCCCGCCCGCGACTGGGCCCCGCAGACCGGTACCCTGCACCGCCTCGCCGTACCCGAGGGCGTCCGCCTCGACACCGGCTACACCGACGGCGACACGATCGGCGTCCACTACGACCCGATGCTCGCCAAGGTCGTCGCCCACGCCCCCACGCGCGCGGAGGCGATCCGCGCCCTCACCGGCGCCCTGGACCGGGCGGCGATCCACGGCCCGGTCACCAACCGCGACCTCCTCGCCCGCTCCCTGCGGCACGAGGAGTTCACCACGGGCCGCATGGACACCGGCTTCTACGACCGCCACCTCACCGCCCTCACCCCGCCCGTCCCCGACCCGTACGCCCCCCTGGCCGCCGCCCTCGCCGACGCCCACGGCCGCTCCCGCTTCGGCGGCTGGCGCAACCTGCCCTCGCAGCCGCAGACCAAGCGCTACCTGATGGCGGGCGAGGAGCACGAGGTCCGCTACCGGCACACACGGCAGGGCCTGACGGCGGACGGCGTCCGGGTCGTGCACGCCGACGCCTCCCTCGTCGTACTCGAAGTGGACGGCGTACGCAGGAAGTTCGAGGTGGCCCGCTACGGCGGCGACCAGATCCACGTGGGCGCCACCGTCCTCACCGCCCTGCCCCGTTTCCCCGACCCCACCGCCCACCACGCCCCCGGCTCCCTCCTCGCCCCCATGCCCGGCACGGTCGTCCGCGTCGCCGACGGCCTGACCGAGGGGGCCGCCGTACGGGCCGGAGAACCCCTGGTCTGGCTGGAGGCGATGAAGATGCAGCACCGCATCGCGGCCCCGGCCACGGGCACGCTCACGGCCCTGCACGCCGTGCCCGGACAGCAGGTGGAGGTCGGCGCCCTGCTCGCCGTCGTACAGGTCCCACAGGTCGTACAGGTCCCACAGGTCGCACAGGAGGAGGTTCAGGACAGTTGAGTACCACCCTGGAAACCGAGGAGCAGGGCGCCCTGCGGGCCGCCGTCGCCGCCCTCGGCAAGCGCTACGGCCGTGACTACATCACCCGCGTCGTCGCCGAGGGCGGCCACCCCGACGCACTCTGGTCGGAGGCCGCCAAGCTCGGCTACCTCGGCGTGAACCTCCCCGAGGAGTACGGCGGCGGGGGCGGCGGCATCACCGAACTCTCCATCGTCCTGGAGGAACTGGGCGCCGCCGGCTGCCCCCTCCTCATGCTCGTCGTCTCCCCGGCCATCTGCGGCACCGTCATCGCCCGTTTCGGCACCGAGGAGCAGAAACGCACCTGGCTGCCCGGCCTCGCCGACGGCACCCGGCTCATGGCCTTCGGCATCACCGAACCCGACGCCGGATCCAACTCCCACCGCATCACCACCACCGCCCGTCGTGACAGTGGGGGAGACTGGCTGCTCACCGGCCGCAAGGTGTTCATCTCCGGCGTCGACCGGGCCGACGCCGTCCTGATCGTCGGCCGCACCGAGGACGCCCGCACCGGCCGCCTCAAGCCCTGCCTGTTCATCGTCCCCCGCGACGCCGAAGGCTTCACCCGCCGGCCCATCGACATGGAACTGGCCGCCGCGGAGAAGCAGTTCGAGCTGGTCCTGGACGACGTACGGCTGCCCGCCGAGGCACTCGTCGGCGACGAGGACGCCGGGCTGCTCCAGCTGTTCGCCGGACTCAACCCCGAACGGATCATGACGGCGGCGTTCGCGATCGGCATGGGCCGGTACGCGCTCGCCCGCGCCGTCGAGTACGCCCGCGACCGCACCGTCTGGAAAGCCCCCATCGGCGCCCACCAGGCCATCGCCCACCCCCTAGCCCAGGCGCACATCGACCTGGAACTGGCCCGCCTGATGATGCAGAAGGCCGCCCACCTCTACGACACCGGGGACGACGCCGGCGCCGGCGAGGCCGCCAACATGGCCAAGTACGCCGCCGGGGAGGCCTGCGTGAAGGCCGTCGACCAGTCCGTCCACACCCTCGGCGGGAACGGCCTCACCCGGGAATTCGGCCTCGCCTCCCTGATAACGGCCGCGCGCGTGGCTCGTATTGCCCCGGTGAGCCGGGAGATGATTCTCAACTACGTCTCCCACCAGACCCTGGGCCTGCCCAAGTCGTACTGACCAGTCGTACCGACTTGGCTCGGCGCGAGGAGGAACCATGTTCCGCAGCGAGTACGCAGACACCCCGGCCGTCGAACTCCCCATCCACGAGGCGGTCCTGGGCCGCGCCGCCGAATTCGGCGGGCTGCCCGCCCTCGTCGACGGCACCGACGGCACCACCCTCACCTACGAACAAGTCGACCGGTTCCACCGCCGCCTCGCCGCCGCCCTCGCTGACGCCGGGGTGCGCAAAGGCGACATCCTCGCCCTGCACAGCCCCAACACCATCGCCTTCCCGACCGCGTTCTACGCCGCCACGCGCGCGGGTGCCGCCGTCACCACCGTGCACCCGCTCGCCACGGCCGAGGAGTTCGCCAAACAGCTGAGGGACTCCGCCGCCCGCTGGATCATCACCGTCTCACCGCTGCTGGAGACCGCCCGCCGGGCCGCCGAACTCGCCGGCGGCACAGAGGAGATATTCGTCTGCGACACCGCGAGCGGACACCGCTCGCTCATCGACATGCTCGCCACGACCGCCCCCGAACCGGCCGTCGGCATCGACCCGGCCGAGGACATCGCCGCCCTGCCCTACTCCTCCGGCACCACCGGCATCCCCAAGGGCGTGATGCTCACCCACCGGCAGATCGCGACCAACCTCGCCCAGCTCGAACCCGCCGTCCCCTCCGGACCCGGCGACCGCATCCTCGCCGTACTGCCCTTCTTCCACATCTACGGCCTGACCGCCCTGATGAACGCGCCCCTGCGCCAGGGTGCCACCGTCGTCGTCCTGCCCCGCTTCGAACTGGAGAGCTTCCTCGCGGCCATCCAGAACCACCGCATCACCGGCCTGTACGTGGCCCCGCCGATCGTGCTCGCCCTCGCCAAGCACCCGGCCGTCGCCCGCTACGACCTGTCCTCGCTGAAATACATCATCAGCGCCGCCGCACCCCTGGACGCGGCCCTCGCCGCCGCCTGCTCACAGCGCCTGGGCCTGCCACCGGTCGGCCAGGCCTACGGCATGACGGAACTCTCCCCGGGCACCCACGTGGTACCCCTGGACGCCATGCGGGACGCGCCCCCCGGCACCGTCGGCAGGCTCATCGCCGGGACCGAGATGCGGATCGTCTCCCTCGACGACCCCGACAAGGACCTCGGCACCGGCGAACCCGGCGAGATCCTCATCCGCGGACCGCAGGTCATGAAGGGCTACCTCGGGCGGCCCGACGCCACCGCCGCGATGATCGACCGCGACGGCTGGCTGCACACCGGCGACGTCGGACACGCCGACGCCGACGGCTGGCTGTTCGTCGTCGACCGCGTGAAGGAACTCATCAAGTACAAGGGCTTCCAGGTCGCCCCGGCCGAACTCGAAGCGCTGCTCCTCACCCACCCCGGGATCGCGGACGCGGCCGTCGTCGGCGCCCACAACGACGAGGGCAACGAGATCCCGCACGCCTACGTAGTCCGCCAGCCCACCGCACCCGACCTCACCGAGGGCGAGGTCACGATGTACGTCGCCGAACGCGTCGCCCCCTACAAACGCGTCCGCCGCGTCACCTTCATCGAAGGAGTCCCCCGGGCCGCCTCGGGCAAGATCCTCCGCCGGCAACTGCGGGAACTCAGGGAGCAAGCATGACGTTGATCGGACGCACGCGCGCGCGTGGCGTCGAGACACTCAGCCTCGACTCGGCGGACACCCGCAACGCGCTGTCCGCCGCCCTCGTCGGCGAACTCGCGGACGCGCTCACCGACTGCGCCAAGGACACCGACGTACGGGCCGTCGTCCTCACCCACACCGGCACCACCTTCTGCGCGGGCGCCGACCTGCGCGACCCTCCCCACCCGGACGCCCTCGTCGACCTGCTCCGGCAGATCGTCGAACTGCGCAAACCCGTCGTGGCCCGGATCACCGGGCACGTCCGCGCCGGCGGCCTCGGCCTGCTCGCCGCCTGCGACATCGCCGCCGCGTCGACCCGGTCCGACTTCGCCTTCACCGAGGTACGCATCGGAGTGGCCCCCGCCGTCATCTCCCTCACCGTCCTGCCCCGCACGGACCCGCGCGCCCTGGCCCGCCACTACCTCACCGGCGAACGCTTCGACGCGACGGAAGCCGTACGGATCGGCCTGCTGACCGCGGCCGGCGACGACGTCGACGCCGTACTGGAACCCATCCTGGACGGTCTGCGCCGGTCCTCCCCGCAGGGCCTCGCCGAGACGAAACAGCTGCTCACAGCTAGGGTGCTGGAAGCCTTCGACCGGGACGCGGCCGACCTCACCGCGCTCTCGGCCCGGCTGTTCTCCTCCCCGCAGGCCCGCGAGGGGATGACGGCCTTCCTGGAACGACGGGATCCCTCATGGGCTCTGTGAGCACAGACGAACAACAAACCGAACGCACCACCGAACGCGTCCCCAAACAGGACCGCAGCCGCGCCACCAGGCAGCGGCTCCTCCAGGCAGCCGTGGCCTGCCTGGCCGAACACGGCTGGGCGGGCTCCACGGTCGCCGTCGTCGCCGAACGCGCCGGCGTCTCCCGGGGCGCCGCCCAGCACCACTTCCGCACCCGCGAGGACCTCTTCACCGCCGCCGTCGAATACGTCGCCGAAGAACGCTCCACCGCCCTGCGCGCCCTCTTCCCCGAAGGCGCCACCGACCGCCGCGCCGTCGTCTCCGCCCTCGTCGACCTCTACACCGGCCCCCTCTTCCGCGCCGCCCTCCACCTCTGGGTCGCCGCCAGTGACGAGGACCAGCTCCGCCCCCGCGTCACGGAACTCGAAGCCCACGTCGGCCGCGAGACACACCGCATCGCCGTGGACCTGCTGGGCGCGGACGAATCCCGCCCCGGCGTCCGGGAAACCGTCCAGGGCCTCCTCGACATGGCCCGCGGCCTGGGCCTCGCCAACCTGCTCACCGACGACGCGGGGCGGCGGGAGCGGGTGGTGGCGCAGTGGGCGGAGGTACTGGACGAGGCACTGGGCTGACCACGCGTACCCTGTCCGCATGCTTCCGATGCTCGTCCGACGCCGGCACGTGGACTACGTGCGCGTCACGAGCATGGGCTGTCGGCGTTCCGCCTGAACCCGGACCCTGAGAGACAGCCCCCCGCACCCTTCCCACGGCACCCGGGCCCCGCCCCACCCCGGCGGCCGCCCGTGCCCCGTACACCCCGCGGAGTGTCGGCGCGCACAAGGACTACGGCTTCCACGACGTGCCGCCGCTGGAGGACGCCTTCGTGGTCAACCTGGCGAGCTGCTGGAGGTCGCCACCAACGGCTATCTGATCGCCACCAACCACCGCGTGGTCAGCCCGCCCCGCGCGACCGAGCGGTTCTCGGTGCCGTTCTTCTACAACCCGAGCCTGGACGCGCGCGTGGAGCCGCTGCCCTTCCCGTACGCCTCCAGCGCGCCCGGCGTCACCGACGACCCGGCCAACCCCCTGTTCGCCGAGTACGGCTACAACGAGCTGAAGGGCAAGCTCCGCGCCCACCCGCTGGCCGCCGAACGGCGTCACGCGGAGCTGCTCAGCCCCGCGTGACGCCGCTGTGAAGCCGGCCGGGCCGGCCTCAGTGCGCGATGGCCGCGTAGCCCTCGATCTCCTGGGGGCCGCGCGAACCCGGACCCACATAGCGCGCGGAGGGGCGCACGAGCCGTCCCGTGCGCTTCTGCTCAAGGATGTGCGCCGACCAGCCGGCGGTACGGGCACAGGTGAACATCGACGTGAACATGTGCGCCGGGACCTCGGCGAAGTCCAGGATGATCGCCGCCCAGAACTCCACGTTCGTGGCCAGCACACGGTCCGGACGCCGGTTGTGCAGCTCCGCCAGGGCCGCCTTCTCCAGCGCCTCGGCGATCTCGAAGCGGGGCGCGCCCAGCTCGCGGGCGGTGCGGCGCAGCACGCGCGCGCGTGGGTCCTCGGCCCGGTACACCCGGTGCCCGAAGCCCATCAGCCGCTCGCCCCGGTCCAGGGCGTGCCGGACGTAGGCCTCGGCGTCCCCGGTCCGCTCGATCTCCTCGATCATGTGCAGCACGCGGGAGGGCGCGCCGCCGTGCAGCGGCCCGGACATGGCGCCCACCGCGCCGGAGAGGGCGGCGGCCACGTCGGCGCCGGTGGAGGCGATGACGCGGGCGGTGAAGGTGGAGGCGTTCATGCCGTGCTCGGCGGCGGAGGTCCAGTAGGCGTCGACGGCGGCGACGTGCTTGGGGTCCGGCTCGCCGCGCCAGCGGATCATGAACCGCTCGACGACGGAGTGCGCCTTGTCGATCTCCCGCTGCGGCACCATGGGCAGCCCCTGGCCGCGCGCGGACTGGGCGACGTACGACAGGGCCATCACGGCGGCGCGGGCGAGGTCGTCGCGGGCCTGCTGCTCGTCGATGTCGAGGAGCGGTTTGAGGCCCCAGACGGGGGCGAGCATGGCGAGCGCGGACTGCACGTCGACGCGGATGTCGCCGGAGTGCACGGGGATGGGGAAGGGCTCGGCGGGCGGCAGGCCGGGGTTGAAGGCGCCGTCGACGAGCAGCCCCCAGACGTTCCCGAACGAGACGTGGCCGACCAGGTCCTCGATGTCGACGCCCCGGTACCGCAGGGCGCCGCCCTCCTTGTCCGGTTCGGCGATCTCCGTCTCGAACGCGACGACTCCTTCGAGCCCGGGTACGAAGTCCGACATCAGGCGGCTCCTAGTGAGGTGTGCGTGAGGTCTGCGGGCGCATGAGCCGTCACGGTTCCACGGTCCCACTCGCACGATATCGGTGAGTGCCACCGATGGGGAGACCGTACGGCACTGAGTGCCACACAACACGGTAGGTGGATACGGCAAGATGACCGCGTGACCGACCGCGACGTGACCGACCGTGACACCTTCCGTGACCCCGCCGCGATGCGCAAGCAGTACCGGGCGGAGGGTCTCGACGAGCACGAGCTGGCCCCGCACCCGATGGACCAGTTCACCCGCTGGTTCGAGGACGCGTCGCAGGCGACCCTCCAGGGCACGCTGCACGAGCCGAACGCCATGGTCGTCTCCACCGCGGACGCCGCCGGCCGGCCCAGCTCACGTACGGTCCTGATGAAGCAGTACGACGTCCACGGCTTCGTCTTCTTCACCAACTACGACTCCGGCAAGGCCCGCGACCTCGCGGAGAACCCGCACGTCTCGCTGCTCTTCCCGTGGCATCCGATCGCCCGGCAGGTCATCGTCACCGGTATCGCCCGCCGTACCGGCCGCGACGAGACGGCCGCCTACTTCCGCACCCGCCCGCACGGCTCCCAGCTGGGCGCCTGGGCCAGCGCCCAGTCCTCGGTGATCGACTCCCGCGCCGAGCTGGACGCCTCCTACGCTGGGCTCAGCGCCCGCTACCCCGAGGGCGAGCAGGTCCCGGTCCCGCCGAACTGGGGCGGCTACCGCGTCGCCCCGCGGTCGGTGGAGTTCTGGCAGGGCCGGGCGAACCGCCTGCACGACCGTCTGCGGTACGTGGCCGAGCCGGAGGGGGGCTGGCGGGTGGAGCGGTTGAGTCCTTGAGCCCCTACCCCCTGGGGGCCCGAAATGCAGGCGACCCGCGAGCTCAGGTCCCTCCGCCTTACGGCGGGGGAGCCGGCCGGACGTACCGGCGAGCTCGCGGGTCGGGTGACTGCTTGGGATTGGCCGGCTGCACGCTTGTCACGTGCTGGTCCGGCACCGCACTTCATGTGGGGACGGGCCGCTAGCCCGCAGCCACCTCGCGCGTCCGGGATTCACTCATGTACCGGATCACCTCCTTTCGGGCGTGAGTCACACACTAGGAACCGCCCGGGCACCGATCAACCCTTTTTTTCGGGCGGTCGCGCGCGCTGGTTCTGGTCGACTGCTGTACCCGTATCCGTCGGCTCGCTGAAGAAGCCGTAGATTCCGGTGGGAGACGTTCAATCGGCCCGCTGGTGTGGTGAGGCTGTGCTGTCCCCTGGCACGTACGGAGATGCGCCCGGTCCACGTTCCCGCCCATTTGCCGGATGGCACCGTGGCCCGTACGAGATCGCCGGTCCCGTACCCGAAATGCTTTTTGGTTCGGGCCCTCCGCAGGCGAGGGAAGCCGAACCGGTCCGGAGTCGTGCGGGCGTACGAACCACGCCCCGTCGCCTTGGCGACGAGGTCTGGTGGTCGTACCAAGGGGAACCGCATCGCCACGGGGCTGGACAAGACGCACACTATCGATGCGCTCTGCGTGGGTCTTTTGGATCACGAGCACGGTGACGCCGTCGTCCGGTTCCCCGAGGGGTACGCGCGGCGGCGGGGGCTGCGGATCGAGGCCGTGGGCAGTGAGCTCGCGTTGGAGCAGTGGCGGCATGTGCACAACGTGATCGTGCCGCCGGCGGCGATGCCATTGGAGGACGCGCGGGAACGGCTGGGGCGCAATCGGCTGGTCAACGCGTATGTGGGCGACGTGCTCGTCGGGAATTCCACCGTGCGTCCGCCGCGGGACGAGGACGGGGTGGCCACGGTGATCGCGCGGGTGCTGCCCGAGTTCCGGGGCCGGGGGTACGGCAGGGCGCTGTACGAGGACGGGTTTGCTCACGCGCGTGTGCTGGGTGCGCGGGGGGTGGAGACGTGTGTGCTTGCCGTCAACGAGCACGGGCTGAGGTTCGCCGAGAAGTGTGGTTTCGTCGAGGTTGAGCGGTATGTGCTGGACGGAGAAAGCGACGAGTGGACCGACCTCGGGCTGGGCACTCTCACAGTGAGCGGTTGATCTACAACAATTCCTTCAATCTTGTGGGAACCAAGTGTGCGCTGCGTCACGTTCGAGTTGAATGAAGGTGAATGAGCGAACCGTAGTGCCGTAACCGCGGACACAGCCTGCAGGGGGTCCAGGTGAGTGCTTCCCGGCGTAGTGGGACCACCGATGAGCTGGGGCCCGGCGAGCCAGAGCGGGACGGATCCGACCTGCTTGCCGCCCTGCTGGACGGGATGGACGCGGCCCTGTGCGCTTTCGACGCGGACGGCGTCGTCACGCACTGGAACCGTGAGGCGGAGCGGATCCTGGGCTGGACGGCCGCGGAGGCGGTGGGACGCAAGGGGTTCGCGGGCTGGGCGGTGCGTAGCGCCGACGCCGAGGAGGTCGAGGGGCGGCTGCTGTCGGCCATGCGGGCTCCGGGGCGGCAGGTGCACGAGTTCGCGCTGGTGACGAAGGACGGCGGACGGGTCCTGGTGCGCACCCAGTCGGCCGCCGTGCGCGGGCCGGACGGCAAGCCCGCCGGGGTGTACTGCGCGTTCAGCGAGGTGCACGCGCAGATCGATCTGGAGCGGTCCATCGCGTTGAGCGAGGCGCTGTTCGAGGACGCCTCGTGGGGGGTCGTGCTGGTCGACGCCGATCTCAGGCCCGCCGTGGTGAACGCGCACGCGGCGCGGGCGTTGGGGATCGGGCGTACGTCGGTGCTGGGGCGGCCGATCGGGGAGTTGCTCTCGCAGGGTGTGGAGGAGCTGGAGGGCGCGCTCACGCATGTGCTGGCCGAGGGTGCGCCGCCGGCGCCCGCCGAGATGTGGGTGGGTGTGCGTACCGCGGAGGGCGAGCGGCGCAGGTGCTGGCGGAGCTGGTTCCTGCTGCTGGCCTCGCCGCTGGCGGAGGAGCCGGTGCCGCTCGGGGTGAGCTGGATGTTCCAGGACGTCACCGAGGCCAAGCAGGGTGAGCAGGAGGCGGCGCTGCTGCGCTTCCGTACCAATCAGCTGCACCGGGCGGCACGGGCGGCGGCCGAGTGCGAGGACCCGGCGGAGGCGGCCACCGTCCATCTGGACTTCGCGCTGGCCGGGTTCGCCGACCACGCGCTGATCGACCGGGTCGCGGGTGCTCCGGTCGCGGAGGCGTCCGCGCGGGTGCGGCTGGTGCGGCTCGCGGCCACGCCGTCCGGGGCGCCGGGGCCCAGTCTGCTGACGGGTGCGGCCGGATTGCCCGTGCGGTACGAGGAGGGGCATCCCGCCCTTCAGTGTGTGGAGCGGGCGGGGACGGTGCGGGCGGATGCCGGTGATGTGCCGGACGAGCGGAGCCGGGAGTGGGCGTCGGCCCGGCAGTGGCCCGCGGAGAGTGTGCATTCCCTGTGCGCGGTGCTGCGCAGCCGGGGACGGACGCTGGGTGTGGTGACGTTCCTGCGGGGGCGTGGCCGCAGCCGCTTCGAGCGGTCGGACGCCACGTACGCGGAGGATGTGGCGGTGCGGATCGCGGCGGCGCTGGATCTGGCCGGGGTGACGGGGGCGGCCGCGGAGGAGTGAGCGCCGCCCGCCGCGACCGCTCTCAGCGCCGGTAGAAGATCCGGTCGCCGTACTGCTCCATGACCCGGTTGTTCCATTCGAGCCCGCCGTCGACGTTGCCGGAGCGCAGCAGCGGGGGTTCGATGCCCCGGTCGGCGAGGGCGGCGGCCGCCGTGGCCATGACCGCCTGGAGGAGGGCGGCGGTGACGACGGTGGAGGCGGGGGCGAAGGGCGCGGGGACGGTGTCGAGGGTGAGCTCGGCGTCGCCGACGGCGATCTTGGAGTCGAGGACGATGTCGCAGTGGTCCTTCAGGAAGGTCCCGGAGGTGTGCCGGGACGTGGTCCCGGTGGTGTAGGCGACCGAGGTCACGCCGATGACGTTGACGCCGAGGGCACGGGCGTTGATCGCCATCTCGACGGGCAGGGCGTTGCGGCCGGAGAGCGAGATGATCACCAGGGTGTCGCCGGCGCGGAGGGGTGAGGTGTCCAGGACGGCGGCGGCGAGGCCGTCGACGCGTTCCAGGGCGGAGCCGAGGGTGGCGGGGGTGACGTCGACGCCGACGGCCCCGGGGACCGTGAGCAGGTTCATCAGGGCGAGGCCGCCGGCCCGGTAGACGACGTCCTGGGCGGCGAGCGAGGAGTGGCCGGCGCCGAAGGCGAACAGCCGGCCGCCCGCCTCGACGGTGTCGGCGAGGAGCTTCCCGGCGGCGGCGATGGCCTGCGGCTCCTCCTCCTTGACCCGGCGCAGCAGGCCGATGGCGGCGTCGAAGAACTGGTCGGCCGGCGTGCCGTCGGTCATGCGTTGCCCCTTCGCAGCGTCTGTGTCGCGGATCACCGTGCGGTCTGGACCAGTGCGCTGTCAATACGGCGTGCCGGCCTGGAGCGGGCCTCGAGTGCGTGTACTCGTCGGGGTGTGGGTTGCGGCGGCGCGGCACGGTTGTCAGTGGTATGCGTCAGAATTGAATCCAGGGCCAGCGCACGCGCCGGTGAGCCGTGAGCTTCCGGCAGAAGCAATCGAGGGGCACGAATGTCCGGACTGATCGACACCACGGAGATGTATCTCCGCACCATCCTCGAGCTCGAGGAGGAAGGCGTGGTCCCGATGCGCGCCCGGATCGCGGAGCGGCTCGACCAGAGTGGGCCGACGGTGAGCCAGACGGTGGCGCGGATGGAGCGTGACGGTCTGGTGTCGGTGGCCAGCGACCGGCATCTGGAGCTGACCGACGAGGGACGCCGGCTGGCCACCCGCGTGATGCGCAAGCACCGGCTCGCGGAGTGTCTGCTGGTCGACGTGATCGGCCTGGAGTGGGAGCAGGTGCACGCGGAGGCGTGTCGCTGGGAGCACGTGATGAGCGAGGCCGTGGAGCGTCGCGTGCTGGAGCTGCTGCGTCACCCGACCGAGTCGCCCTACGGCAATCCGATCCCGGGGCTGGAGGAGCTGGGCGAGAAGGACGGTGCCGATCCGTTCCTGGACGAGGGCATGGTGTCGCTGGCCGACCTGGATCCGGGCTCGGACGGCAAGACGGTCGTGGTGCGCCGGATCGGCGAGCCCATCCAGACGGACGCGCAGCTGATGTACACGCTGCGCCGGGCGGGTGTGCAGCCCGGTTCGGTGGTGAGCGTCACGCAGGCGGCGGGTGGTGTGCTGGTCGGCAGCGGTGGTGAGGCGGCCGAGCTGGAGGCGGATGTGGCTTCCCATGTGTTCGTGGCGAAGCGCTGAGGTCGGTTGATCTGTATTGATCCGGTGGTAAGCACCGGTTCGTCCGGAAGCGGCGGGTCCGGCGGGTGGTGCCGAGGCCGTCTGTGCCGAATCGCAGCGCGCGGACCTTTCGCGTGCCAGGCTGTGCCGCGAGGCATATGACCTGAGGGGGCGGGGAGCATGCGGCCGCAGACAAGGGGATGGCCCCGGCGCCGTCTGGTGCCGGGGCCCGTCCTCCCCTGTGCTGACCCGGAGCCCCGAGCTCTCAGGGTCATTCCCCGCGGACCGTTTTCCCCGAGCGGTCCGCCCCCCGCAGAGAAGATCCCCTGGGCGGCGGCGATCATTCCTTGAGGGGTGTCACTCGATTGAGGGGTGTTGACCGCAGGGACGTAATTTTCGAATAGCTATTCGATAGTGTGCGGGTGTCCGAGCGGAGCTAGGGGGGCCAGACCCATGGCACGGCGCATCGATGTGACGGGAGCGGGCGGCGTACGGCTCGCCGCCTGGGAGTTCGCGGACCCTCCCAAGGGCGACCCGGCCGCCGCGGATTCCGACCGGGCACAGCCCGGCGTGCTGTTACTGCACGGCCTGATGGGCCGCGCCTCGCACTGGGCGTCCACCGCCCGCTGGCTCTCCGAGCGGCATCGCGCCGTCGCGCTGGACCAGCGCGGCCACGGCCAGAGCGACAAGCCCCCACAGGCCGCATACACCCGCGACGCCTACACCGAGGACGCCGAGGCCGCCGTCGAGCAGCTCGGTCTCGCGCCCGCCGTCCTCATCGGCCACGCCATGGGCGCGCTGACCGCCTGGCAGCTCGCCGCCAAGCGCCCCGATCTGGTGTGCGGCCTGATCATCTGCGACATGCGGGCCTCCGCGCTCGGCGCGACCTCCCAGCGCGAGTGGGCCGACTGGTTCAGGTCCTGGCCCGTCCCCTTCGCCACGCTCGCCGACGTACGCAAGTGGTTCGGCGAGGACGACCCCTGGGTGGAGCGGCCGAACCCGTGCCGGGGGGCGTTCTACGCGGAGGTCATGCACGAGACGCCGGACGGCTGGCGGCCCGTCTTCGAGCCCGAGCAGATGCTCAAGTCCCGCGAGACCTGGGTGTACGACGCCCACTGGGAGGAGCTCGCGCAGGTCCAGTGCCCCGCCCTGGTCGTGCGCGGGCTCGACGGGGAGCTGGGGCGCGCGGAGGCGCAGGAAATGGTGCGGGTGCTGCCGCGCGGGCGGTACGCGGAGGTGGCGGATGCCGGTCACCTTGTCCACCATGACCGGCCGGAGGCCTGGCGGGGGGCCATCGAGCCGTTTCTTGACGGGGTGCTCGGGGTTGTTTGAGGGGCAGGGGCGCTGAAAGTGCCGTCAGCCCTTGCTCACCGCCGTGAGGATCTCCGGGAGTCTCGCCGCCGTGCGCGGGGCCGCCAGGTGCAGGCCCGACCAGGTGATCGCCGTGCCGTAGGCCGCGCCCAGGGGAAGCAGGAGCCAGGTCCAGGCGTCGCCGTCGGCGGTGACGTTCAGCCAGATCGTCATCGCGATGACGGGGGCGCACAGCAGGGCCGCGCCGACCATGCCGCCGAAGATGGAGATCCAGGCGAGGCCCGCCTGTCCGGGTGCCACGTTCTTGTAGCCCTCCTGCGGGATGGAGTACGGGAAGCGGGCCGAGGTCCACGCGCCGGTCGCCAGCATCGCCCCGAGCAGCGCGAAGGACAGGCCGAGCACCTCGGGCAGCCGGGGCCAGTCGCCCAGGATCGCGGTGGTCAGCACGGTCACGAGTGCGGCGTACGGCAGGGTGATCACCAGCAGGGCCAGCGCCCGCCCGCGCAGCTCCACGTACGCGTCCCTGGGCTCGGAGATCGTGAGCGCGACCATCCAGAACGCGGAGGTGTCCTGCCCGAACTGGTTGTACATCTGGATGCCGAGCATCCCGGCGGCGAAACAGGCGAAGTAGATCGAGCCGGTGCCCTGCGCGGCGTTGAACACGGGCACGATCAGCCCGATGGCCAGCGAGGTCACCCAGGCGGCCTTGGTCTTGGGGTCGCGCCATACGTAGCGCAGGCTGCGCCGCATGACGGTGCCGGTACGGCCGCCGGGCAGCAGGCGCGCCGGCCCGCTCGCCAGCCGCTGCCGGCGCGGCCGGGCGTCGGCGGCCTGGAGGGTGGAGCCGTCGGGCGAGACCATCAGCCGGGTCAGGGTGCGCGCCCACACGGCGAGCAGCAGCACCAGTGCCGCGGCGCTCAGCAGCAGTTGGGCGGCCGCCGTCCCGTACGAGCCCTCGCTGGCCGACCGTACCGCGCCCACCGCCGACGCGGGCGGCAGCCAGCGCAGTACGTCCGCCACCGGCGTGAGCCGCCCGAGCCCGGCCGACCCCAGGTGCTGGGCGCCGAAGTTGACCAGTTGGGTGCCGATCGCGATGACCAGCCCGCTGAGCACGGCCAGGTCGCGGCCCTTGCGGCTGGTCAGCAGGCGGACGTTGGCGGCGGCGACGGCCCGCGCGAGCGCCACGCACACCAGGAGCGCGAGGCAGACGGCGACGACGGTGACCCCGTACGCCACCGCCCCGTCCGCGACGGACAGCGCGCAGCCGGTCAGCACGAGCAGGGTGAACAGCGGCCCGATGCCGACGAGCGAGGCCGCCAGCAGGGCCCGCACCAGCGGGCGCGGCCGCAGCGGGAGCAGCACCAGACGGGTCGGGTCGAGGGTCTCGTCGCCGCTGGGAAAGAACAGCGGCATCACCGCCCAGCCCAGGGCCAGTACGGCGGTGCCCAGGACGGCGACGGCGTCGGCGTGCGGGTGGCCGCGCAGGGCGAGCAGGCCGAGCAGTTGCAGCGCGCCGAACAGGAGGGCGACGACGGCGGAGGCGACGAACGCGGCCCGCCGGCCGCCGGACTGGCGCAGCCCGCCGCGCAGCAGGGACAGTTTCAGCCGGACGACGGTGGAGGTGACGCCGGTCATCGGATTCCGCCGCCCAGCCAGTCCAGGCCGGACCCGGCGTCCCGTCCTTGTGCGCCGACCAGTTCGAGGAACGCCTGTTGCAGCGTGCGGTGTTCGCCGCGTACCTCGGCCAGTGGGCCGTGTGCCCGGATGCGGCCCGCGGCCATGACGGCGACCCAGTCGCACAGCGACTCGACGAGCTCCATGACGTGGGAGGAGAAGACCACGGTGGCGCCGGAGGCGGTGTAGCGCTCCAGGACGCCCCGGATGGTCTGCGCGGACACCGGGTCGACGCCCTCGAACGGCTCGTCGAGGAAGAGGACTTCCGGGTTGTGCAGGAGCGCGGCGGCGAGCCCGATCTTCTTGCGCATGCCGGTGGAGTAGTCGACGACGAGTTTGTGCCGGGCCCCCGCCAGGTCGAGTACGTCCAGCAGCTGGTCCGCCCGCCGGTCCACCTCGGCCCCGGGCAGTCCCCGCAACCGGCCCGCGTACCCGAGCAGTTCCCAGCCGGACAGCCGCTCGAACAGGCGCAGCCCCTCGGGCAGCACCCCGATCCGGGCCTTCACGGCCACCGGATCCCGCCACACGTCGTGCCCGACGACCTCGACGGACCCCTCGTCGGGTCTCAGCAGCCCGGTCACCATGGAGAGGGTGGTGGTCTTCCCCGCCCCGTTGGGCCCGACCAGCCCGATGAACTGCCCGGCGGGCAGCTCCAGGTCGATCCCGCCCACGGCGACCTGCTGCCCGAACCGCTTCCACAGCCCGCGCAAACGGACGGCGACCGCACCTGCCTCTGCATCATCGGCCATACAAGAACACTACGGGGGCCTGGCGTCAGCGGTCGCGTCCGCAGGCGTAGGCGAGGGGCGAGATCAACTCCTCCGCGTCCGGGAGCCACCGGTTGGCGTGGGTGGGCCGGCACGCCCACTGGACGGCGCCCCGGGAGCCGAAGCGGGTCGGGGGCGCGGCGACGTAGCCGCCCTCGCCGAGCGCGACCAGGTCCAGCGACCCCGGGGTCCAGCCGAGCTTGCGCACCAGCTCCGGCACCTTCACGGAGGCCCCCGGGAGCACGAAGAACTGCATCCGACGGTCGGGGGCGAGGGTCACCGGCCCGAGGGACAGCTCCATCCGCTCCATCCGGGCGAGCGCGAGGAACCCGGCGGTCTCCGGGACGGACAGCGTGTCGAACGTCCGCCCGGTCGGCAGCAGGATCGACGCCGTCGGATGCTTCTGCCACATCCGGCGCGTGACGGTCACGCTCCCGGTCGCCTGCGTCGCCCAGTCCGGCCGCGTGGGATGCGCCCCGGGCGCAGGGCAGGCGGCGTCCCCGCAGGAGCAGCGCTGAAGCCCGTCGACGGCTTCCAGCCAGGTGCCGGGGAACACTTCCCAGTGACGTTCCTCGGCGTAGCGAACGGCGGTCTCCAGCAGCGATTCCCCGCGCTGCTTGGGAATCTGACCGGCAGTCGGACTGGCTTGGGCACCCACGATCGTTTCTTCCACGCCCCACTCAACTCCCGCACCCACCTCGGGTTACGGGGGTAACGCGCGCGGGGGAGGAGCATCGATTCCCCGGCTGGGGCGCATGGGTGCATGTGTGGGGGCGCGCGGGAGGAAGCAGGGCTTGGGCTGGGTAGCCAGGGGTGGGGGTGGGGACTCTTACCCCGGCAATCCTCGCATGCCTCGCATTTTCGGTATGTCCGCTGGGCATTGATCTTCCCGGCCGGATCTTTTCGCTTCGCCAGGGGGTATCCATGGCCGCCAGGCCACTCGTCGCGCGGCAGCCGAACGAACGGTTGCAGGCGCTCATCCAGGAAGCCGGGTGCTCGAACGCCGGGCTCGCCCGCCGCGTCAACATGTGCGGCGCCGAGCACGGCCTCGACCTGCGGTACGACAAGACGTCCGTGGCCCGCTGGCTACGCGGACAGCAGCCGCGCGGGCGCGCGCCGGCGATCATCGCGGAGGCTCTCGGACGCAAACTCGGCCGTACGGTCACGATCGACGAGATCGGCATGGCCAACGGCAAGAACCTCGCCTCCGGCGTGGGTCTCCAGTTCTCGCCGACGGTACTGGGGGCCATCGAGCAGGTCTGCGAGCTGTGGCGCAGTGACGTGGGCCGCCGGGACTTCCTCTCCGGCTCCTCGGTCGCCGCGTCCGCGCTGGTCGAGCCCAGCCGGGACTGGCTGATCTCGGCGCCGGACGCGCAGGTGGCGCGCTCGGCGGGGCCGCGCGTCGGGCAGTCCGACGTGGCGGCCGTCAGCGCGATGACCCAGGCGCTGACCGACCTGGACCACCAGTACGGCAGCGGGCATGTCCGCCCGGTGGTCGTGCACTACCTCAACAGCGTCGTCTCCGGTCTGCTCGCCGGCTCCTACCGGGAGGCCGTCGGCCGCGACCTGTTCGCCGCGGTGGCCCGGCTGACCGAGCTCGCCGGGTACATGGCCGTGGACACCGGGCAGCCGGGGCTGGCCCAGCGCTACTACATCCAGTCCCTGCGGCTGGCGCAGGCGGCGGGCGACCGCGGCTACGGCGGCTACGTCCTCGCGGCCTCCATGAGCCACCTCGCCGCGCAGCTCGGGAACCCGCGGGAGATCGCGCAGTTGGCGAGAGCGGCGCAGGAGGGGGCGCGGGGTCGCGTGACCCCGCGCGCGGAGGCCATGTTCCATGCGGCGGAGGCGCGCGGGCACGCCCTGCTCGGCGACGCGCGCGCCGCCCAGCTGGCGTCCGGACGGGCGGTGGCGGCCATGGACCAGGCCGACGCCGACTCCGGGGACGACCCGGCGTGGATCGCGCACTTCGACGAGGCCTACCTCGCCGACGAACTGGCGCACTGCCACCGCGACCTGGGACAGGCCGAGGCGGCGGCCCGGTGCGCCGAGGAGTCCCTCGCCGGGCACCCCGAGACGCGGGCGCGACGGCGGGCGATCGGCTATGTGCTGCTCGCCACGGCCCAGGTGCAGCAGCGTGAGATCGAGCAGGCGTGCAGCACCGGAATGAAGGCGGTCGAGCTCCTGGAGACGCTCCGCTCCAACCGCGGTGCGGAGTACCTGGAGGACTTCCAGCAGCGTCTGGAGCCGTACCGGGAGGAGGCGGTGGTTCGGGAGTTCGGCGCGCGGCTGGAGTTGCAGCAGGCCGCGTGAACACATGCCCCGCGGGCGCGTGAACGGACGGCGAACGGGCCGGTCGCGTGGGGGAGGTCACATGAACAGCGCACCGCGGGGCGGTTTTGTTACCGCCGTCACAGGGCAGCAGGTCAGGCCCTGAGCTGCGTGGCACCAGGCTCAGGGGACCCGGTAGCGTGACCCGACGTTCCGAAGGTCCCCCAATCGTAGGAGTCCCGGTGACGCAGAGTGGACAGGGCGAGGAGCCCTCGGCGCAGCCCGCGCACGAAGGCATCGTGCTGCCCTCCGACGGTGGCGAACCGCTGCTGCCGGGCATGACGGGCGGACCCGCCTCCCATCCGGCCGCCCCGGCGGCCCAGCCCCCGGCCGGCCCGTCCGGCGGTCAGGCCTGGGGTCAGCCGTGGGGCCCCGAGCAGCAGCCCCAGCAGCCCCAGCAGCCCCAGCAGGGTCAGCAGCAGCCGCAGCAGGGCCACTCCTGGCCCCAGGCGCCCGCCCAGGAGTGGCCGACGCCGCAGCAGCCCGCCGCGTGGGCCGACCAGGCCCCGAACACCGCGGGCCCGCTTCCCCCGGAGGGCGCCCCGGCGCCGGCCTACGGGCAGCAGACGCCGGACCACCAGGGGTACGGCGAGGGTTACGGCTCCGGCGGCCAGGGCGCGCAGAACCCGGCGTACGGCTCCGGCGCCCCCGCCGCCCTCCAGCCGTCGTACGGCCACGGCGGCCCCGGCGCGCACGGCGCCGCGCTGCCCCCCGCCGCCGAGGGCGCCACCCAGTACCTCCCGCCGGTCGCCTCCGGGTCCGCGCCCGCGCCGGCCGACGAGGGCGCCACCCAGTACCTGCCGCCGGTCGCCGCCGGCTCGGCGCCCGCGCCGGCCGACGAGGGCGCGACGCAGTACATACCTCCCGTGGTCCCGGGCGCGCTGCCGCCCGAGGCGGGAGCCGAGGAGACGCGGTACCTGGGCCGGGCGGCCCGGCCGCAGCCCGCCGCGCCGCACCCGGACGCCGAGGCCACGCAGTACATCCCGCCGTACGCCGGCGGGCCCGGCGGGGACCGGCAGCCGCCCGCCGAGTTCGACAACCTCTTCCGCGGCGGTGCGGGCGGCGACGGCCCGGCCGGGGCCACGCAGCAGATGCCGCGCTTCCAGGAGCCGCAGCCCGCCTACAGCCCGCAGGGTCCGGGCGGCGTCCCGCGCGGGACCGAGCCCGGGGACGACGGCGGTGGCCGGGGAGGCCGGGGAGGCCGTACCGGATCGCGGGTGCCGCTGATCGCGGCCATCGGTGTCGGCATCGCCGTGCTCGGCATCGGCGCCGGTGCCCTGCTCGGCGGCGGGGGCGGCGGTGACGACAAGGACGGCAACAAGACCGTCGCCGCGTCGGCGCCCGCCGCCGAGGGCTCCGCGTCCGCGGGTGCCGACCCGGCCCGGCAGCAGGCCGTCGCCCTGGACAAGCTGCTCGCCGACAGCGGCAACAGCCGCGCCTCGGTGATCAACGCGGTGGCCAATGTGCGGGCCTGCAACAACCTGGGTGACGCCGCCTCCAACCTGCGCGACGCCGCCAAGCAGCGAGGCGACCTCGTCACCCGGCTGTCGAAGCTGTCCGTCGACAAGCTGCCGGGCAACGCCGATCTGACGAGCGCGCTCACCAAGGCGTGGCAGGCCTCGGCGTCGGCCGACAACCACTACGCGGCGTGGGCCGACCAGGTCTCGGGCCGCAAGGGCTGCAAGAAGGGCCAGGCCCACGGCACCGGCCAGACCCAGGCCGGCAACCGCGACAGCACCACCGCCAGCACCCAGAAGGTCAAGGCCGCGGGGCTGTGGAACGCGATCGCGAAGACGTACGGCCTGACGCAGCGCCAGCCGACCCAGCTGTGAGCCGGGGGAGGCGGGCGTCAGCCGATGTCCGCCTTCTCCAGCGTCCGGCTCACGTCGATGGTCCCGCTCTTTCCCGCCGGGACCAGCCGGCCTCCCTGGACCACCTGGAGGGTCACGTCGGCGTTGACCAGCCGGGTCAGACCGACGGCGGCGAGTGTGCCGGACCGGGGCCACTCCAGGGTGGGCGTGAGGCCGCCCGTGCCGACCTTGATGCCGTCGTCGAGGGTGCGGCGCACGGTGTCGGCGGTGACGGAGCCGGTGCCTATCCGCTCCAGGACGGCCTTCAGGACGGTGTAGGCGATCCAGGTGGTCTGCACTCCGGCGTCCGCGGGGTCGATGCGGTTGTCGCCGAAGGCCTCCTCGTTGATCACCTTCTTCATCCGGTCCCAGCGCTGGTCGGAGGAGACCGGGTACCAGCCGGTGATGTACGCCCCCTCGTACGGCCCCGACGCGCCGCCCGTCGCGTTGATCGTCGTCTGGTCGACGCTGCCCATGACGGTCGCGGTGCGCACCGGCGGGTAGCTCTCGCGGGTCCGCCGGAAGGAGTCCATGAAGGTGTCGTTGCGGTCCCCGAGCGAGGGCACCACGCAGCCCTTCTTCACCGGGTCGACGGTGGCCGCCTTCAGTGCCCGGCCCGACATGGTGCCGTACTCGGTGGCGTCCTCGGCCGCGAGCAGGTCGTCCGCCTCCGTGTGGCCGCCGGCCGTCAGGCCCGCATCGAGGACGGCCGGCAGTTCGTCGCCGGCGATGCTGTCGGGCCGGACCAGGGCGACCGGGCCGCAGTTCCCGGCGAGCGCCTTGCCGAGACCGGCCAGCAGTGCGGGCTGGCCGCCGTTGACGGGGTAGGAGTAGGAGCGGGTGAACTCCTCGTTCGTCACCCCGTAGCCGCCGATGTACGGGATGCCGGCGCCCTCCAGCGGGGCGAAGTAGGAGTCGCCGTACTGGCTGTAGGAGCCGACGACCGCCACCACGCCCTCGTCGGCCGCGCGCCGGGCGCACCGCGCGGCGCCGACGGTGTCGTTGTGGTCGTTGCAGGTGAGGACCTTCAGCTTGCGGCCGCCGATGCCGCCGCGGGAGTTGATCCAGCGGGCGTAAGCACGGGCCATGGCGGGCATGCCCGGCTTGTTGGTGGCGTCGGTGCCGTCCGGCGCCCAGGTCATGACCTTGATCGGGTCGTCCCCGGAGCCCCCCGTGACACCGGGGACGACCCCGCATCCGGCGGTGAGCGACGCACAGGCGGCCAGTGCGCCGGCGGACAGCGCGGTCGCTCTGAGGGGCCGGTCGAAGAAGCGGAGGGAGGTCTTGCGGATGCGTCGCCTGCCGGTCATGTACCCGCACGATTCCCTCACACGGCTAACCTGGCAGTGATCCTCGGTCAACGGATGGTGACGCGCAGGTGAATTACGGGGGCCGGTGAGACCACTGGGACGAGGAACGTACGATCGATGACCGTGCAAGGTTCGGAGAACTCTTCCCGTCGCGGCCGTCGCTCATCCACCATGGGCGGCATGCCCCTGAACGACATGCCATGGTGGCGCTGGCGCAGCAACGTGCGCTCGGCGCTGCACATGCTCTCCGATCCGGTGTTCCAGCGGGACGTCTGGCTGGCGGGTGTCGACGGGTACGGCGACGTCACCGACGCCGTGTACCGACTGGTCGAGGACACCTGGCTGGACAACTGGTCGGCCGAGAAGTACGTCGGGACGATCTTCCGGGACTCGCAGGAGGCGGCGCTGGTCGACACGGCCGTGCTGCGGGTGCTGCGGATCGTGCACCAGGTGGGGCCGGACGCTCCGGTGACCGCCTACGTCGACCACCACGCGTGGCCGGAGGCGGTGCGGGCGGCGCGGGACGCGCATGTCCGGATGGCGGCGAGCGACGGGGAGGACCCGGACGCGCCGCCGCGGAGTCTCGAGGTGCTGCGGATCATGACGAGGACCGCGTAACCGGGGTCCGGTGGGCGGACGGCCGTCCGCGGGACAGGGCGGGTATGGGACCCTGTGGGGCATGAACGAGCAGTCCAAGCGGGCCGTGGCGGCCCCCGCCGACCAGTACGTCCTCACGCTCTCCTGCCCGGACAAGCAGGGCATCGTGCACGCCGTGTCGAGCTACCTGTTCATGACCGGCTGCAACATCGAGGACAGCCAGCAGTTCGGCGACCACGACACGGGACTGTTCTTCATGCGCGTCCACTTCTCGGCGGATGCGCCGGTCACGGTGGACAAGCTGCGGGCGAGCTTCGCGGCGATCGGTGACTCCTTCCACATGGAGTGGCAGATCAACCGGGCCGACGAGAAGATGCGCATCGTCCTCATGGTCAGCAAGTTCGGGCACTGCCTGAACGACCTGCTCTTCCGGGCGCGGACCGGGGCGCTGCCGGTGGAGATCGCGGCGGTGGTGTCCAACCACACCGACTTCAAGGAGCTGGTGGGGTCCTACAACGTCCCCTTCCACCACATTCCCGTGACGAAGGACACCAAGGCGGACGCCGAGGCGCGGCTGCTGGAGCTCGTGCGCGAGGAGAACGTCGAGCTGGTGGTGCTGGCCCGGTACATGCAGGTCCTCTCCGACGACCTGTGCAAGGCGCTGAGCGGGCGGATCATCAACATCCACCACTCCTTCCTGCCGAGCTTCAAGGGCGCGAAGCCGTACCACCAGGCGCATGCGCGGGGTGTGAAGCTGATCGGGGCGACGGCGCACTACGTCACCGCCGACCTCGACGAGGGGCCGATCATCGAGCAGGAGGTCGAGCGCGTCGGGCACGACGTGACCCCGGACCAGCTCGTCGCCGTCGGACGGGACGTGGAGTGCCAGGCGCTGGCGCGGGCCGTCAAGTGGCATGCGGAGCGGCGGATCCTGCTCAACGGGCGGCGCACGGTCGTGTTCGCCTAGTAGCTCGGGGGTTCCGATTGCCGCGCCCCCTAAGGGGCGCGGGACTGTGTCCATATGCGGCTGCCGCCGCGTGGGCGCGAACGGCCCCCACACACCCGCAGCCGCCCGCGAAACAACAACCAGCCCCTACATCCGGCTCAATGACGCCGCCGCAAACAAGACGTCCCTGATGGCATCCCGGTCCCCGAGCTGACCCGCCGCCGCCTCCGTCGGAGACACATGCCCCGCTGCCAGGCGGCAGAACTCGACGCCGTCCAGGGCGACGTGGGCGACCTCGTGGTCGGCGGAGCCCAGCGCGGCGGGGGAGTCCAGCGGGATCAGCCACTCGCCGCCGCCGGAGCCCTCGATCTCCAGGCGCAGACTGCGGCCGGGCGCGCCCGCCGCGACCAGGTGCCGGGTGGGGGCGGAGGCCAGGCCCGAGCGGCGCCGGGCGGCCAGGACGGCGGGCAGCATGCGGGCCGCCAGGTCGATCATCGCGTGCAGATGGCGGGGCGCGGGCGGCCCGTAGGGGTAGTCCACGGCCTCCGCGATGTCCTCCGCGTGCACCCAGCACTCGAAGGCCCGGTCCAGCATCGCGTCGTGCAGCGGCAGTGTGAAGTCACCGTAGGGGACCGGGCGTTCCCCGGTGCCGCCGCCGGTGAAGGAGACCGTCCGCACCAGATGGTGGCTCTGCTCGCGCCACGGCGCCCGCACGGCCCGGGTGGGCGGGAAACGGGAGGCGCGCCAGAACGCCTCGGTGCGGGCGGCGGGTCCGGCTGGCTGCCCGGGTTCCGCGGCGGCGTCCGCCTCGGCCAGCGGGTCCTCCAGGCCCAGCGCCACCGCCACCAGCCCGTCGACGGACAGCAGATGCGCGATGACCCCGGCGACGGTGGTACGGCGGCTCGTCGGCGCGTCGCCGGCGAACCAGCGCAGCCGTACCGGGGCATGCCACTCCGCGTCCCCGAAGTCCTGGAGCAGCGCGTCCAGGCGCGCGGTCTCGGCGTCGTACGGAGCCGCCCATTCCGGCACCGGGATGCGCGGCGGACGCCGCTCCAGGCAGCCCTGAAGGACGCGGGTGCGCAGCCCGGGGTCCAGGTCGAGGCTCTCGGGCTGGTGCAGCAGGCCCACCGCCCCGCGCAGCCGCAGCGCCTCCTCCGCGCACGGGCCGCACTCGCCGAGGTGCGCCTCGACGGCCGCCGTCTCCGCGGCCGAGCAGGCGGCCAGCGCCCACGCCCCGAGCAGCGCCTTCAGGACGTCGTGCGGCAACTCCAGTGGCAGGGGCGGGAGCGCGTCCAGTTCGGGCAGCGGCAGTCCGCTGTCCTCGACGGAGGCGCGGGGCAGCGGTATGCGCGGGGGTCCCGGGGCGGGGCCGGGGCCTGTGCCGCCGGGTCCGGTGCCGCCCTCGCCGTCGCCGGTGCCGTCGTACTTCTCGAAGCCCGTCACACCGTGCCCCCGTACCCGGGCGGCGCCGCGTCGTGGGCGGTGGAGAGCAGTTGCAGGCCGAGGCGGAGCCGGCGGCGGGCCTCGTCCTCGGTGACGCCGAGGTCGGCGGCGGTCTGGCGGTAGTCGCGGCGCTGGACGTAGGCCAGTTCCAGGGCGGCGCGCAGCGGGGCGGGCATGGAGTGGACGATGTAGTCGGCGCGGGCGGCCACCGAGGCGCGCCGCACCTTGCGTTCCAGCTCTTCCGTGAAGTCCTCCGGGGAGCCGGTCCCGCCCCGGGTGAGCGCGGCGGTCTCGGTGGCGCGCAGCCGCTGCACAGCGAGCCGGTGGGTCAGCGTGGCGACCCAGGTGCGCAGGGGGCCCTGGCGCGGGTCGTAGGTGTCGGGGTGTTCCCAGACGTGGGCGAAGACCTCGCGGGTGATGGCGTCGGCGGCCGGTTCGTCGCCGAGGACGCGATGGGCGAGGCCGTGGACGAGGGAGGCGAACCGGTCGTAGAGCTCGCCGAGGGCGGCCGCCTCGCCGCGGGCGAGCCGCTGCTGCATCCTGCGGTCCCAGCGGGGTGGCGCGTCCTTCTTCGCCATCCGGCCCTCTCCCCCTCCCTGTGCCCGGGTCCAGCCTGGATCCACCGTGTCCTCGAATGTAGTCGGCACGTCGGAGAGCGCACGCCCCTTTGTGCCAATGTGCGCCCCCGGACGTCCCGCAGGTGGTAGTGGACCTTCGCCGTATCTCACGCGACCTCCACTCAGCGAACACGCGATGAGCACGCTCTGACCATCTCCGATCGAACAGGATCGGACCTGACCGAAACAAGTCCCTCGACGACCGCCTGTCGTTTGGCCTCCGGGGTTTCCGGGAACGGCCGCTGGGCAGCCGCGCGGAAAGAAGCGTAGGAACTGCTTCCGTTTCTGGTGGATCCAGAAGGCTCCGGGCGGTTCCGGGAGATCCGGTGAGCGGAGGGCATGCCGTGGCATTCAAGGTGACCGGCGTCGAACGAGGTGAGTGGGCCGTGCTCGGGGTCTCGGGCGAACTGGACCTGATGACCTCGCCGGTGCTGCGCCAGCGGGTGCACGACGCTGTGGCCGAGGGCCATCACAGTCTTGTCCTCGACCTCTCGGACGTCTTCTTCTGCGACTCCAGCGGCGTCGGCGTGCTCATCGCGTCCCGCCGCCTGATCCGCTCCTGCCAGGGCCGGCTGCGGCTGATCCTCCCGGCCCAGGGCGCCGTCGACGGCTCCCACGTCAACCGGGTCCTCGGCGCGCTCGGCGTACGGCGGCTGTTCGACGTCTACCCCGACATCGCGGCGGCGGTGGACGACGAGCCCCTGTCGGCCTGAACCGGCCGCGGTCGTATCGTGACCGTGCCACATTGTTGTCCCGGAATTGCCCCGGTCTTGGTGCAACCTTCGCTTTCGCGTGCCCGGACGCCCCGCGGCGTCGTACGCTCCGAGCCGGACGTACCCCCACGTGAGTAAGGCGGCCCGAAAGACATGGTCAGCACCGAGTACGAGCGCAGGATCGCCGCCCGGTTCGCCACCTTCGACCAGGACGGCAACGGCTACATCGACGGGCTGGACTTCAGCGGCGCGGCCAAGGCGCTGCTCGCCGAGTTCGGTGTGACGGCCCGCTCCGACAAGGGGCAGGCCCTGTACGCCGGCGCGGAGGCGTTCTGGCAGGGCATGGCGGGCATCGCGGACCGGGACGGCGACCAGCGCATCACGCGCGAGGAGTTCGTCACCGGCGCGGTCAAGCGCCTGCGTGACAACCCGGAGCGGTTCGCGGAGATCGCCCGACCCTTCCTGCACGCGGCCCTGGCCGTGGCGGACACCGACGGGGACGGCGCGGTCACCGTCACCGACACCGCGCGCGTACTGCGGGTGTTCGGCGTCCCGGAGGACCTCGCGGGGACGGTCGCCGCGGGCCTCGACGCCGACGGCGACGGCAAGGTGGGGGAGGCGGAGATCGTCCCGGCCTTCGCCCGCTACTTCACCGTCCCCGAATAGCGCTCGCGCAGCTTGTACTTCAGCACCTTCCGCAGGGTGTCGCCCCGCGGAAGGGCGTCCACCACCTCCAGCTGCTCCGGCAGTTTGTGCACCGACAGCCCTTCCGCGCGCAGATACGAGGTGACGGCCGCCAGCGTCAGCTCCCCGGCCCCCGAGGACCGCGCCGCCGGCTCGACCACCGCGCACACCCGCTCCCCGCGCTCGGCGTCCGGCAGTCCGATCACCGCCACGTCGCCCACCGCCGGGTGCCCGTGCAGCAGGTCCTCGATCTCCTTCGCCGAGATGTTCTCCCCCTTGCGGATGATCACGTCCTTGCGGCGCCCGGTGAGCACCAGGTGCCCGGTTCCGGTCAGATGCCCGAGGTCGCCGGTGCGCAGGAACCCCTCCTCGTCGAAGGCCTCCGCCGTCTGCGCCGGATCCAGATAGCCCTGGCACACGGCCTCGCCGCGCAGCCGCACCTCCCCGTCGGTGATCCGTATCTCCATCTCCGCCGGAGGCCGCCCCTCCGTCGTCGCCAGGTTCTCCGCCGTGTCGTCCGGCGAGCCCATGGTGATCATCGGCACCTCGGTCATGCCGTATCCGTGGGTGAGCTGCACGCCCATCTCGCGTACCACGGCGTGATAGAGGTCCGGCGGTTTGGGGGCCCCGCCGCCCGCGAGGAGCCGTAGCGTCGGGATCACCTTCGTCCCCGGCCGCTTGCGCTGCTCGGCGAGGAACATGGAGTAGAACGCCGTCGACCCGCCGGCCACCGTCACCCCGTGCCGGCGGTAGTCCTCCAGCGCGTCCGGCAGCGCGAACTGCTCGAACATCACCGCCGGGAAGCCGTACAGCAGCAGCATCACCGTGTAGTCGGGGCCGGCGATGTGCGCGTACGGGAAGGCCATCGAGCCCACGTCGTCCGCCGTGAGACGCAGCGCGTGCGCGAGGCAGGAGCCCCCCGCGATCAGCGAACGGTCCGTGTGCAGCACGCCCTTGGGGTCGGAGGTGGTGCCCGAGGTCCAGTAGATCCAGCGCACGGAGGTGCCCTCGGCGGGCGGGGCGGGGAGCACGGCCGGATCGCCGTCGGGCAGGTCGTCGTACGCCTCGAAGACCCCCTTCGCGCCGAGCCGCCGCGCCATCTCCGTGTGGTCGTACCCCCGCCAGGTCCCCGGCACCGCGAAGAACTCCGCCCTGGACTCCCGCAGCGCGAAGGAGACCTCCCGGTCCCGGTAGAAGGGGATGACCGGCGACTGCACGGCGCCGAGCCGGGCCAGCGCGAAGGACAGCAGGGCCGTCCCGATCCGGGTGGGCAGCTGCCAGGCGACCACCGTGCCGGGGCGTACGCCCATGCCGTACAGGCCCGCCGCCACCCGCTCGGCGCCGTCCCGCAGGCCTTCGAAGGTGAGCGTCCGGTCGTCCTGGAGCAGTACGGGGCGGTCGGGGGTGAGCCGGGCGCGCCGGTCGACCAGCTCCCACAGCGTGCGGGCGGAACTCAAGGAGTGCGGGGTCTCGTTCACGTGTCCCCCTGCTTGGCTGACGACTCGTCAGATGCCATGCTATCTGACGGACCATCAGATAAGTATGGTCCGACAGGCACCGTCCGGCGGAGGGGACCCATGGCGACCGAACTGCCCCGCATCATCAGCGTCGACGACCACGTGATCGAGCCCGCGCACCTCTTCGAGACCTGGCTGCCGGCGAAGTACCGCGACCGCGGCCCCAAACCGCTCACCGCCGGGATCGGCGAGCTCGCCTACGTCGGCGGCAAGTACCAGATCACGATGGACCCCGACGGCCCGCCGACCGACTGGTGGATCTACGAGGACCTGAAGTTCCCGTACAAGCGGAACATCGCCGCCGTCGGCTTCGACCGGGACGAGATGACCCTGGAGGGCATCACCCGTCAGGAGATGCGGCGCGGCTGCTGGGACCCCGTCGCACGGCTGAAGGACATGGACCTCAACCACGTCGAGGGCAGCCTCTGCTTCCCGACCTTCCCGCGTTTCTGCGGGCAGACCTTCGCCGAGGCGCACGACAAGGAGGTCGCGCTGGCCTGTGTGCGCGCCTACAACGACTGGATGGTGGACGAGTGGTGCGGGGACAGCGGCGGGCGGCTGATCCCGCTGTGCCTGATCCCGCTGTGGGACGTGGAACTGGCCGTCGCGGAGATCCGGCGCAACGCCGAGCGCGGGGTGCGGGCGGTGACCTTCTCCGAGATCCCCACCTACCTCGGCCTGCCCTCCATCCACTCCGGCTACTGGGACCCGTTCTTCGCCGCCTGCCAGGAGACCGGGACGGCCGTCAACATGCACATCGGCAGCAGCTCGCAGATGCCCGCCGCCTCCCCCGACGCGCCCCCCGCCGTACAGGCCTCGCTGTCCTTCAACAACGCCATGGCCTCGATGATGGACTTCCTCTTCAGCGGCGTGCTGGTGAAGTTCCCCCGGCTCAAACTCGCCTACTCCGAGGGCCAGATGGGCTGGATCCCGTACGCCCTGGAACGCGCCGACGACGTGTGGGAGGAGCACCGGGCCTGGGGCGGGGTGCGCGACCTCATCCCGGAGCCCCCGTCGACGTACTACTACCGGCAGATCTTCTGCTGCTTCTTCCGCGACAAGCACGGAGTCGCGTCCCTCGACGTCGTCGGCCGGGACAACGCCACCTTCGAGACCGACTACCCGCACGTCGACTCGACCTTCCCGCACACCAAGGAGGTCGCCCTCGACCACGTCAAGGGCCTCGACGACGACACGGTCTACAAACTCATGCGGGGCAACGCGATCCGCATGCTCTCCCTGGACCTCGACAAGTAGCCGCCCATGGACCTGACGTACACGCCCGAGGAGGAGGAGTTCCGGGCCCGGCTGAGCCAGTGGCTGGGCAAGGTGCTGGCCACGCTTCCCGCGAAGCCCTCCCCGGACGACTGGCCGGGCCGCCGCGCCCACGACCTCGGCTGGCAGCGGATGCTGTACGACGCCGGGTACGCCGACGTCCACTGGGACGCCTCACCGACCATGCGGCTGATCTTCCTGGAGGAGACCGAGAAGGCCGGCGCTCCCTACGTGGGCGCCAACTTCGTCGGGCTGCTCCACGCGGGGCCGACGATCGCCGCCGAGGGGACGGACGGGCAGCGGGCGCGCTGGCTGCCGCCGATCCTGCGCGGCGAGGAGGTGTGGTGCCAGGGGTTCAGCGAGCCGGAGGCCGGGTCCGACCTGGCGGCACTGCGCACGCGCGCGTGGCGGGACGGCGACGACTACGTGGTGAGCGGGTCCAAGATCTGGACCTCGCACGCGGAAGTCGCCGACTGGTGCGAACTGCTGGTCCGCACGGACCCCGAGGCGCCCAAGCACAAGGGCATCACCTGGCTCGCGATGCCGATGGACGCGCCGGGCGTCACCGTACGGCCGCTGCGGACGCTCGCGGGGTCGGCGGAGTTCGCCGAGGTGTTCCTCGACGAGGTGCGGGTGCCGGTCGCCAACCGGGTCGGGGCGGAGAACGACGGCTGGCGGGTGACCATGGTGACGCTGTCCTTCGAGCGCGGCACGGCGTTCGTCGGCGAGGTGGTCGCCTGCCGCCGGGTCCTCGGCGAACTGGCCCACGAGGCACGGCGCAACGGCCGCTGGGACGATCCGGTGCTGCGGCGGCGGCTCGGCCGGCTGAACGCCGAGTTCCGCGCCCTGTGGCGGCTGACGCAGTGGAACGTCAGCGAGGCCGAGTCGAACGGCGGGGTGCCCGGGGTCGGCGGCTCGGTCTTCAAACTGCGGTACTCGCACGCCCGTCAGGAGCTGTACGACACCGCGGCCGACGTCCTCGGCCCGGACTGCCTCGACCTCGACCGGCCCTGGGTGCTCGACCGGCTCTCCGCCCTGTCGTACACCATCGCGGCCGGCACCTCGCAGATCCAGCGGACCATCGTGGGCGAGCGGATCCTCGGACTGCCGAAGGGACGGTGAGCCGGGTTTGCGATTCCAACTGACCGATGAGCAGCGCGCCTTGCGGGACGGAGTGCGGCAACTGCTCACCCGGCGCTTCGACACGGCGGCGCTGCGGGCGGCGGTCGCGGAGCCCGGCCTCGACCGGGCGCTGTGGCGGGAGCTGGGGGAGGCCGGGTTCTTCGCGCTGCGGCTGCCCGAGGCGGACGGCGGGGCCGGAGCGGGCCTGCCCGAGGCGGTGCTGGCCTTCGAGGAAGCCGGGCGGGCGCTGCTGCCGGGCCCGCTGGTGGCCACCCACCTCGCGGCCGGGACCGTGCCGGGCGCGGCCACCGGGGAGGCGGTGGTGACCGCCGTGGACGGCGGCCTGGTGGAGTGGCTGGCCGAGGCCGACACCGTGCTCGGGGACGCCTCCGGGGCCGTACCCCTCAGGTCGGCGGACCCGTTGACACCGCTGCACCGTGTTCCCGGAGACCCTGGCGTTCCCGGGGCCCGCGCGCCCGATGCCGTCGCCGTGCTCCTCACCGCCGCCGAACAACTGGGCACGGCTGCGCGCGTGTGCGAGCTGGCGGTGCAACACGCCCGGGCGCGGAAGCAGTTCGGGCAGCCCGTCGGGGCCTTCCAGGCGGTCAAGCACCTGTGCGCGGAGATGCTGGTCCGGGCCGAGACCGCTCGGGCCGCCGTGTACGCGGCGGCCGTCACCGCCGATCCCGTGGACATCGCGGCGGCCCGGCTGCTCGCCGACGAGGCGGCCCTGCGCGGTGCCCGGGACTGCCTCCAGGTGCACGGCGGGATGGGCTTCACCTGGGAAGCAGAGGTGCATCTCCATCTGAAGCGAACATGGGTGCGAGCCCAACGTGCCGGTGGCGTCACGGAGAGTGAGGAGTTGCTCGCCGTCGATCTCCTCGCCTGAAGCGGCCGCAAGGCGCCTGCGCTGGGAGGTCGGCGTGCCGCCGACCGGGAGATGTCACGGATCGTGGCACAACGTGATCACGGAGCGTTGATGACGGGGTGGGCCCTGTACGCGACTCGTCACCCCTCGGAGTCGGTGAGTGCTCCGGTACCTTGTGTGAGATGCGAGTGGCCCAGAGCTCGAACCGTGCCGGTGAGGCCCCCAAGGCGGCCTCGCAACCGGCTTGTTCGACTCTCCGGGATGACCGTCGCACAGTATGCCGTACACGTACTCCTTCGCGCTGGAATATGCCCGAAGCGCTTGTTGAGGTGACTGTACGTCAACCATGCTGTCTTCCAAGGGAATCACGTTCCGTGACCCCTGCTCTGGCCGTTGTTCTGGCCATGCAGAAAATGGCTACGATCGTGGCCCTCGTCGTGGTGCTCGTCGCGACCCTCGTCGTGGCGTTCGCGTGGCGTGGGGTCATGTGTCCGCCGGTTCGGATGGTGTGAGCGGTGCAGGTGCTTCAAGTGCAGCTGGAGATCCGACCCGACCCCGCGGAGGTGGGGCGGGCCAGAAGGTGGGCTCGCTCGCGGCTCGCCGGGTCCGGGATGGCGGACGACGAGTCGCTCGCCGAGACCCTGATCCTGCTCGTCTCCGAGCTGGTCACCAATGCCGTGGTGCACACCGGGTGCCCGGCCGTGCTGCGGCTCTCCCTGCCCGGCGCGGCGGCGGACCAGGCCACCGTGCGCCTGGAGGTGGCCGACACCAGCACCCGCGCCCCCGTGCCCCGGTGTGCGGGCGACGACGCCACCGGCGGCCGGGGCCTGGCCCTCGTCGACGGCCTCGCCGACCGCTGGGGCTGGAGCACGGATGGCGCGGGCAAGCGCATCTGGTGCGAGCTGGACCGCTGCGAGGAGACCGGGCGCGGTGCGGCGGTGGCCTACGGGGGCGGACTCGCGGCGTTCGACGGGTTCGCCTTCGAGGCGGTGTAGTCCCGGAGCACGGGGTGCAGGCGGCTTCGCCGGGTCGTCGCGATCCCCGGGTCGATGCGCCGGGTGTGCATCCGTGCGCGTCCACCGCGAATCGGGCGTAAGCAATAAATGCCCGTACGGGTGTTGACGCGTCGTGACCGTCTGATCACGCTTGTGTTCATCGATTCGCCGCGAGGGGACGGCGAGGGTCCGGGTGACGGGGCCCTCGGCGAGTGTGGGTCGGGGCCGGATGGCGGCGTGCGGGACCGCGCTCGGGGTGGGCGCCGGCGCGCCGCCAGCCGGATGCCTCCCCGACGCCACCGGATGCCTCCCCGACGTCAGAGGACGGCGACGGGCGCCACGGGTGTGCCGGTCGCGCCGACGAACGGCTCGGGCATCGCCGACAGCAGGAACGCGTACCGCCCGACTTCTCCACAGGCTGTGGACAACTCTTCGAGATTCCAGTTCTGGCCCTGGAGCATCCCCATCTCCACCAGATCGAGCGCATGCACGGGCAGCCACAAATCCTCTATCTCCGGCGGAAATATCTCAAAGGTGAGGGTGTCGTTGGCGACCGCGGCGACATCCCGCGCGTGGAACCACTCCGGCGTACGCACCGACAGCCCCGGCGACGGATAGCCGTACCCGTGCTTGTCCCCCGCCAGATACACCCGCACCTGACCGGTCCGCACGAGCACGACGTCCCCCGCGCGTACCCGCGTCCCGGCGAGATCCTCGGCCGCCTCCAGGTCCTCCGGGGTGACCGCGTGCCCGCCCTCCAGGCGGTCCACCCCCCGCGCGCGGGCCACGTCCAGCAGCACCCCGCGCGAGACGATGTGCCGAGCCTTGTCGATGCCGCCGAACTCGGCACCGCCGTGCGCGGTGACACTGCCGGCGGGACGGCCGTTGTAGAGCCTCCCCGAGTGCGACACATGGGTCAGCGCGTCCCAGTGGGTGCCCGCCTGGAGCCCCATCGTCACGACGTCGTCGCTGCACGCCACCGTCCCCGGGCCGAACAGCTCCTGGTTGACCTGCACCATCGCGTGCAACGGGTTGACCCGCCCCGGGATCATCCCGGTCTGCACGCCGTCCTCCTTCAGCGGCAGCGCGAGGGGGACCCGCCGGCCGGTGCGGACGGTCGCCGCCGCCTCGCGGACCACCTCGTCCGTGATCAGGTTCAGGGTGCCGATCTCGTCGTCGGCCCCCCAACGCCCCCAGTTGTTCACGCGCTTGGCGATGTCGTGGAACTCGGGATGGAGTGCGGCCAGTGACATCTCGGTCCTCCCGGGGCTTGTCTCCTCGCGTCCGACGCGCCATAAAATCTAACGGTCCGTCAGAAACCGCGGGAAGGGGCCGGGCGTGGGGAACTTCTTGGCAGGCAAGACCGTCGCCGTGACGGGCGCCGGGCGGGGCATCGGCCGGTCGGTCGCCCTCGCGGCGGCGGCCGAGGGCGCGAAGGTCGTCGTCAACGACTACGGGGTCGCCACCGACGGCACCTCACCGACCAGTGAGGTCGCCGACGCCGTGGTCAAGGAGATCGAGGCGGCCGGCGGCGAGGCCGTCGCCGTCGCCGACGACATCTCCACCATGGCGGGCGGGCAACGGGTCGTCGACACCGCCCTGTCGGCGTACGGGCGCCTCGACGGGGTCGTCTGCGTGGCCGGCATCCTGCGCGAGCGCATGCTGTTCAACATGACCGAGGACGAGTGGGACCCCGTCCTCGCCACCCACCTCAAGGGCACGTTCACCGTGTTCCGCGCGGCCTCCGCGGTGATGCGCAAGCAGAGGTCCGGCACGCTCATCGGCTTCACCAGCGGCAACCACCAGGGGTCCGTCTCGCAGGCCAACTACAGCGCCGCCAAGGGCGGCATCATCTCGCTCGTCCGCAGCGCGGCCCTCGGCCTGCACAAGTACGGGGTGACCGCCAACGCGGTCGCGCCGGTCGCGCGCACGAGGATGTCCGCGGGCGTCCCGACGGAGCTCAAGGAGATCGGGGAGCCGGAGGACGTGGCCGCGCTGGTCGTCTACCTGCTGTCGGAGCGGGCGCGGGAGCAGGGGATCACCGGGCAGGTGTACACGATCGCGGGGCCGAAGCTGGCGGTCTGGGCCCAGCCGCGTGAGCTGCGCTCGGCCTACCGGGAGGGGTGCTGGACTCCGGAGGCGCTTGCCGAGTTGCTGCCGGGTTCGGTGGGGGTTGATCCAATGCCGATGCTGTCCCAGCTGGAGGCCATGGAGAGGGCGGCGCGGGATGGTTCTCGGCCTAACGCCTAAGAGCCCGGGGGCCGTTCTGGTTCGGCGGCTGCGGGTTGTTCTGGGTTGATCGCGCAGTTCCCCGCGCCCCTTTGGGGCGCGTATGCCGACCGGCGACTACAAGGGAGGCCACGTGGACTTCGAGTTCACCGCAGAGGACGATACGTTCCGCAGCACGGCCCGCGCCTGGCTCGCGGAGCACGCCGGGCATTCCCCGGACCGCCGGACCTGGGAACGTACCCTCGGGGCCGCCGGCTGGATCGGGCTCGGCTGGTCCGAGGCCGGGTACGGGAACCGGACCGCGACGCTCACGCAGCAGGTCGTCTGGGCCGAGGAGTACGCGCGCTCGGGGGCGCCGCCGCGCTCCGGGCACATCGGGGAGAACCTGCTCGCGCCCACCCTCGTCGCGCACGGCAGTGACGAGCAGAAGGCGCGCTTTCTGCCGCCCGTCGCTGCCGGTGAGGAACTGTGGTGTCAGGGCTACAGCGAACCGGGTGCCGGGTCCGATCTGGCCGGAGTACGGACCGCGGGGGTGCGTGAGGGAGCGTCCTACCGGATCACCGGGCAGAAGATCTGGACCTCCCTCGCCCACGAGGCCGACTGGTGCTTCGTGCTCGTCCGTACCGACCCGGGGTCCCGCCGCCACCACGGGCTGAGCTTCCTGCTCGTGCCCATGGACCAGCCGGGGCGCATCGAGGTGCGGCCGATCCGGCAGATGACCGGGACCAGCGACTTCAACGAGGTCTTCTTCGACGGTGCACGCGCACGCGTGGAGCACGTCGTGGGCGGTGAGGGCGACGGCTGGCGGGTGGCGATGAGCCTGCTCGGCTTCGAGCGGGGGGTGTCGACGCTCGCCCAGCAGATCGGGTTCGCCGAGGAGTTGGGGCGGGTCGTCCGGACGGCCCTCGACACCGGCGCCGCCGACGACCCCGTCGTACGCGACCGTCTGGTGCGGCAGTGGGCCGAGCTGCGGGTGATGCGCTTCAACGCCCTGCGCACGCTCGGTGGTTCGGGCGATCCGGGCGCACCGAGTGTGGCCAAGCTGCTGTGGGCGGGCTGGCACCAGCGGCTCGGGGAGCTGGCGATGGCGGTGCGCGGGGCGGCGGCGAGCGCGGGCCCGGCGGACTGGTCGCCGTCGGCGCCGTACGAACTGGACGCGTTCCAGCACCTGTTCCTGTTCTCCCGGGCCGACACCGTCTACGGCGGCTCGGACCAGGTGCAGCGCACGATCATCGCCGAGCGGGTGCTCGGTCTGCCGAGGGAACCGAAGGGCTGAGGGGGCTGGAGCGATGCGTGGTGTGGTGTTCGACGGCGAGCAGGTGCGGGTCCTGGACGATCTGGCGGTACGGGATCCGGGGCCGGGTGAGGTGCGGGTGGCGATCTCGGCGGCCGGGCTGTGCCACAGCGACCTGTCGGTGCTGAACGGGACCATCCCCTTCCCCGTCCCCGTGGTCCTGGGGCATGAGGGCGCCGGGGTGGTGGAGGCGGTCGGCGAGGGCGTCACGCATGTCTCGCCCGGCGACCACGTGGCCCTGTCCACGCTCGCCAACTGCGGCACCTGCGCGGAGTGCGACCGGGGCCGGCCGACGATGTGCCGGAAGGCGATCGGGCGGCCGGGACGGCCGTTCACCAGGGGCGAGGACTCGCTGTACCAGTTCGCGTCCAACTCCGCTTTCGCCGAGCGCACGGTGGTGAAGGCCGTGCAGGCGGTCCGCATCCCGAAGGACGTCCCGCTGTCCTCCGCCGCGCTGATCGGGTGCGCGGTGCTGACCGGGGTGGGCGCCGTGTTCAACCGGGCCCGGGTGGAGCGCGGGGACAGCGTCGTGGTGATCGGCACCGGAGGGATCGGGCTGAACGTCCTCCAGGGCGCGCGGCTCGCGGGCGCCCTGCGGATCGTGGCCGTGGACAACAACCCGGCGAAGGAGACGGTGGCCCGGCAGTTCGGCGCCACCGACTTCCTGACCTCGACGGAGGGGGTGAAGGACCTGCTGCCCACCGGGGCCGACCACACCTTCGAATGCGTCGGCCGTATCGAGCTGATCCGCCGCGCGATCGACCTGCTCGACCGGGAGGGCCAGGCGATCCTCCTCGGCGTCCCCCCGGCCACGGCGGAGGCGTCCTTCCTGGTCTCCTCGATGTACCTGGACAAGTCGATCCTGGGCTGCCGCTACGGTTCCTCCCGCCCCCAGCACGACATCGCCCTCTACGCCGAGCTGTACCGCCGGGGCGAGCTGCTCCTCGACGAGCTGGTGACCGCGACCTACCCGGTGGAGGACTTCGAGAAGGCGCGGGCGGACGCGGAGGCGGGGCGGGTGGCGCGGGCGGTGCTCACCTTCTGACCGCTCACGTCGCCACCGCGGTCTGGAACGTCCGCCGGTACGCCGTCGGCGTCACCCCCAGCGCCGCCTGGAGGTGCTGCCGCATCGACTGGGCCGTGCCGAACCCGGCGTCCCGGGCCACCTGGTCGACGGACAGGTCGGTGGACTCCAGCAGGTGCCGGGCCCGCTCGACGCGCTGCTGGGTGAGCCACTGGCCGGGGCTGACCCCGACCTCCTCGCGGAAGCGGCGCGTGAAGGTCCGTACCGACATGGACTGCCGCGCGGCCATGTCCCGCAGCTGGATCGGCTCGTGCAGCCGGCCCAGCGCCCAGGCGCGGGCGCCGGTCGTGGTGGCCTGCTGGGGGTCGGGCACCGGCCGCTCGATGTACTGCGCCTGCCCGCCGTCGCGGTGCGGCGGTACGACCGTACGGCGGGCCACGTCGTTGGCGACCGCCGTGCCGTGGTCGCGGCGCACCATGTGCAGGCACAGGTCGATGCCGGCGGCGACGCCCGCCGAGGTGAGGACGTCGCCGTCGTCGATGAACAGCACGTCCGGGTCCACCCGGACGTGGGGGAAGAGGCGCTGGAAGCGGTCGGCGTCGGCCCAGTGCGTGGTGGCGGGGCGGCCGTCGAGGAGGCCGGCGGCGGCCAGGACGTAGACGCCGGTGCAGATGGAGGCGAGCCGGGTGCCGGGGCGGACCCGGGCGAGCGCGGCGGCCAGCTCCCCGGTCAGCACGCCCTCCTCGAAGACCGGGCCCAGTTCGTACGAGGCCGGGACGATCACCGTGTCGGCGGTGGCCAGCGCCTCGGGGCCGTGCGCGACGTGGATGGCGAAGTCGGCGTCGGTGTCGACCGGGCCGGGCGGCCGGAGCGAGCAGGTCACGACCTCGTACAGGTGCCGTCCTGCCGCGTCCTTGGGGCGGCCGAAGATGCGGTGCGGAATGCCCAGCTCGAAGGGGAGCAGGCCGTCCAGGGCGAGGACGACGACGCGGTGCGGGCGGAAGCCTGTGGCCGTTTCCATGGCCCGATCCTAGCGAATGCTGTCCTTCGGGCCACTCGATGCGCGTGGCTCCGGGGCGGAAGCTCTATGGCGTGACCCAGACAACCGAGGCCGTGGCCACCGCAGAGGAAACCCCACCAGTCAATAAGCCGCGCATCCACCGGGCGTGGTTCGTCGCCGCCGTCACCTTCGTGACGATCATCGGCGCGGCGGCCTTCCGCTCGCTGCCCGGACTGCTCATCGACCCGCTCCGCGCGGACTTCGGCTGGTCGCGCGGCACCATCGGCGCGGCCGTCTCCATCAACCTCGCGCTGTACGGGCTCACCGCGCCGTTCGCCGCCGCGCTGATGGACCGCTTCGGCATCCGCCGGGTGGTGGCCGTCGCGCTGACCGTGATCGCGCTCGGCTCGGGCCTGACCGTGTGGATGACGGCGGCGTGGCAGCTGCTGCTGTGCTGGGGCCTGCTGGTCGGCCTCGGCTCCGGTTCCATGGCGCTGGCCTTCGCCGCGACCGTCACCAACCGCTGGTTCACCGAGCGCCGCGGCCTGGTCAGCGGCATCCTCACCGCCGCCTCCGCCTCCGGCCAGCTGATCTTCCTGCCGCTGCTGTCCTGGCTGGTCGAGAACCACGGCTGGCGCCCGGCCGCCGTGACGGTGGCGCTCGCCGCCCTCGCCGTCGTGCCCTTCGTGTGGCTGCTGCTGCGCGACCACCCGGCCGACGTGGGGCAGAAGCCGTACGGCGCGAAGGAGTTCGTCCCCAAGCCGCCTCCGGTCACCGGCGCCGCCCGCCGCACCCTCGCGGTCCTCTCCTCCGCCGTCCGCACGGGCCCGTTCTGGCTGCTCTCCGGCACCTTCGCGATCTGCGGCGCCTCCACCAACGGCCTGATCCAGACCCACTTCGTGCCCGCCGCCCACGACCACGGCATGCCGGTCACGACGGCGGCCTCGCTGCTCGCGGTCATCGGCGTGTTCGACGTCGTCGGCACGATCGCCTCCGGCTGGTTCACCGACCGCTTCGAACCGCGCCGCCTGCTGGCCGTGTACTACGCGCTGCGGGGCCTGTCCCTGCTCTTCCTGCCGATGCTGCTGACCCCGAGCATCCACCCCCCGATGATCTTCTTCATCGTCTTCTACGGCCTCGACTGGGTCGCCACCGTCCCGCCCACCCTCGCCCTGTGCCGCGAGCAGTACGGCGAGGACAGCGCCATCGTCTTCGGCTGGGTCCTCGCCTCCCACCAGATCGGCGCGGCCCTCGTCGCCTACCTGGGCGGCGTCGCCCGGGACGCCTTCGGCTCCTACAACATGGTCTGGTACGCCTCCGGCACCCTCTGCGCGGCGGCGGCCCTGATGGCCCTGGTGATCCGACGCCGACCGACGGTTCCCGTGCCGGCGGTGGCCTGAGCGCCGAGCGACCCTTGCGATCAGCGAGGTGGGGTGGGCCTCGTTCCGTCATCGGAGAGGGCCGCTTGCGCGCACCGGAGGAAGGCGACGATCGACGGCTCGACGCGTGACAGGTCGGTGCGCAGGTCGGCGATGCCCGGGGAGGTCCGGACCGTGACGCCGTCCCCGTGGCTCATGGCGGCGACGTGCATCCGGAACACCCCCAGGCTGCGTCGAAAGGTCTCCTGCACGTGCTCGGCGGCCCGGTCGACTTCGGGGGGACCTGCCGATATCACCGGCAGGCGGGCCTCGTCCAGCTTCCCGCCGAGTTCCACGGCTCGGGCCGCGAACTCCCCCTGGTACCACTCCTCGCCGCGGATCGGCTCGAACAGCAGGGCGTCGAGATGGGCCTTCAGGGCATGGGCGGTCGCGGCGAAAGTCTGGTACGCCTGATCCCTGCGCTCCAACCGCAGGCGAGCGTGCTCGGCCCTCATCTGCACCTGTGTCTGATGGCGGGCGGTCCTCGTCGTGAGAAGCGTGGCGGCCGTCCCTGCCAGGGCGCCGATCAGTCCGACGATCACTGTCTCCATGCCGTCGATTGTGACGCGCCGCTCACAGGAACCGTCCCCGGTGGAACAGCAGGGGCGCTTCGTCCTGGTCGGTCGCTCCCAGGGCGTTCACCCGGCCCACCACGATGAGGTGGTCGCCGCCGGTGTGCACCGCGTGGACCGTGCAGTCGATCCACGCGACCGTGCCCGCCAGGCGCGGGGAGCCGGAGACCGGGGCCGTGTCGTACTCCACGCCCGCGAACTTGTCCGCGCCGCTCACCGCGAAGCCTCGGCACAGGGCGCCCTGGTCGGCGGCGAGGACGTTGACGCAGAAGGCGCCCGCGCGGGCGATGCGCGGCCAGGTCGTCGACGCCCGGCCGACCATGAAGGCGACCAGGGGCGGGTCGAGGGAGAGGGAGGAGAAGGACTGGCAGGCGAAGCCGGCCGGGGAGTGGGCGTCGTCGGCGGGCGGCGCGGTGATCACGGTCACGCCCGTCGCGAAGTTCCCGAGGGCGCGCCGGAACTCGGCCTGGTCGACGGGGGCGCGTTCGTCCGCGCCGACACAGCGCAACTCCGGGCGCGGCAGCGCTTCCACGGCGGCCGGGGTCCCGGCCGACCTGAGATAACGGACGGCGGCGGCGGCCGCCCCTGCGTGTCCCATCACGCCCTCAATTGAAACTGACGGAACGTCAGATGGGAAGGGTCGCGCTAGCCCTCGCGCCGCCGGGCCTTACCGCCCCCTGAACTCCGCGCTCCTGCGCTCCACGAACGCGGCGAGCCCCTCCCGCGCGTCCGCCGTCGTCATGTTGATCTCCTGCGCGGCCGCCTCCGCGGCGAAGGCGCCGGCGCGGTCGGCGTCGAGGGAGGCGTTGACGAGCTGCTTGGCCAGGGCGAGGGCACGGGTGGGGCCGGAGGCCAGCCGCTCCGCCCACGCGCGGGCCGTCTTCGCCAACTCCTCGTCCGGCACGACCCGGTTGACCAGCCCGAGCCGCTCGGCGTCGGCGGCGGTGAGCGCGTCACCGAAGAACATCAGCTCCTTGGCCCGCTGCGGGCCGATCAGCCGCGGGAGGAGATAGGCGCCGCCGCCGTCGGGCACGAGTCCGCGCCGCACGAACACCTCGATGAACCGGGCCGACTCCGCCGCCAGCACCAGATCGCAGGCGAGGGCGAGATGAGCGCCGAGGCCGGCCGCCGTACCGTTCACGGCGGCGATCACCGGCTTCTCGCAGTCGAGGACGGCGGCGGTGAGCCGCTGCGCGCCGAGGCGGAGCACCCGCGCCACGTCACCGGCGACCCGCTCGCCCGCCCCCGCCCCGCCCCGCAGATCGGCCCCCGCGCAGAACCCGCGCCCGGTCCCGGTGATGACCACGGCCCGTACCTCCGGGTCGGCCGAGGCGTCCGTCAGCAGCCCGATGACGCGTTCCCGCTGGCCGGGTGTGAGGGCGTTGAGGGTCTCGGGCCGGTTGAGCGTGATGCACGAGACCTGGCCGGCCCTCTCGTGCAGCACCCACGTCTCCTCCGTCGGCTCCTCCATCAGCGGCACACCGCCAGCGCGTCCAGCGCCACCGCGCCCTGTCCCCTGGGCAGCACCACCAGCGGGTTGATGTCCAGCTCCGCCAGCTCGTCCCCGAGCTCCAGCGCCATGCGCTGCACTCGCAGCACGACCTCCACGAGCGCGTCGAGATCGGCCGGCGGGCGGCCCCTGACCCCGTCCAGCAGGGCCCGTCCGCGCAGTTCCGCGAGCATGTCCCGGGCCTGGTCCTCGCCGAAGGGCGGCACGCGTACGGCCGCGTCGCGCAGCACCTCCACCAGCACCCCGCCGAGCCCGACGGTCACGGTCGGCCCGAACAGCTCGTCGTGGGTGACGCCGACGACCATCTCCACGCCCCGCTCGACCATCTGGCACACCAGGACGCCGTCCAGCGAGACGCCCTCGTAGCGGGCGATGTCGGTGAGCTCCCGGTAGGCGTCCCGGACCTGGCTGGCGGAGGTCAGGCCGATCTTCACCAGACCCAGCTCCGTCTTGTGGGCGATCTGCGCGCCGGAGGCCTTCATCACCACCGGGTAGCCGACCTGGCCCGCCGCGCGCACGGCCGCCGCCGCGCTGGTCACCAGCTGCTCGCGCGGCACCCGGATGCCGTAGGCGCGCAGCAGCTGCTTGGCCGCGTGCTCGCTCAGCTGCTGGCCGGGCCGCATCAGCATGCGCGCCTTGCGGAAGGAGGGCGAGGGGGTGCGGGGCGCCTCGTCGAAGGGGGAGCGGTAGGCGTGGACGAAGCGGTGGTGGTCGAGGTAGGCGCGGACGGCGGTGAGGCAGTTGCCGACGGTACGGAAGGTGGCCACCCGGGAGGACCCGAGCAGCACCTCCCGGTACGCGGGCTCGGTGCCGACCGGTGACCCCCACACCACGCACACCAGCTTGTCCGAGTGCTCCGCGGCGTCGACGAGGTCCTTCACGAGCTTGTCGCTCAGCGGCGGGAAGGGCCCGGTGACCGGGCAGATCAGGACGCCCACCTCGGGGTCGTCGAGGATGGCGTCGATGATCTTCCGGCCGCGTTCGTCGCCGACCGGATGGCCGCCGTTGTCCACCGGGTTGGCCACGTTCAGGTACTCGGGTATCCACCGGTGCAGCTCGGCCTGCCGGCCCTCGGACAGCACGGGCAGCGTGAGGCCCGCCCCGGTGGCCAGGTCGGCGACGTGTGCGCCGGTGCCGCCGGAGATGGAGTAGACGACGACCCCGTCGGCGCGCGGTGGCCGGGCGCGGGCCAGCAGGGCGGCGGTGTCCTGGAGTTCGTCGAGCCCGTCGACCCGGATCACGCCGTACTGCCGCATCGCCGCGTCCACCACGTCGTCGGCCCCGGTCAGCTTGCCGGTGTGGGAGGCGGCGGTACGGGCCCCGGCCTCCGTGCGGCCCACCTTCACGGCGACGACCGGGACCTTGCGGCGGGCGGCCCGGTCGGCGGCGAGCAGGAAGGCGCGGCCGTCCTTCAGGCCCTCGACGTAGGCGGCGATGGCGCCGACCTCCGGCCGTTCGGCGAAGTAGGAGATGAAGTCGGCGGTCTCCAGGTCGGCCTCGTTGCCGGTGGGGGCCCAGTGGGAGAGCCGGATGCCGAGCTCCTGGAGGGCGAAGACCGGCCGTCCCTGGTGTCCGGACTGGGTGATGAGGGCGATCGCCGGGCCGTCCAGGTCGTCCCGGAACCGTTCGAAGGCGTTGAGGTTGGTGTTCGGCCCGAGCAGCCGGAGGCCGGAGCGCCGGGCGGCCGCCGCGAGCCGGGCCTGGGCGCGGGCGCCCTCCTCGCCGGTCTCCGCGAACCCGGAGGCGAAGGCGACGGCGAACCTCACCTTGGCCTCGGCGAGTTCCTCGATCACCGGCAGCGGGTCGGCGACCAGCAGCACGGCCAGGTCCACCTGCTCGGGCAGGTCGGCGACGCAGGGAACGCAGGGGACGCCGAAGACGGCCGGCCTGCTGGGATGCACCGGATGCACCCGGGCCCCCACCCGCTCGGCCCAGGCGAGCAGTTGCCTCGTGATGCCGGTGTTGGGCCGCCCCTCCGCGTCCGAGGCGCCGATCACGGCGAGGGACCCGGGCCGGAAGAACCGGTCGAGATCGGGTACGTCCCGGTGCAGTGGACGCCCGCTGACGTCCAGCTCGTCCACGTCGGCCGCCCGGCCGTGCACGGCGGGCCGGGGCTCACCGCAGGCGATGACCCGGGCCCGGCGGGAGTCGGTGGTGAGGGTGCCGTGGGTTGATCCAAGCATCGGTCCGCCCGCTCCTGTGTGACAGCCATTCAACTGACGCTCTGTCAGATTACTGAACTGACGCACTGTCAGGAACTGGTCGTGCACGCAAAGATGCACCCAGGATGACCGGAGCGGCTGGTAGCGTCCAGGCGGTGAGCGACGGTGTGTACGTGGGTAACGCGGGCAAGGACGCGGCGCTGGACCGAGGGTGGCTCCTCGGGCACTTCAAGGACACCGGCGATCCCCGGCACAGCGAGGCCGTGGAGATCAAGTGGGGCGTCCACCCACGCGGCGACAAGAGAGCGGCCTGGGTGGAGGGCGAGGAGCGCACAGCCCTCCTCGTACTCGTCAGCGGCCGCTTCCGCGTCGAGCTCCCCGGCCGCAGCGTCCTCCTGGAACAGCAGGGCGACTACGTCGTGTGGGGCCGCGGGGTCGACCATTCCTGGTTCGCCGAGGAGGACTCGGTGGTGCTGACGGTGCGCTGGCCGTCCGTACCCGGGTACGCGGTGACACCGGACGGGCCCTAGTCGCCGCCCGGCAGCATCGACAGCTGCCCGGTGCCCCGCTTCGCCACCGCCTTCGCGATGCGTTCCGCGTCGATGGCCAGTTCGCGGAACATGCCGCTGATGGGGTTGGTGAAACCGGTGAAGTACAGGCCCGGGGTGTTCTTCGGGGCGTGGGGGCCGTGCGCGACCGGTCTGCCGTGGGCGTCGAGCACGTCGAGGTGGCCGACCAGGCCCTCCAGGGCGCGCACGTACCCGGTCGCGGCGATCACCGCGTCCGGGGACAGGCGCGTACCGTCGGCGAGAGCGACCTTGCCGTCCTCGAACCCCTCGACGGCGGCCACGATCTCCACCTTCCCCGTGCGCACGGCGTCGATCAGCCCGACGTCCTGCACCGGGATCGACCCCTCCCGGACCCTGCTGTACAGCCCGGTGTCCGGGCGGGGCAGGCCCTGGGCCGACAGGTCCGGCACGCTCAGCTTGCACATCGGCCCGGCGAGCTTGTCGACGAGGCCGATGGGCAGCCGCCGTACCAGCACGCCCGTGTACTGCGCCGCCCACCCGGCGGTCGACCGGCGCACGATGTGCGGCGTGGTCCGCACCGCCAGCCGCACCCGGGAGGCGCCGCCCTCCACCAGGTCCACGGCGATCTCGGCGCCGGTGTTGCCGACCCCGACGACCAGCACGTCCCGCCCGGCGTACGGCTCGGCGTTGCGGTACTCGCCCGCGTGCCGGAACTCGCCGCCGTAGCCCTCCAGGCCGGGCCAGTCGGGCACGCGCGGGGTGTGGTTGTAGCCGGTGGCCACGACCACCGCGCCGCCGGTCAGCTCCCGCCCGCCGGAGGCGTGCAGCAGCCAGCCCGTGCCGTCGGCCTGCCGCTCGATCCGGGAGACCTCGACCCCGGTGACGATCTCCAGGCCGTGGTGCTCGGCGTACTTCTCCAGGTAGCGCACCACGTTGTCCCGGGACACCCACCGCCCGAACCGGCGCGGCATCGGCAGCCCGGGGAGCGCCGAGAGGCGGCGGGTGGTGTGCAGGTGCAGCCGGTCGTAGTGGCGCCGCCAGGACGCTCCGACCCGGTCGGACTTCTCCAGCACGACCGCGCGTATCCCCCGGGCGCGCAGCGCGTGCGCGGCGGCCAGACCGCCGGGGCCGGCGCCGATGACGTAGACGGGTCGGTCGGTGGGGGACGCGGACAGGGCAGAGTCGGCCATGAGCGCGAGCGTAATCACGCACAGGGTTGATGGGTCTCGGTCAAGACCGGAATTGGTTGCGGATTGATCACGGCTGTAAGAGGTGTGAGTGGGGCCGGTGCAGAAAAAGCCCGCGACGCCGGGCTCCGGTGCGCTGGAGCCCAGTGCCGCGGGGGCGGCCTCCGAGACAGACGGGACCGGAGACCGCGGCCCGGGAGCGCTGCCTCTTGCGGGCCCTTTCGCCGGACACGCCGTGCGCCGCGCCGTGACCCTGGTCCCAGTATTGAAGTGCTCTCCCTCGTGCTTCGGGGAAGATTCCTGCCTACCTTGCGGTGGCGGGTTTGACGTCGCGGGGACGCCTGACTACTGCCCTTCCGGCAGCCGGGGTGAGCGCGCGGCCCATCCGGTACAGGTGCAGGACGTTGCGGGCTGCGTTCCAGTCCGCGTTGCCGGACCATCCGCAGTCGTGGTTCTTGCACAGGAACGTGGCCTGGTCTTCGCGGCTGCCCGGTGTGGTGAGTCCACATGCCGAGCAGCGCAGGGAGGTGCCGGGGGCGGGGACCTTGTGCAGGGCGCCGCCCTGGCGGGCGGTCTTGTAGGTCAGCATTGTCACGGTGCGGCCCCATGCCTCCTGGCTGATGGAGCGGTTCAGGCCGGACTTCCGGGCGACGTTCTTCCCCGGGCTGTCGATGGTGCCCTTGGCGGACTTGACCATGTTCTTGATGTTGAGGTGTTCGACCACGATGGTGCCGTACTGCGCGGCAATGCTGCTGGTGGTGGTCTTGTGCTGCCAGTCAACGGCGCGGCGCGTGGCTTTGGCGCGGAGCTGCTTGATCTGGTCGTAGGTGTGCCGCAGGCGGCGGGAGGTCTTCTCCCCGGGCCCTCGGTGCTGCTTGCGCTGGGCGGCGCGTCGTTCGAGGTCCAGTAGCTTGGTCTTCTCCTTGGGGTTGAGCCATTTGTCGCGGTCGGCTGTGCCGTCGGGGAGGCGGGGCGGGCGGCCGTGGTCGCGGTGGTTGCCGTCCGAGAGGGCGAGGGGCAGGTTCACTCCGGCGTCGATGCCGACGTGCGGGCCGGTGTGTGGCCCCGGCTTGGTTTCGAGAGTTTGGACGCGGAAGGCGATGTGCCAGCCGAGGGCGTCCTTGACCAGTCGAGCCCCGGTGACACGGCTGGTGGTGGTGGCGTGCTTGCCGGCCGGGAGGTCCTTCGTCCAGCGGAAGCGGACAGGGCCGATCCTGGGGATGTTGACCATGCCCCAGCGGCGGTGCACACGGGTGATGTTCAGGTCCCGGCCCTGCGGGATGTCCACGGACATCACCGTGCGGACGCGGGCCTTGAAGTTCGGGGCGTCGGCGCGGCCGTCCCAGCAGTTCCGCCAGGCCTGCAAGTACGTCTTCAGCACGGCCTGCGCGGCCTGGGCGGGCAGCACGCCGAGCCAGTCGGTCTCCTTGCGGGCCTGGCGGATCGCGACGTCGGCCGCGGCCGGGGAACGCTTGTCCCTGGGAAGCATCGACCACCATTCGTGCAGACAGTTCCACATGGTGCGGGCCGCGTGCGCCTGGCCGTCCATGAGCCGGATCTGCGCAGGAGTCAGCGTCAGCCGGGCGCGATGCCCGAACTGCCGCTTTTCCTGAACGCGTTCCGTACTCACGCGATCACTCCAACGCTAAGTTCCAGTTGCCGTGATGGAATCCACATCCCGTTGTGCGAACAGGCCGTTCGTCGCCGACAGCGGCGACCCGAGGGGTCATGGGGGCCTGTGGCTCGACGTTCCGTGTGCGGGTTTTCTCCCCCCGCCTCTCGGCATGCGCCCAAAACTGACGTACCGTCAGATGCCATGGACGCGATCTGGCTGAGCGGTTCCGAATGGCTGGCCGTGCTCCGCATCGGGCTCGGCCTGTGGTGGCTGGAGAGCTGGCGGCACAAGGACAGGAAGAGCTGGTTCGAACGCGGCACCGGCATCGCCTGGGCGGCGGACGTCGCGGCGAAGCACCGCTGGAACGCGGTCCGCTCCGGCTTCCACGTCGTGGTCGAGCCACGGCCCCGGGTGATGGCGTACGTCGTGGTGTACGCGGAACTGGCGCTCGGCCTGGGCCTGGTGGCCGGCTTCCTCACCCCCGTCGCCCTGGCCGGCGGCCTGCTCCTGAACCTCCTCTACCTCGTCCTCATGATCCACGACTGGGCCGAGCAGGGGCAGAACTCGATGATGGCCCTGATCTCGCTGGTCGCGCTGTTCGGGATGTCCTGGCAGGTGTGGTCCGTCGACCACGCCCTGGGATGGTTCTGATGGCAGCCGTACGGTTCGACGTCCCCGAGCCCGACGCCTTCACCCGGACCTACTGGGACGCGGCGGCCGAGGGCCGGCTCCTCCTGCGCCGCTGCGGCGCGTGCGGCCGGGCGCACCACTACCCGCGCGAGTTCTGCCCCCACTGCTGGAGCGACGACGTCACCTGGGACCGGGCGACCGGCCGCGCCACCCTCTACACCTGGTCCGTCGTCCACCGCAACGACCTGCCCCCGTTCGGCGAACGCACCCCGTACGTCGCCGCCGTCGTCGACCTCGCGGAGGGCCCCCGGATGATGACCGAGGTGGTGGAGTGCCCGGCCGGGGAACTGCGCGCGGGGATGGCGGTCGAGGTGGCGTTCCGGGTGGGGGTGCCGGTCTTCCGGCCGGTGGCGGAGCCGGCGGCGGCCCGCGATTGAATGGCTGTCATGGTCTCTGTGAATGAGCAGCCCACCGTCAACCCCGCCCCCGAGCCGCACGGTCACGGGCTGCGCCTGCGCCGCTGGGACGCGGAGTCCGACGCCGACGTGGCGGCCTGGCTGCGCGGCCTGGAGGACCCGGAATTCCGGCGCTGGAACACCCCGTTGAAGCCCGTCACCGACCTCGGCAGCGCCCGGGACTCCCTGCGCGCGCAGGCGGTGAGAGTCGCGAGCGGTGACCGCGTGTCCTTCCGCGTCACCGACGCGGACACCGGCACCACGCTCGGCCAGATCAGCCTGAACACCATCGAGCGGGTCATGCGCGTCGCCCGCGTCGGCTACTGGGTCCTTCCGGAGGCGCGGGGGCAGGGGGTCGCCGTACGGGCGCTCGCGCTCGTGACCCGCTGGGCGTTCACGGAATTCGGTCTGCACCGGCTGGAGTTGGGGCACGCGGTCGGACACGAGGCGTCGTGCCGGGTCGCGGAGAGGTGCGGGTACGCCTACGAGGGGACGCTGCGCGGGGCGATGTTCGAGGCCGGGCGGCTGGACGCGTTCCGGGACGTGCACCTGCACGCGCGGATCGCCACCGACCCGGAGCCGGCCGTGAAGTAAATGGGAGGCGGGGCGCGGGGGCGGGACGGGAACATGAGACATGAATCCCGATGACCGGCACCACGACTGGCACCTCACCGAAGACCTCGACGAATTCCTCGCCCACGCCGGTGACTTCCTGCGCTCGCGGCCCGCGCCGCACACCGTGGCGCTGACGGTCACCGACGCACTGCGCAAGCGCGGACCGCGCCTCTACGGCGACGGGGCACCCGTGTTCGGATGGCTGGCGGAACCCGGCGGCGCGGTACGCGCGGCGCTGTTCCGAACGCCTCCGCACCCGTGGAACATCACTCCGGTGACCGCCGAGGAGGCCGACGCGCTCGCCGCCCGGCTGCTCGAACTCGGCCATACCGTCCCCGGTGTCTTGGCCGAGCGGGAGACGGCGGCCGCGTTCACGGCGGCGTGGGAGCGGCGGGCGGGGGACCGCGGTGCGCTGCGCGAGCGCCAACGGCTGTACCGTCTCGCTGACTTGGCGGTCCCGGAGCCAGCGCCCGAAGGCCGGGCGCGCGTGGCCGGGGCGGCGGACCGGGAGCTGCTGGCCCGCTGGTTCGAGGAGTTCGCCGACGCCACCGACCAGCGCGGGTTCATGGATCCCGGCGCCTGGGCCGACGCCCGCATCGCCAACGGCGGCGTCACATTCTGGGAGACCCCCGACGGCGTCCCCGTCGCCATGGCCGGGGTGACCCCCGAGGTCGCCGGGCAGCTCCGGGTGGCGCCCGTCTACACCCCCGCCCACCTGCGCGGACGCGGATACGCGGGCGCCGTGACCGCCGAGGTGAGCCGGGTCGCGCTCAAGGCGGGGACGGAGGTGCTGCTCTTCACCGACCTCGCCAATCCGACCAGCAACGGGCTGTACCGGCGACTCGGCTACCGGCCCGTGGCCGACTTCGCGGTGTACGGGTTCGAGGCCGGGCCGCGGGGTTAGGGTCCCCGGGCCAGGGCAACAGAGCCGGCCCGCGCTCAGGGCCACAGCAGGGTCCGCTCCCAGCCGAACGCCGTGTGCCGGTAGGCGAGCCGTACGTGGCGCCGCTCGGGGTCGCCCTGGAAGAACTCGACCTCCTCCGGCCGCAGCCGGTACAGCGTCCACGTCGGGGAGGGGGCGCCCGGGTTCTCCCGTGCCTGGTCCCAGGCGGCCTGCGAGGCGGACCGCAGCTCCTCCAGCGACGGCAGGACCTCGCTCTGCCGGCCGGTCAGCGCCGCCGCGAGCGCACCGGTGGAGCGCGCATGCAGATCGGCCTGGCTCTCCGGCGAGGGCGCGGCCGTGACCTGGCCCCGGATCCGGACCTGCCGTCCGAGCACCGGCCAGTAGAAGCAGAGGGCCGCGTACGGGCGGGCGGCGAGCTGCCGGCCCTTGCGGCTGGTGGCGTGGGACGCGAAGGACCAGCCGTCGGCGTCGGCGCCGTGCAGCATCACGATCCGCACGTCCGGACGGCCCTCCTCGTCCGCCGTCGCCAGCGACATGGTGTGCGGCTCGGCCTGCCCGGCGGCCACCGCCTCCGCGAACCAGGCGGTGAACAGGGCGAGCGGGGTCGGGGGCGCGGTCGTCGGGTCGAAGGCGGGTAGCTCCGTGACCCCGGGGTCCCAGACCCGCAGTGACCTCAGGAGCTCGTGGAGATCGGTTGCTGCCATGGGCCGAGTATCACTCCGGGACCACTCCGCAGGCGCGAGCGGGTCCGTACGGGGCGCGGCGCGGCGCTGCGGTTCCCGCAGGCGGTTCCCCATCGTGTCCTGCGGTGAGTCGTCCCACACCTGACGGCCGGCGGTGAGCTGGGCGACGTACGACAGGCCGCCGCCCACCACGACACCGAGCAGCGACGTCCACACCTGTGCCGAACCCACCGCACCGACCCCGCTCGCTCCCGCCCGACGGTTCACTCCCGCCCGACGGTTCACTCCCGTCCCAGGATCACCGTCCCGGACGAGCAGAACCACCCCCCGGTCCCGGACGCCACCCCCAGGCGCGGCAACTCGCCTCCCGCTAGGCGCACCTGCCGTTCCCCGCCCTCGCCCCGCAGCTGCCGTACCGCCTCCACCAGCAGGAACAGGCCTCGCATCCCCGGGTGTTGGGCCGACAGCCCGCCTCCGTCGGTGTTCACCGGCAGTTCCCCGCCCCGCACCAGCAGCCGCCCCTTCTCGACGAACGCCCCGCCCTCGCCCTTCGGGCAGAAGCCGAGGTCTTCCAGGGTGACCAGGGTCATGTAGGTGAAGGCGTCGTAGATCTCCGCGAAGTCGATCTCCTCGGGCCGGACGCCGGCCCGCTCGAAGGCGAGCCGGCCGCTGACCGCGGCGGGGGAGACGGTGAAGTCGGGCCACTCGGACATCGTGGCGTGCGAGACGTGTTCGCCGGTGCCGAGGATCCAGACGGGGGCGGTGCGGCAGTCCCGGACGTACTCCTGGGCCGCCAGCAGCACCGCCGCGCCGCCGTCGGAGCGGAGGCAGCAGTGCAGCTTGGTGAAGGGATCGGCGATCAACGGGCCGGACAGGACGTCGTCGACGGTGACCGGGTCGCGGAACATCGCCTCCGGGTTGAGGGCGGCGTTGGCCCTGGCCTGCACCGCGACCTGGGCCAACTGCTCGATCGTCGTACCGTGTTCGATCATGTGGCGGCGGGCCGCCATCGCGTACTTGGCGATCAGCGTGTGGCCGTACGGCACCTCGAACTGGAGCGGGCCGCGGGCGCCGAAGGACAGGTCGCCGGTCCGCCGGCCCGCCTTGATGTCCGCGCGTGCCGTGGAGCCGTACACCAGCAGGACGGCGTTCGCGTGGCCCGCCGCTATCGCGTCCGCCGCGTGCCCCGCCATGACCTCCCAGGTGGAGCCGCCGACGGAGGTGGAGTCCACCCAGGTGGGGCGCAGGCCCAGGTACTCCGCCACCTCCACCGGCGCCAGCGTGCCGAGTCCCGCCGAGGCCAAGCCGTCCACGCGCGCCCGGTCCAGTCCCGCGTCCGTGAGCGCGCGGCGGGCCGCCTGGGCGTGCAGGGTGTACGGGGTCGCGTCGTCCACGCGGCCGCAGTCGGAGAGGGCTGCCCCCACCACGGCGACTTTCCGGCTCCCTCGCGTCATGAATCTGACGGTACATCAGATTCGCCGCCTCGCGGCAGGTGGCGTACCCCTGGGCGTCCACCCCTGGGAATCTCCGTCCCCCCGCCCTAACATGACGGGCCGTCAGATCTGGTCGGGAGGGAACAGTCATGGACACGCGCCTCACCGCCGAGCAGGACGAGATCCGCCGTACGCTGCGAGAGTTGCTGCACAAACGCTGCGGAGCGGAGGAACTGCGGGCCGCCGTCGACAGCCCGGCCGGGCACGACCCCGCCCTGTGGACCGCCCTCGCCGACCAGCTCGGCCTGCCGGGCCTGGCCCTCCCCGAGGCGTACGGCGGTGTCGGCTGCCCGGTCACCGACCTCGCCCTCGCCTGCGAGGAGGTGGGGCGGGTGCTCGCCCCCTCCCCCCTGCTCGCCACCGCGGTCCTCGCCGCCCCGCTGATCCTCGCCCTCGGCACCGACGCCCAGCGCGCCGACCTGCTGCCCCGCCTCGCCTCCGGCGCGCTCACCGCCGCCCTCGCCGTCCCCGGCACCGCCCTCACCACCGCCCTCGCCCTGACCGGCGGCAACGGCGGGGAGTGGGCGGGCGGGGGCCGGGCGGGGGGTGTGCAGGCCCGCCGGGAAGAGGCGGGGTGGCGGTTGTACGGGCAGGCCGACCAGGTGCTGGACGGGCACCGCGCCGGCCTGCTGGTCGTCGCCGCGCACGCCGGGGGCTTCGCGCGGTCGCGGACCCTGCTCTTCCTCGTGGCGGGGGACGCGGCAGGGGTCGTACGGACCCGGCGGACCGCGCTCGACGCCACCCGGCCGCAGGGGCGGGTCCAGCTGCGGGACGTACGGGCCGAACTGCTCGGGGACGAGGACGCCGACGTGCTCGCCGCCCTCGCCGCCCTCGGGGACACCGTCGCCGCCGTGCTCGCCGCCGAGGCCGTCGGGGCCGCCGACCGGGCGCTGGAGCGGACCGTGGAGTACGTCCGGCAGCGCGAGCAGTTCGGGCGGGCGATCGGCTCCTTCCAGGCGGTCAAGCACCGCCTCGCGGACGTCTACGTACAGGTGCAGGCGGCCCGGTCGGCCGCGTACTACGCCGCCTGGGCGACCGCGCAGGGGGAGCCGGCGGGGGACCGGACGGGGGAACTGGTCGGCGGGCTCGCGCTGGCGCAGGCGCTCGAGGCCCTGCGGTGTGCGGCGGGCGAGGCGATCCAACTGCACGGCGGGATCGGTTTCACCTGGGAGCACGAGGCCCATCTGTACTTCAAGCGGGCGGCCGGGGACGAGCTGCTGTTCGGGCCGGTGCACCGGCTGCGGGCGCGGGCGGCCGAGGCGGGCCGGTTCTTCGAGCGGGAGGGGGTGGCGGCCCGATGACCGCCGTCGGAGTGCGTCTGGTGCAGAAGGTGTCGTCCACCCGGGGCTTCGCCAAGGTCGCCCCGCACGTGGTCCCGGCCCTGGACCGGGCGGTCCACCGGCTCACCCGGGGCCGGGTGCTGCTCAGTGCCCAGCTGCTGCCCGGGGTCGTCCTCACCACGACCGGCGCCCGCAGCGGCCTGGCCCGCCGCACACCGCTCGCCTGCATGCCGGAGAAGGGCGGGCAGGCGACGGGCAGGCAGAGCTGGCTGCTCGTCGGCTCCAACTTCGGGCGCACCGGCCACCCGGCCTGGACCGCCAACCTCCTCGCCCATCCGGACGCCTCCGTCAGCTGGAAGGGCGAGGACATACCCGTCACGGCCCGGCTGCTGGCGGGCGAGGAGCGGGCGGCGGCCTGGACGGTGCTGCTGGAGTTCTGGCCGCCGTACGCGACCTACCAGGCGCGGGTGGAGCGGGAGATCCGGGTGTTCCGGCTCACGCGCCGCGCGTAGCGTCGCCGGCCGCCATCACCGTCGGCGTCCGTCATCGCACCGCCTGCCGTCCGTCATCGCACCGCCGTCCGTCACAGCGTCGCCAGCCGCTCCACCAGCAGGAACGCGCCGATGCCGAGCATCGCCGCCCCCGAGGTGCGGGTGACCGCGCGGGCGGCGGCGGGGCGGGCGGCCAGCAGGGCGTGGGCGAGGACGCCGACGCTCAGGTACACGGCGGCGCAGCAGGCCATGTGGAGCAGTCCCAGGGCGGCCGTCTGGACGGGGACGGGCAGGTGGTCGCCGCGGAGGGTGAGGAACTGCGGAAGCACGGAGAGGTAGAGCAGCAGGCCCTTGGGGTTGAGGCCGCTGATCGCGGCGCCGCGCAGGAAGACCCGGGAGTCGTCGGCCTCGGCCGCCGTCCCGGGCACGGCCGGGCGGCGCAGCACCCCCCACCCCAGCCACAGCAGGTACCCGGCGCCCGCCACCGTCAGCGCGGTGAGCAGCCGGGGCGAGCCCGCCACCAGCACCGCCAGGCCCGCCGCCGCCAGAACCGTGTGCAGTGCGTACCCGGCGACCAGGCCCGCCACCGCGCCCGTGACCCGGCGGCCGCGCAGGCCGGCCGCGATCACATAGGCCCAGTCGGCGCCCGGTACGCACACCAGCAGCAGGTCCAGGGCGAGGAAGGAGAGGAGGCTTGCGGATTCCATGAGGGGGACATTAGGCGTGAATGGCCCGAATGTGTTCCCGAAATTTGCCCATGATCGCGGATACTGAGCAAATATCTTCCTCATGGACGACGTCGATCAGAAAATTCTTGCCGCGCTCCAGCAGGACGGGCGGCTGACCGTGACCGAGCTGGCCGCGCGGGTGCGGCTGAGCGTCTCGCCGTGCCACCGGCGGCTGCGCGAGCTGGAGCGGTCCGGTGCCATCCAGGGCTACCGCGCGGTCGTGGACCCGGCGGCCGTCGGGCTGACCTTCGAGGCACTGGTCTTCGTGTCCATGCGGCAGGAGGACCGGGACACCGTCGCGGAGTTCGAGCGGGCGGTCAGTGAGGTGGAGTACGTCCTGGACGCCCAGCGCCTCTTCGGCGAACCGGACTACCTCCTGCGGGTCGCCACCGCCGACCTCGCCGCGTTCCAACGGCTCTACGACGAGCGGCTCGCCACCCTGCCGGGAGTGCAGCGGCTGACGTCCACGCTGGTGATGAAGCACGTGGTGAAGGACCGGCCGTTGCCGGCGTAGGGCGGACGGAGGACCCGGCACCGCGACCCGGGCGGCCGGGGCGGACCGCGGCTCAGGTGCACGGCGACCAGGCGGGCGTGGGCGTCTTCGAGCCGCCCGGCGAGTGCGTTCGCCGGGCGGAAAGCACGACAGGCGGTGGTCCACTCGCGTGAACCACCGCCTGCCAGACAGGACTTGGTGTCGGAGAACATCGAAAAAAGGGGTGCCCGGAAGGGGGGCGGCCGAACGGCCTATTTCGTCGGCTTCCGGCCCGTCACGCCCAGGTGCACCAACAGCGCCAGATTCGGCTTGAGTTCGGCCTGCTTGACGCCCCAGGACGAGAATCCCTTCTGGTGCCCGGCCACCGCGGCGAGCATCGCGACCAGCGAGCCCGCGACCGCGGCCGGGTTCACGTCCTTGTCGACCCTGCCCTTGGACTGAAGCTCGGTGATGGACTCCGCCAGGGAGTTGTTCACCGAATTCAGGATCTTCATGCGGATCTTGTAGAACCGTTTGTCCCCCTCGGCGGCGCCGAGGTCGACGACGCGCAGGATGGCGTCGTTCTTCCGCCAGAACTCCAGGAATCCGTCCACGAGTTCCTGCGCGGTCTGCCAACCCGCCTTGCCGGCCCAGGACCGCCCGGCGACCAGTTCGGTCAACCCGGCGCCCTCGGCGGCCATTTCCTCGGCGATCTCCAGGACGGCGCCTTCGACGTCCGGGAAGTACTGGTAGAAGGTCGCGGGCGAAGTGCCCGCCTTCCGGGCGACATCGATGACCTTGACGTCCCGGTACGGGGAAGAGCTGAGCATCTCACTGAGGCAGTCGAGCAGTTTCTGCCGTGTCGCCTGCCCACGCCGACCGGCCACGCGGCCGTCGACGGTACGCACTTGTCCTGTCATGTCGTCAGCTTACCGAGGGGTGATGCGAGCGCGATTCGGCCGACTGCAAATGGGGTGCACGGGCGCGAATGAGGTGGTGTGCCTGGTCTGCGCGGTGCGCGTCGCACGGTTACTTTGGCGACATGGCCGAAAACAGGGCATCGGTGTACGGAGAGGGCGTCCCCTGCTGGGTGGACGCGCAGCTTCCCGACGTAGCGGCCGGGGAACGGTTCTACGGGGAACTCTTCGGCTGGACCTTCGAGGAGGCGTACGGCACCTCCGTATGGGCGCGGCTGGACGGTGAACCCGTCGCCGCCCTCGCGCCCAAGACGGACGGCCGTATGCCCACCGTCTGGACGGTCTACTTCGCCACCCCGGACGCCGAGGCCCTGTGCCGGCGCATCATCGCGGCCGGCGGACAGATCGTCGCGCTGCCGGCACCGGTCGACGACCTGGGCACGACCGCGCTGGCCGCCGACCGCGAGGGCGCCGTCTTCGGCCTGTGGCAGCCGGGCGAGCACCCCGGCTTCGTCCTGCGCCATGCCCCCGGCACCTTCATCTGGGCCGAGCTGTACACCCGGGACACCGAGGCGGCCAACGCCTTCTACGGCGGCCTCTTCCACGACGCCCTCTTCGGTACCGAGGCCGAGCCCGACTTCGGCCGCGCCCCCGTCTCCGCCGTCTTCCCCGCCGAGATGCCCCCGCACTTCCTCGTCCACTTCCGGGTGGACGACCTCGCGGACGCCCTCGGGACGGTCCAGCGGCTCGGCGGACGGGTGCAGGTGGCGCCTTTCGAGGCCTCGTACGGATCCGTGGCCGTCGTCACCGACAATCAGGGGGCGTCCTTCGCGCTGCTCCACCGCTGAAACCGCGGGCTTTCGCCTCCTTTATAGGGAGACACCCCGATTTGTCACCGGGTTCGCAACATGGACCCCGGCCAGGAAGAATCGGGGTGCGTGCCGCCGCGGCGGTGCGGTGGTGAGACGCTGCACGGGGTCGCGTACATATGTGGGTGGCGCGGCTCGTACGGGGAGGTGGCAGGCAAGTGGTGGATCAGCTGACGCAGCACGATCCGCGGCGGATCGGGCCGTTCGAGGTGCTGGGCCGACTGGGCGCCGGCGGCATGGGGCTGGTCTATCTCGCGCGCTCGGCGTCCGGCCGGCGCGTGGCGATCAAGACGGTCCGTACGGAGCTCGCCGAGGACCAGCTGTTCCGCGTCCGCTTCACACGTGAGGTGGAGGCGGCTCGGGCGGTCTCCGGCTTCTACACGGCCGCGGTCGTCGACGCCGACCCGCGCGCCGCCGTGCCGTGGCTGGCCACCGCATACGTCCCCGCGCCCTCTCTCGAAGAGATAGTGAACGACTGCGGGCCGCTCCCGGCCCAGGCGGTGCGCTGGCTCGCGGCGGGCGTCGCGGAGGCGCTCCAGTCCATCCACGGCGCCGGGCTCGTGCACCGCGACCTCAAGCCGTCCAACGTGCTCGTCGTCGAGGACGGCCCCCGGGTCATCGACTTCGGCATCGCGTCCGGCGTTTCGAACACGCGTTTGACGATGACGAACGTGGCCGTCGGCACACCCGCCTACATGTCCCCCGAGCAGGCCAAGGACTCCCGCAGCGTCACCGGCGCCAGCGACGTCTTCTCGCTCGGCTCCATGCTCGTGTTCGCCGCCACCGGACACCCGCCCTTCCACGGCGCCAACCCGGTCGAGACCGTCTTCATGCTGCTGCGCGAGGGCCCCGACCTCGAAGGCCTCCCGGACGAGCTGCGCCCGCTCATCGAGTCCTGCATGCAGATGGAGGCCACGGGCCGCCCCAACCCCGCCGACCTCCAGTCCCAGCTCGCCCCCCACCTCTTCGGCTCCGGCACCGACGACAGCGGCACCGCCTCCGCCTGGCTGCCCGAGAAGGCCGTCGCCCTCATCGAGTCCCGCCGCAACGGCCGCCCGGCCGCCCCGCCGTCCCCGTCCGGCGCCCGCGGCACCGGCCGCCCCGCGCTGCCCCCGCCGCCCTCGTACGACCCCGCCGTCCCGGCACCCGGCCCGGGCCCCGTGCCGATGGCGACCCCCGCCCCCACGGGCGCCCCCGACACCGGCCCCGTCCAGCTGGCCGGCGCCAAGGTGCCCATCGGCCCCGGCCCGCGCGTCACCGACACCCGCGCCGCCGCCGTCAAGGCGCCCCCGCCCGAGTCCGGTCTGGTCGCCAGCTGGTCCCGCCCGCGCCCCGGCGTCAACGGCGCCGACCCCGCCGTACCCGCGCCCCCGCCCCCGGAGACCGCCACCGGCTGGCGGCCCTGGCGCTTCCGCATGTCCAACGACGTCTGGGGCACCCCGGCCGTCGACGGCGACCTCGTCTACGTCACCTCCTTCGAGGTGCACGCCCTGGACGTGGCCACCGGCCGCCGCCGCTTCAAGACCCGGGACGTCGCCTGGTCCATGGACGTCGCCGACGGCCGCATCCACGCCTCCGACGGACCCACCCTGTTCGCCCTCGACTGCCGCGAGGGCACCGACCTGTGGCGGCTGTCCACCGAAGCCTGGGTGTACTCCCTCCAGGCCGACCGGGGCACCGTCGTCACCGGCACCCGCGGCGGCGGCGTCCAGGCCTGGGAAGCCTCCAGCGGCCAGAAGCTGTGGGAGATCACCGGCTGCCAGACCGACTTCGAGTCCCCCGAGGCCGGTCCCGCCCTGCACGAGGGCACCGCCTTCGTCTGGCAGGACGCCCGCCTGCGCGCCCTGGACGCCCGCACCGGCGAGGAACGCTGGTCGTACCCCATCGGCGACGCGGCCTCCTGCGGCGGCGTACCGATCCGCCTCACCCACGCCCCCGACGGCTACGTCTACCTCTCCGCCGGCACCCGCGTCCTCGCCATCGACGTGGCGAGCGGCATGGTGCGCTGGCACTTCGAGGCCCCCGCCGCCTTCCTCTGCGCCCCCACCTTCGCCCCCGGCCCCGCGGTCACCGGCGGCGGCATCTACCTCGCCGACTACCTCGGCACCGTCTACGCCCTCGACGCCACCGACGGCCGCGACCGCTGGCGCATCGCCACCGAGTCCCGCGCCTCCATCGAGCCGGTCCTCGTCGCCGCCGGCCACGTCCACGTCGGCAGCGGCAAGGGCCTCTACACCCTGGACGCCGTCACCGGTACCCCCAAGTGGCGCTTCCAGGCGGGCGGCGACGTCGTGGGCGCCCCCGCCGTGGCCGAGGGCCGCATCCACTTCGGCTCCACCGACCACCTCCTCTACACGCTCAAGGCCGACGACGGCCGCCTCCGCTGGAAACTCGCCACCGGCGGCGAGATCACCGGCTCCCCGGTGGTCAAGGACGGCGTGGTGTACGCGTGCAGCAAGGACCGGTGCGTGTACGCGCTGGACGCGGAGAAGGGAACGGGCACCGCACGGACGACGTAGCGGACGATCCGGCGGACGGCCCGTCCCGGACGACCCTCCGGGACGGCCGCCGTGCCAGTAGTCGCACGGAAGGGGCTGCGGACGGCGGCCGTCGCTCCGGGGAGGGCTCCTCGCTCTCACAGCAGACGCTACGCCCGGTACGCACCTCCCGCCAGACGGTCACTCACCGTGTCCGCGGCTCGTTCCGCCGTCTGCCGGCGAACAACGCGGCCTGCCGCCCACCCGGCAGATTCCCCAGCGCGATCAACTGCGGCGCCTGCGCGAACCCCGGCGCCCGCCCCGCCTCCCGAGCCGCCCACAAGGCCCGCACGGACCCCTGCACGGCCTCGGCCGGACACTCGGCGATGACGACGGCACACCGCACCGCGGCCTCCAACGCCCGCCCCTCCTCGGTGACTTCGCTCACGAGCCCGATCTCATGGGCCCGCCGGGCCCCGATCCGCTCGGCGTTGCCCATGAGCACCATCCGCGCGACCTCCCCGTACGGCATCCGCTGCGCCATCAGCACGGACTCGTAGGCGCTGACCATCCCGTACGTGGTGTGCGGATCGAAGAACACGGCCGTGGCGTCCGCGACGACGAACTCGCTCTCGCCCAGCAGATAGAAGGCCCCACCACAGGCCATCCCGCGCACGGCGGCGACGACCGGCTTCCACAGATCGTTGGCCTTCGGCCCGACCGTCAGCAACGGGTCGTCCTGCATGTACGGCGACGAAGGCTGCGGCACCACCACGTCCCGGTCGATCCCGGTACAGAACGCCCGCTCACCGGCCCCGGTGAGAACGACGGCACGCACCCCGTCGTCGAACCGCAACTCACCCCACACCGCCCGCAGTTCCCGGACCATCTCCAGATCGATCGCGTTGAGCCGCTCCGGCCTGTCCAGGGTGACGACGGCGACCCCCGTCCCCTTGTCGATGTCGAGCCGCAGGCTGTTCATCCGCACCTCCGCCCGGAGTTCACGCCAGAACCCACTGCGGAAGCCCGTCCGCGAACACCACCCGAACCCGGGCGCCGACCCTGACCGCCTGCGGATCGACGGAGTTGAGCGGCGCCCCGGCACGACTCACGAGATTCCCGACGAGCCGCACCCGCGGCGCGTCGTCCAGTTCGATGACGATCACGTTGTACGGCGCCTGCTCCGCGTACTCCGGCAGCAGCGGCGGATGCGGAACGACGTACGACCACACCCGCCCGCGCCCCGAGGTGAGCCGCCACTCGCAGGCGAAGGACCGGCAGTGCGGACAGCAGGGGCGGGGCGGGAAACGGACCTCCGAGCAGTCGGCGCAGGCCTGGACCCGCAGCTCGCCCTGGGCGGCGTACCGCCAGAACGGGCCGCCGTCGGCATCGATGACAGGACTCAGCACAGGGCGGTCAACTCCTCAGCAGCAGCGCGGACGTCGGGACCCCTTCCCCGGCGGTGACGAGGCAGGTGGCGGCGCCGGGCACCTGCGCGGTACTGGTCCCGCGCAGCTGCTTGACGCCTTCGTTGATGAGGTTGAAGCCATGCACATAGGCCTCGGAGAGCCCGCCCCCACCGGTGTTGACGGGCAACCGCCCCCCGATCTCCAGGGCACCCCCCTCGGTGAACGCCCCGCCCTCGCCCCTCCCGCAGAAGCCGTACCCCTCCAAGGAGAGCGGTATCAGAGCCGTGAACGCGTCGTAGATCTGGGCGACATCGACATCCTCCGCCGTGAAGTCCGCGTGCTTCCACAGATGCCGGGCGGCGGTCCAGGCGGGCCCGGTGAGGGGGTCGTCGTTCCAGTAGTTGACCATGCCGTGGTGCTGGGCGGGCAGGCCCTGCGCGGCGGAGTGGACGTAGACGGGCCGCTGCCGGCAGTCGAGGGCGCGTTCGCGTGAGACGACGACGCAGGCGAGGGCCCCGTCCGTCTCCAGGCAGTTGTCGAAGAGGCAGAGGGGCTCACTGATCCACCGGGCGGTCATGTACATCTCGCGGGTCAGCGGCCGCTCGTACATCACGGCCGCAGGATTCTGGTTCGCCCGGTTCCTACAGGCCAAGGCAACATTGAACAGATGATCCCGGGTGGCACCGTACTCGTGCATGTACCGCCGCGTGAGCATGGCGATCTCGTCGGCGGGCCGGAGGAGACCGAAGGGCCGGGTCCACTGGGCGGGAGTGGGCAGTTGGACGGCGGTATTGGTCCAGGGCCGCGGCCCGCTCCCACGCTTCCGTGACCGCCAGGCGACCCCGACGGTGGCCTGGCCGCTCGCTATCGCGGCCGCGAGGTGGGCGACGGTGGCACAGGAACCGCCGCCCCCGTACCCCACCTTGCTGAAGAAGGTGAGATCCCCGAACCCGACGGCCTTCGCGAGCTCCACCTCATCGGTCTCCTCCATGGTGTAGGAGGCGAGGGCGTCGACCTCGCCGGGGCCGATCCCGGCGTCGTCGAGGGCGGCGAGGACGGCACGACAGGCGAGGGTCTTCTCGTCCTCGGGCAGCCGCTTGGCGAAGGCGGTCTGCCCGATCCCGACGATGGCGGTGGCGTCCTTCAGCCCTGGTCCTGCCATGGTGTGCCCACCCTTCTTCGGCTGACAGGCCGTCAGATTACAGCTAATCTGACGGACAGTCAGCTACGGCGGCGGTGGCAGGGGGCTGCTATGAGTGACTGGGACACCATTCCTCAGTTGGTGCGGTGGTCGGCCGAGCGGTACGCGGACACCGAGGCGGTGGTCGACGGCCGTACGCGGATCTCGTACGCGGAGTTGGGCGCCCGGGTGGAACGCGCGGCGGCGGCCTGCATGGCGAACGGTGTGACCGTGGGCGACCGGGTGGGGATATGGGCCCCCAACTCCCTCGACTGGATCGTCGCGGCGCTCGGCGCGGTCTCGGCGGGCGCGGTGCTCGTACCGTTGAACACCCGCTTCAAGGGCACGGAGGCGGCGGACGTGCTGGGGAGGAGCGGGGCCCGGCTGCTGTTCGTGACGGGGACGTTCCTGGGCACGTCGTATGTGGCGTCGCTGAGGCGGGCGGTGGGGGCGGGGGCTGGGGCTGGGGCTGGGGGTGATGGCCCCCTTCCGGGGTTGCCGGGGCTGGAACAGGTAGTGGTGCTCTCGGACGACGCCCCACCCGACTTCCGTACCTGGAAGGACTTCCTGGCGAGCGGGGAGGGGACGGGGACGACAGGGGTCCGCCGCCGAACCGACGAGATCGACGGCGACTGCCTGTCGGACATCGTCTTCACGTCGGGCACGACCGGCCGCCCCAAGGGCGCGATGATCACCCACGAACAGACGTTGCGGGCATACGAGATCTGGGCGGACCTGGCCGGCTTGCGGCAGCACGACCGCTACCTGATCGTGAACCCCTTCTTCCACACCTTCGGCTACAAGGCGGGCGTGATCGCGTGCCTGATGCGCGGCGCGACGATGATCCCGCAGCCGGTGTTCAACGTGGACACGGCGCTGGCGAACATAGCCGCGGAACGGGTCTCGGTGCTCCCGGGTCCGCCCACCCTCCACCAGTCCCTCCTCGACCACCCGTCCAGGGACGCGCACGACCTCTCCGCACTCCGACTGGTGGTGACCGGTGCGGCGGTGGTTCCCCTGCGCCTGGTGGAACGCCTGCGCGGGGAGTTGGGCGTGGGCACGGTCCTCACGGCGTACGGCCTCTCCGAGGCGAGCGGCATCGTGACCATGTGCCGCCGGGGCGACGACCCGTCGGTGATCGCATCCACTTCGGGCCGGCCGATACCCGGGACGGAGCTGAAGGTGGTCGACGCCGATGGCGCACCGGTCCCCGCCGCCACCCCGGGCGAGGTCCTGGTCCGAGGCTTCAACATCATGCGCGCCTACTACGAGGACGAGCCGGCCACGACGGAGGCGATCACGGCGGACGGCTGGCTGCGCACCGGCGACGTGGGCGTCCTGGACGAGGCCGGCAACCTTCGCATCACCGACCGCATCAAGGACATGTACATAGTCGGCGGCTTCAACGCCTACCCGGCCGAGATAGAGCAACTCCTCGGCCTCCACCCGGATGTGGCAGACACCGCGGTAATCGGAATCCCGGACGCGCGTCTGGGCGAGGTGGGCAAGGCATACGTGGTCAGGCGCCCGGGGTCCGTGCTCACCGGGGACGACCTGATCGCCTGGGCCCGGAGAGAGATGGCCAACTACAAGGTGCCCAGGGTGGTGGAGTTCGTGGGCGAGCTTCCCCGGAACGCGAGCGGCAAGGTGGTGAAGGGGGAACTGCGGGTGAGTGATCGGGGCCCGGGTTGAGCGGTGACCGTGGGGCCGCCCGCTTCTTTTGCAGTGTCGTGATTCCGCGACCCGAGTAAAGGGCGCTCCCGTTCCGCTTCGCTCCACTCCCGCGTCGGCTGCGCCGATGGCCCTACGGGCCACCCTTGACTCGGCCCACGGAATCCCGTGGGAGAAGCGAGCGGGCAGCCCGAGGAAAGCGGGGGCCGAGGTCGGTGTTCCCTTCCGCCGGCTGGGCTGTGGGGCGGGGTTGGGGGGCGCGGGCGCGCCTCGCCTGCACGCCGGGACGGCTTAGCGGCTTGCGGTGGGTTGGGGTGCGCGGTGGCGCCTCGCTTGCGCGCTGGGTGGGCCGGGGCACGCTGGGCGGGCTTGGCGGCCGGCGGTCGGTGGGTGGGCGCGGGTACGCCGGGTGGGCTCAGCGGGGATTGCGCGGCGGGACTTGGGGCGCTGTGTGGGGTGGGCCGCCGTGGGCCTGGGCCGTCATGGGCCTTGGCGCCTCGCGCCGCTCCCGCGAGTCACAAAGGCCTCATCAGCCACGCCTGTTCGGTGAGTGGAAGGAATGTACCGGGGGCGGAGGGAGTAGTCGCAGGCCAGCGGGCTTGAGGGGTGAGACATTCCTTCCACTCGTAGTCGCCACCCCATCCCCGCGCCCACCCACTGACCGTAAGCCGCCAAGCCCGCCCGGCGCGCCCCCAGCCACCCACCCACCCACCGATCGCCGCCGAACCCACCCGGCGTGCAGGCGAGGCGCCACCGCGCCCCCCAACCCTGCCCCACAGCCCAGCCGACGGCAGGGGCCGCCCACCTTGGCCCCCGCTTTCTCCGGGCTGCCCGCTCGCTTCTTCCCCGTGCTGGAGCGAGCCGAGTCAAGGGTCGGCCGCCAGGCCGATCGCCGCAGGCGACGCGGAGTGCAGCGCAGCGGAACGCAGCGCCCTTTACTCGGGTCGCGGAAGCACGACACTGCAAAGGAAGCGGGCGGCCCCACGGTCACTGTCAATGGGCGGTCAGTGCGGCAAGGGCACTGCGGATTTCCTCCACCATGTAGGCAGGCCGGTGGAAGACGACCTCCGCGCTGAAGCGGAGGAGGCTGCGGATTTGCGGGCATTGGATCAGTTGGTTGTAGCGGAGGATGTCCCGGCGGTGGGAGTCGCGGGTGCCGTGGTAGGCGTATCCCTCGATCTCTACTCCGAGCCCCTCCCTCCGGAAGAGGAAGTCGAGGTAGCGGCGTCGGCCGTCCGGAGTGCGCAACTCCGCCTGGCTCTCGGGGTGGAGGCCGGCGTCGTGCATGCGCAGTCGGGCGATGGTTTCGGCAGGTGACCCGGCGAGGGGATCGGCCAGCCGCAGCCAGTGCGGCGCTCTGCTCGTCGAACCACGGTCGGTGGTCGCGAGCGCGGCGGCGATCGTTTCGGGTCTGGTGAGCGGGGCACGGTGGAGTCCGCCGATGTCGCGGTAGGAGAAAGCCGAGTCCAGCGCGACGACCGCTTCGTCCCTCGGCCCTTGGCGGAGCAGGTCGGTGAGGGTGCGGAGCGGGGTTGTCAGCCATAGCCCCTGTCGTTCCGCCACGTCCAGTGCGGCGAGCGGCATCCGGTAAGCATGGACGCCGCTGCCCGCACGGCGGAGCGTTAGCTGCGGGTCGATGAATTCCAGGGGTGCCTTCGAGGCGCCGGTCAGCGTTTCGATGCGCCATAAGGCGGCTGCCGAGCGGTGGCTCACGATCAGCCGGGGCTCGAGCAACTGCACCGCCCGGAGCTGAGTCACCAGGTCCGGGTTGCGGCCCGGCTCCGCCCAGGCGCCGTACCGGATCCGGGTCCAGCCCCCGGTCCGCAGCGCACGCGCGAGGCTCGGCCGGGACCAGCCGGCCGCGACGGCCCGCGGGGTGAGGAGGATTCCTCCCACCGCCAGCGTCCTCAAGTCCCTCCGTTCCACCCGGCCAAGATCGCAGAATTCCCAGCCTGACGCTTGGCCTGTGGATAACCGGCGGGGTCAGTCCTTCAGGGAGTCGAGGAAGGAGGTCCAGGCGGGCGGATGGAAGAGGAGTACGGGGCCGGTCTCGGCTGTCTTCGAATCGCGAACGGGGATGACGTCGGGGTGGGCGGTGGTGACCTCGACGCACTCGCCACCGCTGCCGTTGCTGTAGCTGCTCTTGCGCCACAGGGCAGTGCTCAGGTCAATCCTGGTGTTTGCCATTTCGGTAGTCCTATGCCGCTCGTTCGACCAGGGCCAGGGACGCCTCTGGCGGGAGTGCGGCGGCCCTGAGCAGATCGTACGACCTGCGGTAGTCCTTCACGAGCGCCGGAAAGTCGATGAGTTGGCCATTGTGGAGCCCCTCTGTGTAAGCCACCGGCGGGGCATCCGCGAAGGTCGTGATCCTCATCATGCCCATCATGAACGGGTGGGTGTGCGCCGTTTCCGGGAGGATCTGCAGAACGCCTTGCGTGGAGCGGATCACGTGGGCGATGCGCTCCAGTTGTACCGCCATCTCCGCCGGATGTAGCAGGGGTTTGCGGACCAGGGACTCGTGCAGAACCGCCCAGAACGCCGGGCGCCCTTCGCGATTCCAGATCTCCGCGCGCTTCAGTCGGGCCTGGACCTGCCTGCCGACCGTCTCGGGCGGAAGCCACGGCAGGGACGTGTGAACGACGGCCTCAGCGTACGCCTGGGTTTGCAGCAGCCCCGGTACCAACATCGGCGCCCAGTCCTCGATGGTCTCGGCGTGCCGCTCCATCTCCGCCACCTCCGCGAAGTACTCCGCATGCCCCGACTGCCGTGCTCTCCGGGCGTCTTCACAACGCCGCTCGAAAAAGCCGTCGGTCTTCAGGACCTGGTCGACGTGCCGGGCGAGATCCACCGGCATGCGCCGCTCGCCGCGCTCGATCTGGCTCAGGAACGGGACGCCTCGGAAGCTTCCCTCCGCCAGTTGTTCGAGCGTGAGGCCGGCCAGTTCGCGCTGGTAGCGCAACTCGGCGCCGTAGAAGGAGGGGACGTTCGCGGACGCGTCGGGATCCTTGCGTGGGGGCACTGTCCACCCCCGTTTGCCAGTTGCGCTTGCGCAGTCGAAATCCCTTCAACGGTACGCGGATCGGCGTCACTGTGTGACTGATTCGTCACAGAGAGCACAGGAAGGTGTTACGGGACGTGCCCCCACAAACCCCACAACCCCCCACTCCCAGTTCCGGCGTCTACGACTCGACTCTCTGCGTGGAGGAGTTGCGCGACGCCCTCGCCGCCCACGGCATCACGCTGCCTTCCCTCCGGGTGGACTTGCCGAGCTTCGCGGCGGAGTACCGGCCTCCGGCGGGACTGATCGCGCTCGGCAACTGCAATGCCGCGACCGCGTACAGGCTGGCGGCGGTGTTGCGAGGTGACGGCCGGATGCAGGGTCCACCACCGCTGGACCTGGAGCTAGCGGCCATGCCTGAGGCGCTTGCGGGCTTGCGCCGCACGGTGCGCCGCCACCTGGACGTGCCCTGCGACGATGTCCAGCTCTGCGTCACCGAACTCGTCGCCAACGTCGTCCGGCACGTGGGGGAGGGCACTCCGGTCCGCGTACGGGTGGCTCGCACGGACGGTGGCTGCGTTCGTGTGGAGGTCACCGACCCGGACGCGCGGGCCCTGCCGGTGCTCGTGCGGGCGGCGGATGACGAGGAGGAGGGGCGTGGGCTCGCCCTGCTCGATGCGGTGGCGTCGCGGTGGGGGGTGGAGCAGGGGAGCGTCGGCAAGACCGTTTGGTGCGAGCTGGGCGGCCCGATGCCACTGGGTACATGACGCTGGGGCCGAGCTTGGGCTCGGCCCCAGTCGTGAGGCAGCGCTGCACGCCTCGGCCGCGGCGGCATCCCCTCCGCGCCGCCGCGGCCGAGCCCCCGTCGTGTGCGAGAGCCTTACGCCTTCTCGGAGCCGGCGTGGTTCTCGAGGGTCTTCGCGATGCCCTCTTCCACGACACCGGCGTGGTTCTCGAGCGGCTTGATGGTCTCGCTCTCCGTGGTGCTGCCCGCGTGGTTCTCCAGGGGCTTGACGGTGGAGCCGTCGTCCGGGCTGCCGGCGTGGTTCTCCAGCGTGGTGATCTTGTGCTTCTTCGAGGTGTCGCTCATCGTCGGCAACTTTCTGTCGAGCGTTGTGGGGCGATCCGCCCGCCCGGCGACTCCCCCGAGGGTCTCCGGACGGGCGTCAAGGCCGCTCACCATAACGGTGGGGCCAAGTGCCGTGCCGTCTGCCCCCCGACGCGACGGACCGGCATGTATGAGAATGGCGGCCGGCGATAAACAAACAATGAACGTCGCGTCAGGCAACCATCAGGCCGCGGCGGCCGGCCGGAGGAGTGCCTTCACCTGCTCGGCCTCGGCGGCGCCGAACTGCTCGTGAATGCTGAGGGCCTCGCTCCAGCACGCCCTCGCCCGGTCGGTCTGTCCGAGCTGGTTGAGGGCCTGGCCGAGCGTTGTCAGTACGTTGGCCCGCATCCAATCACCTCCGATGACCTTGAGGGCGAGTCCTTGCTCGGCGTGGCGTGCCGCCAAGGCGTGGCTTCCGGCGGCGAGATGGGTCTCGGCGATACGGAAGTTGGCCGTGCCCTCCCAAAGGCGCTGCCGGTTCTCCTGGAACAGCCGGAGCGCTTCGTGGAGTTGCTCCAGAGCCTCCGGACCACGATCGGCGGCGCTGAGCGCGATACCGAGGGCAAGCCGCGCGTTGGCGACGCGAAGGGTCAGCCCGAGCTGGTCGTAGATGGCGAGTCCTCGCCGTGCCAGCTCGACCGCGCTGGTCAGCCTCCCGAGTTTGACGTGGATGCGGGAGAGATTGCACAGCGCGCTGGCCTCGCCGGGCAGATTTCCGTCCGCCCGGTAGTTGACGATCGCCTCCTGGAGGTGCCTCTCCCCGTCGTCGTTGCGTCCTTGGTAGAGGGCGATGATTCCCCGGTCGTTGGGAGCCCAGCAGCAGGGCGCGAGGTCTCCTGACTCCTGAGCGAGCAGGATCGCCAGGCGTGCCTCCTCATCGGCCTGCGTGAACTTGTCGGACACCAGCAGCGCATTGGTCAACGCGGTGCGCGCGCGGCCTTCGGCACGGCTGTCGCCCATCTCCTGGGCCATGTCCCGCAAGGCCACCGCGGTGCTTTCGTACCGGTAGGAGTTCGCCCCGGATTCCGTGAGGTCCTTGGCGACCCACAACAGGTCCACCGCCCGCCGCAGCATGCCGTGCCCTGCGCTCTGCCGGACGCAGGCCAGGAGGCAGTCGCCTTCCGCGTACAACCAGTCCACGGCGGCCTTGGAGTCGGTGAAGGTCAGGCCCGGGTGCCGAGTGGGCTCGAGATGGTCCACCAGCCGGTCCCCCGGCCGCTCGATCGCGTAAACCCCCGCCGCCGTGGCCAGGTAGAAGTCCAGCAACCGCGACATCGCCGAACCCCGTTCGCTCGGGGGCTGTTCGTCCCGTTCCGCGCACGCACGCGCGTAGAGCCGGACCAGGTCGTGGAAGCGGTAGCGTCCGGGCGCGGCCGATTCCAGCAGCGACGTGTCGACCAGGGCCTCCAGCAGGTCCTCGGTGTCTTCCGCCGGCAGGTCCAGCACCGCGGCCGCCGCCGCCAGCGACACATCCGGCCCGTCCGCCAGTCCCAGCAGCCGGAATGCTCGGGCCTGGGCCGGTTCCAGGGCGCCGTAGCCGAGTTCGAAGGTTGCCTTGACCGCGAGGTCGCCGGCCTGGAGTTCGTCCAGGCGGCGGCGTTCGTCCGCGAGCTTCGCCGCCAGTACGGACACCGTCCATGTGCGCCGGGCCGCCAGGCGCGAGGCCGCGATGCGGATCGCGAGGGGGAGGAAGCCGCACGCCGCCACCACGTCCAGCGCGGCCTCCCGCTCGCTCGCCACCCGCTCGTCGCCCACGATCTTGGTGAACAGGGAGAGGGCCTCGTCGGGGGACATCACGTCCAGGTCGACGAGGTGCGCGCCCGCCAGATCCACCATCCGGACCCGCGATGTCACCAGCGCCGCGCAGCCTTCAGTGCCCGGCAGCAGCGGCCGCACCTGGGCCGCGTCCTTCGCGTTGTCCAGCAGGACCAGTACCCGGCGGCCGTCGAGGACCGAGCGGTACAGCGCCGCCCGCTCCTCCAGGGAGTCCGGGATCGCCGAGTCCGCCGTGCCGAGTGCCCGCAGGAACGAGCCCAGTACCGTCTCCGGCTCCGCCGACCGCGCGCCCGCGCCCTGGAGGTCGACGTACAACTGGCCGTCGGGGAAGGCGGAACGCGCCTGGTGCGCGACGTGCACCGCGAGTGTCGTCTTGCCCACGCCGCCGATCCCGGCCAGCGCCGACACCGCCATCACCCGGCCGCCACCGCCGGCGTCGGTCTCGGACGCCGATGCCAGCACCTCGCTCAGCTCGCCCACGAAGGCGGCACGGCCCGTGAAGTCCGGGACGGTCGCCGGAAGCTGTGCCGGGCGTACCGGTACCACCGCCGGTTCCGTCACCGGCGCCGAGAACTCGGCGAGGGCCGGGTCCGCCTGGAGGATCTTCTGCTGGAGTTCCTTCAGGCCCGGGCGTGGGTCCACGCCCAGTTCCTCCGCCAGCAGGCGCCGTGTGTCCGCGTACACCGCCAGCGCCTCCGCCTGGCGACCGCTGCGGTACAGCGCCAGCATCAGCAGTTCACGCAGCCGCTCGCGCAGGGGATGGGCGGCGGTGAGGGCCGTCAGTTCCGAGACCGCCTCCGCGTGGCAGCCCTGCTCCAGGTCCATGTCGAGGCGGGATTCGAGGAGTTGGAGGCGCCATTCCTCCAGGCGGACCCGCTGCGCGTCCGCGTACGGGCCAGGGACTCCTGCCAGGGCTTCACCGTCCCACAGCCCCAGCGCCCGGTTCAGCACCTCCCGCGCATGGCACAGGTCCCCGGCGCCGCGCGACTTCTCCGCCTCCGCCGTCAGGTCCTGCGCCACCACCAGATCCAGCGCGCCCTCGCCGAGGGAGCGCACCGCGTAGCCGCCGGACTCGCTCACCAGGACTCCGGGGTCCAGGACCTTCCGCAGTCGTGAGGCGTAGGTACGGACCGCCGCGAGGGCCTGCGAGGGGGGCTCGGGGCCCCACAGCGCGTCGATCAGTTCCGCGGCGGTCGCCGTGCGGCCCTCGCGCAGCAGCAGGGCGGCGAGCAGGGCGCGCTGCTGGGGGGAGCCGGTGCTGAGCGGCTCCTCGCCGCGCCAGGCGCGCACCGGACCGAGCACGCTGAAGCGCAGCGCCGTCGGCTCCCCGGAGGAGGAGCCGGGGCGCCGCTGCTCCGGTACTCGCGGTACACCGTCCATGCGTTGGTCCCCCTAGGCATCCCGAACAACTCCGTCAGTTTGCCTTGTTCAGTGTGGTTGCGTCAGCCGTGGGAGACGCCGATCACAGGCCGACTCACGGGAGTCCACAACCCCCTCACATGCTCTCCGCACACATACGCACAGACCCCATCATCGGAGACCATCGAACACGGTAGCTGACGGTCCGTCAGATCAGCGCTAACGTGGGCGTCATGGACACCCACGACACCCGGATCGACGCCCCCGATGCCCTCGAAACCCCCGGTGACTTCCCGCGGATCATCTCCGTCGACGACCACACCGTGGAGCCCGCGCACGTCTGGCAGGACCGGCTTCCCAGTAAATACCGGGATATAGGGCCGCGTATCGTCCGTGCGCCTCTGAAGGAGATGACCTTCCTCGGTGGCCGGTTCAAGCCCGTCATGGGCGATCCGGGCGACCCGGGCGACGACGCGCCGGTCGGCGACTGGTGGGTGTACGAGGATCTGCACCGGCCCCTCACCCGCCTCGACACCGCCGTCGGCTACAGCAGGGACGAGATCAAGCTCGAAGTCATCACGTACGAGCAGATGCGGGCGGGCTCGTACGACGTCCCCGCGCGCCTCGCCGACATGGACGTCAACCATGTGCAGTCGGCCCTGTGCTTCCCCACCTTCCCGCGCTTCTGCGGGCAGACCTTCACCGAGGCGAAGGACCACGAGCTGGGTCTGCTGTGCGTGGAGGCGTACAACGACTGGATGGTGGAGGAGTGGTGCGGGCCCGAGGCGCGTGGGCGGCTCATCCCGCTCACCCTCATTCCGCTGTGGGACGCCGAACTGGCCGCCGCCGAGGTCCGGCGGAACGCCGCGCGCGGTGTCCGGGCCGTCGCCTTCTCCGAGATACCCCCGCACCTCGGCCTGCCCTCCGTCCACACCGACGCCTGGGACCCCTTCCTCGCCGCCTGCGACGAGACCGGCACCGTCGTCGCCATGCACATCGGTTCCAGCAGTCGCATGCCCTCCACCTCCGCCGACGCACCGCCCGCCGTCGGCTCCACCATCACCTTCGCCAACTGCTGCTTCTCCATGGTCGACTGGCTGATGAGCGGCAAGTTCGAGCGGTTCCCGAATCTGAAGGTGATGTACGCGGAGGGGCAGATCGGGTGGATTCCGTACATTCTTGAGCGGGCCGATGTGGTGTGGGAGGAGAACCGGGGCTGGGGCGGCGTCGCCGACAAGGTGCACCGGCCGCCCTCCGAGCTCTTCGCCGAGCACGTCTACGGCTGCTTCTTCGACGACGCCTTCGGGCTCAGGAACCTGGACTCCATCGGCCTCGGCAACGTCCTGTACGAGACCGACTACCCCCACTCCGACTCCACTTGGCCGAAGTCCCGCGAGGTTGGCGAGGCGCAGATGGGGCACCTGGCGGTGGATGTGGTCGAGCGGATCGTGCGAGGGAACGCGATCGGGCTGCTGGGGCTGACGGAGGACGGTCTGTGGCCCGGCAGTGGGGAGGGTGGAGTGGGCGGAGCGGGCGGCGCCGGTTAACGCCCGGGGAATTCCCGTCGTCCTCCCGTGCAACCACGTCACCGCCAGACGAGTCGTACTGGACGACGGCGTGGGGATCTTGACTCTCCCGCTGTCAACTGACCGCAGGAAAACGGGAGTTGGGTTCCACATGGGCAAGCACAGGTTTCGTCCCCGTCTCGGACTCGTGGCCGCCGTGGCCGTCGCCGGGGCCGTCGTCGGACCGGTGAGCGCGCACGCGGCCGGCACGCAGGGCGCCGGGGTGCGGAGCGTGCGCGCCGACTTCAACGGCGACGGGTACGCGGACCTCGCCGTCGCCGCCTCCTGGGGCAAGGTCGGCGGGCACGCCCGTGCGGGGTACGTGAGCGTCGTGTACGGCTCCTCGAAGGGGCTGGACACCAAGCACCGGCAGGTCATCAGCCAGAACACGGCGGGCATACCCGGCTCCGCGGAGGCCGACGACTACTTCGGCTCCGGCCTGGCCCTCGGCGACCTGGACGGCGACGGGTACGCGGACCTGGTCGTCGGCGCGAGCGGCGAGGACATCGGTTCCGTGCGGAACGCGGGCACGCTGACCGTCGTCTGGGGCGGGAAGGAGGGGCTGTCCGGCGGTACGAACGTGGCGACCGGCACCGAGGGTGACCGGGTCGAGGCCCAGCACCTCGCCCTGGGGGACTACGACGGTGACGGCCGGCTCGACCTGGCCACCTCCACCCGCCTGCTGGAGGGCCCCTTCACCCGCACCGCGGGCGCCGCGCGCTCCGCCGGCCTCTCCTTCGACTCCGACTACGCCCTCGACGACCTCGCGGCCGGGGACGTCGACCACGACGGCGTCACCGACCTGGTCGCGCTCATCCACGACCACAGCGACGACGACAGCTCCGACCCGGACGCCACCGCGCCCCGTGCGGTCTACCTGCACGGCAGCAAGCAGGGCCTGGGTGCCCCGGCCGTCCTGAAGAAGGCCGACGGCACCCGGGTGCGCGGCGGCTCCAGCCTCGGCATCGGCGACGTGAACAAGGACGGGTACGCGGACCTGGTCATCGGGCGGCCCCTCGACGGCTCCGGTGAGACCCCGGTCGACCCGGCGCTCCTCGGCGGCCAGGTCGGGGTCGTGTACGGCTCGGCCGCCGGGCCCGACACGTCCCGCACCACGGTCATCAACCAGAACACGGCCGGCGTACCCGGCGCCTCCGAGGCCGGTGACGGCTTCGGCTGGGGTGTCTCCGTCGCCGACGTCAACGGCGACGGCTACGCCGATGTCGCCGCCGGTTCCCCGAACGAGGACATCGGCAAGGTCGCCTCGGCCGGCGCGGTGACCGTGCTGCGCGGCGGCAAGGGCGGGCTGACCGGCGCCGGTGCCGTGTCCTTCAACCAGGACACCGCGGGCGTGCCCGGCACGGCCGAGCAGAACGACTTCTTCGGCAGCCACACCGCACTGGCCGACACCGATCACGACGGCCGCGCCGAGCTGTACGTCGGCGCCCCCGGCGAGAACACCTTCGACGGCGCCGCCTGGGCCTTCCGCTCCACCGGTACCGGGCCGACCGCCTCCGGCTCGGCCTCCTTCGGGCCCGCCACCCTCGGCGCGCCCGTCACGGACGCCAACTTCGGCGACGGCTTCGCGCGCTGACGCGAGCCGCACCGGCCCCGTCTCTGCGGCCGCCCATCTCTGCGGCCCCTCTTGTCTGACGGATCGTCAGCTACGACGATGTGCCCAGCGGTCGTCGTCTGACGATCCGTCAGTCTTGCAGAGGGGGTCATCGTGCCCGTCCCGCCCCAGGAGAGCCCCGAAGAACGCCCCGAGCGGCGCCTCGCCTACGGCATCCAGCTCCCCGTCCAGTCCCAGAGCACCCTCTACGCGGAGGCCTGGGAGGCGAGCGCCGCTCCCGCCGACCTGGTCGAGATCGCCCGCGCCGCCGACCGTGCCGGCTTCGCCTACATCGCCTGCTGCGACCACGTCGCCATCCCGCGCCGCCTCGCGCCCGCGATGAGCACGGTCTGGTACGACCCCGTCGCCACCCTCGCCCACCTCGCCGCCGTCACCGAACGCGTCCGGCTGCTCAGCCATGTCGCGGTCGTCGCCCTCCGGCACCCGCTCGTCACCGCCAAGCAGTACGCCACCCTCGACCACCTCGGCGGAGGGCGGCTGATCCTCGGGGTGGGCGCCGGGCACGTGCGGGAGGAGTTCGAGGCGCTGGGCGTGGACTTCGAGCGGCGCGGCCCCCTGCTCGACGAGTCCATCGACGCGCTCCGGGCGGCCCTGGGGCCGGAGGAGTACCCCGAGCACCACGGCAAGGAGTACGACTTCGAGGGGCTCGGGCAGCGGCCCCGGCCCGCTCAGCCGCGGGTCCCCCTCTGGGTGGGCGGCTCCTCGCCCGCCGCCGTGCGCCGGGCCGCGCTCAAGGGTGACGGCTGGCTGCCGCAGGGGGACCCGCGGGACCGGCTGCCCGCGCAGATCGCCCGGATCAAGGACCTGAGAAGCCGGGCCGGGATCGAGGCGCCCCTGACCGTCGGCGCGATCACCGAGCCCCTGTACGTCGGCCGGCCCGGCTGGGACACCGGCCGCCGCACCCTCACCGGCGCCCCCGAGGCCCTCGCCGAGTCGCTCCGGGCGTACCGCGCGATGGGCGTGCACCAGATCCAGGTGCGGTTCCGCTGCCGGAGCCGCGCCGAACTCACCGATCAGATAGCCGTCTTCGGGGCCGAGGTCGCCCCCGCACTGGACTGAGGAGAGACATGGCCAAGCTGGACGGACGCGTCGTCATCATCACCGGGGCGGCGCGCGGGCAGGGCGAGCAGGAGGCGCGGCTCTTCGCGGCGGAGGGCGCGCGGGTGGTCGTATCGGATGTGCTGGACGACCAGGGGGAGGCGCTGGCCAAGGAGCTGGGGGCGACGTTCGTCCACCTGGACGTGAGCCGGGAGGAGGACTGGCAGGCCGCCCTCGCCGCCGCGCGGAAGGCGTACGGGCGGGTCGACGGGCTGGTCAACAACGCGGGCATCCTGCGCTTCAACTCCCTGGTGGACACTCCGCTGGAGGAGTTCATGCAGGTCGTGCAGGTCAACCAGGTCGGCTGCTTCCTCGGTATGAAGACGGTCGCGCCCGCGCTGGCGGAGGGCGGGACGATCGTCAACACCGCCTCCTACACCGCGCTGACCGGTATGGCGGCCGTCGGCACGTACGCCGCGACCAAGCACGCCGTCCTCGGGCTCACCCGGGTCGCCGCCCTGGAGCTGGCGCAGCGGAAGATCCGCGTCAACGCGATCTGTCCGGGCGCCATCGACACCCCGATGTCCAACCCGGCCCGGCTGGACCCGGACGCCGACGCCGAGGAGACCTCCCGCGCGCTGGACGAGCTGTACCGCAAGCTCGTGCCGCTGGGCCGGATCGGCAGGCCGGAGGAGGTGGCCCGGTTGGCGCTCTTCCTCACCTCGGACGACTCCTCGTACATCACCGGGCAGCCGTTCGTGATCGACGGCGGGTGGCTGGCGGGAGTGACCGTCATCTGACGAGCCGTCAGCTATTGACGGTGCATGCGGGCGGTGCAACAGTCGGGCGGCAGGAAATCTGACGGTGTGTCAGTAAGTGTAGGGACGGTGAACCGCCTTGGAATTCGGGCTCTTTGTACAGGGATACGTGGGCAAGCGAGCCGAGACCGACCCGCTGGCCGAGCACAAGGCACTGATGGAGGAGACCGAGTACGTCATCCAGGCGGACAAGTCCGGCTTCAAGTACGCCTGGGCCTCCGAGCACCACTTCCTGGAGGAGTACTCCCACCTCTCCGCCAACGACGTCTTCCTCGGCTACCTCGCCCACGCCACCGACCGCATCCACCTCGGCTCCGGCATCTTCAACCCCCTCGCCCAGGTCAACCACCCCGTGAAGGTGGCCGAGAAGGTCGCCATGCTCGACCACCTCAGCGAGGGCCGCTTCGAGTTCGGCAGCGGGCGCGGCGCCGGCTCCCACGAGATCCTCGGCTTCCTCCCCGGCATCACCGACATGAACTACACGAAGGAGATCTGGGAGGAGACCATCGCCGAGTTCCCCAAGATGTGGCTCCAGGACGAGTACACGGGCTTCCAGGGCAAGCACTGGCAGCTGCCCCCCAGGAAGGTGCTCCCCAAGCCGTACGGGAAGTCGCACCCGGCCATGTGGTACGCGGCCGGGTCCCCGCCCTCCTACTCGATGGCCGCGAAGAAGGGGCTCGGGGTGCTGGGCTTCAGCATCCAGAAGGTCTCCGACATGGAGTGGGTGCTGGAGCAGTACAAGACGGCGATCGTGAACGCCGAGCCCGTCGGGGACTTCGTCAACGACAACGTGATGGTGACGACCACCGCCATCTGCGCCCCCACCCACGACGAGGCCATCCGGATCGCGGCCGCCGGCGGCCTGCACTACCTGCCCTCCCTCGTCTTCCGCTACCACGACACCTTCCCGCGCCCGGAAGGCTTCCCGGAGTGGCCGGAGACGCTGCCCGAGTACACCCCCGAGTTCGTCGAACTCCTCGTCGAGGAGGAGCTGCTGATCTGCGGCGACCCCGACGAGGTGCTGCGCCAGTGCAAGCGCTGGGAGCAGGCCGGCGCCGATCAGCTCAGCTTCGGGCTGCCGGTCGGGGTGCCCAAGGAGGAGACCCTCCAGACGATCCGGCTGATCGGGGAGCACGTGATCCCGAAGATCGACACGGATCCCGTCCACCGGACCACCCGGTTCCGGGAAGCGGCGTAGGGGGCCGGGGATGCTGGACCACGTCATCAAGGGGGCGACCGTCGTCGACGGGACGGGCGCCCCCGCCCGCACCGCCGACGTCGGTGTACGGGACGGCCGGATCGCCGCCGTCGGCGAGATCACCGAGGACTCCCGGACGCGTGAGGACGCGCACGGCCTCGTCCTCGCGCCCGGCTTCGTCGACCCGCACACCCACTACGACGCCCAGCTCTTCTGGGACCCGTACGCGACACCCTCGCTGAACCACGGCGTGACGACGGTCGCCGCCGGCAACTGCGGCTTCACCCTCGCCCCCCTCAACCCGGACCGGCCCGAGGACGCCGACTACACCCGCCGGATGATGTCCAAGGTGGAGGGCATGTCCCTGGTCGCCCTGGAGGAGGGCGCGCCCTGGAGCTGGCACACCTTCGGGGAGTACCTGGACGCGCTGGAGGGCCGGATCGCCGTCAACGCGGGCTTCATGGTGGGGCACTGCGCGCTCCGCCGGTACGTGATGGGCCCGGACGCGGTCGGCGGGCAGCCCACACCGGAGCAGCTGGAGCGGATGCTCCGCCTCTTCCACGAGGCGATGGACGCGGGCGCCTGGGGCCTGTCCACCACCCAGTCGTCCACGCACTCCGACGGCGACGGCCGACCGGTCGCCTCCCGCCACGCGCGCCCCGAGGAACTGCTCGCCCTGGCACGGGCCGTCGGCGAACACGAGGGCACCCAGATCGAGGCGATCGTCGCGGGCTGCCTCGACCAGTTCAGCGACGCCGAGATCGACCTGTTCGTGGAGATGAGCGCGAGCGCCGGACGCCCCCTGAACTGGAACGTCCTCACCGTCGACGCGGCCGTCCCCGAGCGAGTGCCCAGACAGCTGTCGGCGAGCGAGCGGGCCCGCAAGGCCGGCGGCCGGGTCGTGGCACTCACCATGCCGATCCTCACCCCGATGAACATGTCCCTGGGCACCTTCTGCGCGCTGAACCTGATCCCCGGCTGGGGCGAGATCCTCGGCCTGCCCGTCCCCGAGCGGATCGCCCGCCTGAGCGACGCGGAGGTCCGGGCGGAGATGCTGCGCCGCGCCGACTCCAAGGAAGCGGGCGTCTTCCGGCGGCTGGCGAACTTCAGCAGGTACGTCATCGGCGACACCTACAGCGAGGCCAACCGCGGACTCACCGGCCGCGTCGTCCGGGACATCGCCGAGGAGCGGGGCCAGGACCCCTTCGCCTGCCTGGTCGGTATCTGTGCCGCCGACGACCTGCGTACGGTCCTGTGGCCCATGCCCACCGACAACGACCCGGCGTCCTGGACGCTCCGGGCGGAGACCTGGCAGCACGAGGACGTACTGCTCGGCGGCTCCGACGCGGGCGCGCACCTGGACCGCATGTGCGGGGCGCCGTACACCACCCGGTTCCTCGGGGACTGCCTGCGCGGGCGCAGGCTGGCCGGCCTCGAACAGGCGGTGAAGATGCTGACGGACGACCCGGCACGCCTCTTCGGCCTGCGCGAGCGGGGCCGGATCCGGGAGGGCTGGCATGCCGACCTCGTCCTGTTCGACCCGGAACGGATCGACGCGGGCCAGGCCACCCTGGTGCACGACCTGCCGGGCGACAGCCCACGGCTGGACGCGAGGGCCATCGGGATACGGGCCGTCTGGGTCAACGGGGTCGAGGCGATCCGGGACGACACGGTGACCGGGGCGGTGCCGGGGCGGGTGCTGCGCTCGGGGCGGGACACCCGGACGGTGAGCACGAAGTGAGCGAGGGCCAGCGGCTGTTCATCGGCGGCGCCTGGGTGGAGCCGGGCGGCGGCCACTACCCGGTGACCGACCCGGCGGCCGAGGAGACCGTCGGCTGGGCACCGGAGGCCACACGGGAGCAGGCGCAGGCGGCCTGCGCCGCGGCCCGCGAGGCCTTCGGCCCCTGGTCCCGCACCCCGCCGGAGGAACGGGCGGCGGTCCTGGACCGGGCCGCCGACCACATCCGCGCCCACCTGGTGCCGTACACCGACCTGGCCCGCGCCGAGACCGGCGCCACCACCGGCACCGCCCGCGCCATGCAGGTCGGGGTCGCCGCGGCCCGCTTCCGCCGGTACGCCCGCGTGGAACCGGCCGAATGGGCGATCCCGCCGCAGATCAACGAGGCGGGCCCGATGGGGAAGGCCGGCGTGATGGGCGCGCTGGCCGTGCGCCAGCCGGTGGGCGTCGTCACCTGCGTGACGTCGTACAACAACCCGTGGGCCAACCCGGCCGGGAAGGTCGCCCCGGCGCTGGCCATGGGCAACACGGTCGTGGTGAAGCCCGCCCCGCAGGACCCGCTGTCCGTCTACCGCATGGCCGAGGCCCTTCAGGCGGCCGGGGCGCCACCCGGCGTGGTGAACGTCGTCTCCGGCCGGGAGGTGGCCGTCGGCGAGGCGACCGTCGCCTCGCCCGACGTCGACATGGTGAGCTTCACCGGCTCCACGGCGGTCGGCCGGCGCATCGCCGAGGTGTGCGGGCGCGGCATGAAACGGCAGCTGATGGAGCTGGGCGGGAAGGGCGCGGCGATCGTCTTCGAGGACGCGGACCTCGGCTCGGCGGTCGCGGGCATCGGCACGACCTTCTCCTTCTACAGCGGGCAGATCTGCACGGCGCCGACGCGGGTGTTGGTGCAGCGGGCGGTGTACGACGCCCTCGTCTCGGCACTGGCCGCGTACGCGGGCCGGCTCAAGGTGGGGAAGCCGAGCGAACCGGACACGGTGGTGGGCCCGGTGATCTCCGCCGAGCACCGGGACCGGGTGGAGTCGTACGTGGAACTCGCCCGCAAGGAGGGCGCCACGGTGGTCACCGGCGGCGAACGCCCGCCGCTCGACCACGGCTTCTACGTCTCCCCGGCCCTCCTCGCCGACTGCACCAACGACATGCGGGCCGTCCGCGAGGAGATCTTCGGCCCGGTGGTCTCGGTCGTCCCCTTCGACGACGAGGAGGAGGCGGTCGCCCTCGCCAACGACTCCGACTACGGCCTGATCGACTACGTCTGGTCCGGCGACGTCGCCAGGGCCTTCCGGGTGGCCAGGCGGCTGCGGGCCGGCGGGGTCGGGGTCAACACGGTCGGCCGCAACATGGAGGCGCCGTTCGGCGGGTTCAAGAGCAGCGGAGTCGGCCGGGACGTGGGGGTGTACGCCCTGCACGCGTACAGCGAGGTGCAGGCGATCGTCTGGCCGGGGTGAGAGCCCGCCCGGGTCAGGAGGTCAGATCCACCCGCACGGTCAGCAGACCGGTCCCCAGCGCCCGCACCGCCGCACTGTTCATCCGGGGCAGGTGGCGCAGGCGGGCCACCGGGTCGTCGTCGGGCAGCAGATGGGCGGTCCCGGTGTGCCACCGCCCGGCGATCCGGACCCGGACCGCCGGGTTCGCCTTGATGTTCCGTACGTACTGTGACCGTTCCCCGAACTCGGACACCAGCCAGAAGGAGTCCCCGACCCGGCGTCCGCCCACCGGGGTCTGCCGTGGCAGCCCGGAGACGCGGCCGGTGGTCTCCAGCACGGTCTGGAAGGGGAGGCGGCGCAGCACCGGATTGCCCACGTGGCGCTGGAAGCCGGTGGTGGTGCGGAAACGGAGATCGGAGAGACGGGACATGGCCGAAAAGCTCCCTCGGAATGGGCTTTGGGGTGGGCTTGACCTGTAAGCGCAGCTTCCACGCTATGTTCGACCCGGCGTCAAAGTGGTGGGAGCTGGGGTGCAAAGGACAGTAGAACCGGAGGAGGCGGCGGAGGCCACGGAGGCAGGAGCCGCGGTCACCGAGCAGGACGCACGCCCGGCTCCGCCCCGCTTCTGGCCGCTCCTTCTCCTCGCGGCGGCCGTGCTTCCCGGTGCCGCGGTCGTCCTCGTCGGCCGCTGGCCGGAGGGCCCGGCCCTCCAGGCTTGGCGGACCGTGTGCCTCGCGGTCACCGTGCAGGCGATGCCGTTCCTGCTCCTGGGCACGGCACTGTCGGGCGCGATCAACGCGTTCGTGCCGACGCGGGTCTTCACCCGGCTGCTGCCCGGCCGGCCCGCGCTCGCCGTCCCGGTCGCCTCCGTCGCCGGGGCCGTGCTGCCCGGCTGCGAATGCGCCTCGGTGCCGGTCGCGAACAGCCTGATCGGCCGCGGGGTGACGCCCGCGGCGGCCTTCGCCTTCCTCCTGTCGGCGCCCGCGGTCAACCCGGTCGTCCTGACCGCCACCGCCATCGCCTTCCCCGGCAACCCGGCCATGGTCCTGGCCAGGCTCCTCGCCTCGCTCGCCGCCGCCGTCGTCATGGGCTGGCTGTGGCTGTGGCGGGGCCGCGAGGAGTGGCTGAGGCCGGCCGCCCGGCACACCGGCCACCGGGCGGGCCACAGCCGCTGGACGGAATTCAGGCAGGGCTTCCAGCACGACTTCCTGCACGCGGGCGGCTTCCTCGTCGTCGGCGCCATGGCGGCGGCCACCTTCAACGTCACCGTTCCGCGCTCCGTCCTCGACACCTTCTCAGGCTCGCCCTGGCTGTCGGTCCTCTTCCTCGCCGGACTGGCAGTGCTGCTCGCGGTCTGCTCGGAGGCCGACGCCTTCGTGGCCGCCTCCCTCACCGGCTTCTCGCCCGTCGCACGGCTCGCGTTCATGGTCGTCGGCCCCATGGTCGACCTCAAGCTGATCGCCCTCCAGACGGGCACGTTCGGCCGGGCCTTCGCGGTCCGCTTCTCCGCCGCCACGCTGGTGGTCGCCGTCCTGTGCGCCGCCCTGATCGGGGGAGTCCTGCTGTGAAGCGCCCGCTGCCCGTGATCCTGCTCGCCCTCACCGGCGCGGGCCTGCTGTACGCCTCGCTCTTCACCGACGTGTACCTGCGGTACGTCCGGCCGGGCATGCACCTGATGCTGGTCGCGTCGGGGGTGGTGCTGCTCGCGCTGGCGGCGGCGGAGGCCTGGTCCTGGCGGAAGCCGGACGCGGACGACCACGGCGGCGCGGAGCACCATGACGAGGAACACGGGCACGACCATGCGGGCGTCCCCCGCGCCGCATGGCTGCTGCTGCTCCCCGCGCTGAGCCTGCTCCTCTACGCCCCGCCGGCCCTCGGCGCGTACACCGCCTCCCACGCGGCCGCCAAGGAGGTCACCCGGCAGTCGCACTTCGACCCGCTGCCCGCGACCTCCCCGCTGCCGATCACGCTGACCGACTTCACCCGCCGCGTCCAGCAGGACCGGGGGCAGGCCGTCAAGGGCCGCACCGTCCGGATGACGGGGATCGTCACGCCCGCGGGCAAGGGCGGCGGCTGGTACCTGACCCGGATCATCATCTCGTGCTGCGCGGCGGACGCCCAGACGGTGAAGGTACGCGTTTACGGCGCCCAGGCCCCCTCCGCCAACACCTGGGTCGCCGTCACAGGCGCCTGGCACCCCGGCGGCACCCTGGGTACGAGCAGCGCCCCGGCCGCCCTCGACGCCCGGACCCTGAAGAAGGTCCCGCGCCCGGTGAACGGCTACACGGACGATCTGCCGCTGCCGGGCATGTGACTGTCCTCAGGGGTTCCCGGGGGTGCGGTCGGTCAGTCCGGCCGCGGTCTGGCTGAGGTGCTGGGCCAGTACCTCGGCTGCGGTGTCGGCGTCGCGGGCCAGCGCCGCCTCCTCCAGCCGGCGGTGCTCGCCGACACCGTCCCGGTCGGGGTGGCGGAGCGTCGACAGGCGGCGGGCCAGTTCGCTCGCGGTCCACATCCGGTCGAAGGTCTCCATCAGGACGGGGTTGCCGCAGCCCTCCAGCAGGGTGCGGTGGAAGACCCGGTGGGCCTCCGCCCAGGCGCCGCTGTAGTACTCGCTCTCCTCCGGCGCGTACACCGGGGTGCGGGCCAGCCGGTGGTGGGCGGCTCGTACCCGGGCCTCCCAGTCGACGTCGCCGCGTTCGACGGACATGCGCAGCATGACCGGTTCGATGGTCCGGCGGGCCTCCGCGATCTCCTGCCAGCGGCGGTCGGAGAAGGCCGGGACGGCGAAACCGCGGTTGGGCAGCCGGTCGGCGAGACCGTCCCCGACCACGCGCACGAGCGCCTCGCGCACGACGGCCAGGCTCACGCCCTGCTCCTTGGCGAGGTCCTGCGGTTTGAGGGCGTCACCGGGGGCGTAGTCCCCGCGCATGATCGCGTCCCGCAGACGTGCGTAGACCTGCTCGGAGAGCATCTGCTTCCCCGACGGGACGGGGCTGTGGGCCGGCTGGGTCATGAGGGTCAGCATAGACGATCCCCTGAATAATCGATTATTAGTGTTATCGTCGATCCATCACTTCCCGACAGCACTGCTTGAAAGGAACGACGCGATGAGCGCCAACGACCCCTTCGCCCGCCTCCCCGAGGCGGCCTCCTTCACCGTCACCAGCACCACCGTCACCGACGGCGCCGCCTGGTCGCCCGAGCAGTTCTCCGGCATCTTCGGCGTCCCCGGCGGGAAGGACGTCTCCCCGCAGCTGTCCTGGAGCGGCGCCCCGGAAGGCACCAGGAGCTACGCCGTCACCGTCTACGACCCCGACGCCCCCACCGGGTCCGGGTTCTGGCACTGGGCGGTCGCCGACATCCCCGCCACCGTCACCGAGCTGCCCGAGGGCGCCGGCGACGACACCGGCTCGGGCCTGCCCGAGGGCGCCTTCCAGCTGCCGGGCGACGCCCGCGCCGCCCGCTTCATCGGCGCCGCCCCGCCGGCCGGGCACGGCCCGCACCGCTACTTCGTCGTGGTGCACGCCCTCGACGTCGAGACGATCGGCGTCGCGGCCGACGCCACCCCGGCCGTCCTCGGCTTCACCATGGCCGGTCACACCCTCGGCCGCGCGGTCCTGATCGCCACCGCCGAAACCCCGGCCTGACGAGGCCCCCACCCGGGCCCCCGCTTCCCGGGCGGCCCCACGTTCACGACTCGACCGGCGTCGCTCCTACCCGCCCCACCGCCCGAGGAAGATCGGGTTGGTGAGGGCGGCCAGCGCCCCCGGCACAGTCCCCGCTGCCGTCTCGTGGCGTAGCTCGGCCCGTGTGTAGGCCGCGTAGGCGGGGGTCGTGCGCCACTCCACCACCCCGGAGCCGGACACCGGCAGCGGGTCGCTCGTCAGCAGCGTGCCCTGGTCGGTGATGATGCGGGCCGTGCAGCGCGGGGCGCCGGAGATCTCGAGGCGGACCGTCACCGGGGTGTCGGGGTCGACCTCCAGCCGCTCCCCGATGCCCGCGTGCCGGCCCCGGTCGCTCGTCGCGGTGAAGGTCAGGGAGATGTTCTTGGACTCCGCGATGTACGAGCGGCCGGCGCGGATGCCCTCCTGGACGGCCTCGCGGGTCAGGTCGTCGGCCAGGACGACGGTCTGGGGGCTGCCGACCACGTCCGGGTCGCGGTGGGCGTCGCTGTTGCCCATCGCCGGGAGCCACACCCGGCCACCCGCCCGCCCCTCCCGGACGTACGCGACGAGCAGGTTGTCCCACTCGGCCAGCGTGACCTCGTCGTCCGGTGTGTACGGGCCGTTCCACACCTCCACGGCGTCCGCCTCGCCGAAGCCGAACTTCCAGCCGCAGCCCACGCAGGTGGCGTGCGGATGGGCGGGGACGACCAGGCCGCCGGCCCGGCGGATGCGGCTCGCGAAACGCCCGAAGCGGTTGTCCCGCGCCCGGTAGCGCCAGTCGACGAAGGTGCCGGGGTCGGTACCGAGGGCCACGACGTGGCCGTTCCTCGTCGTGACCTCCTCGCCGAGCATGATCAGCAGGTCGTCGCCCGCCTGGTCGGCCCAGTGGGCGTGGGCGGAGTGGGTGTTGTGGTCCGAGGAGTTGATGAAGTCGAGGCCCGCCGCACGGGCGAGGGCCGCGATCTCGGCCGGGGTGCGGCGGCCGTCGGAGTACCAGGAGTGCAGGTGGCAGTCGCCCCGGTACCAGGCCCGGCCCCGGCCCCTGGCCCGGGAGGGCGGGTACACCGGGGGTGCCGTGGTCCCCGGTTCGCCGTACGTCAGCGTGATCGTGAGCTCGTACGCCAGGCCCTGCGGCGCCACCGTGTAGGGGCCCAGGGCGATGTGCCACGTGCCCTCCCGCACCGGTCCCGGGAGGTAGCCCGGCGTGGCGTCGTCCGCGCGGATGAAGAACTCGGTGCGGGCGCCGCCCGACCAGCCCCTGAAGCCCCGGCCGCCGAGTTCGGTGCCGTGCTGGTCGAAGATGCCGATGTCGAGTGCGTTGCCCTGGGTGCCGGCCGGGACGGTCGGCTTCTCGTAGGTGTAGGAGACCTTGATCTCCCGTACGCCCTGGGGGACTTCGACGGGTACGTACACGAAGTCCGGGGAGCCGGGCGGCAGCGTGCCGCGTACCGTCCGGGTCTCCTGGCCTTGGTCGTCCGCCGCCGCGAAGCTCACGCTTCCCAACGTAAGCGCGGCCGCCGCTCCCGTCACGAACAGGGCGCGTCTTCCGATGCCGTGCGCGTCATCACACATGGGGCCACCGTCCTGTGCGGGCGTGAACTCTCCTCGTATGCAAGGGAAGGGCGAGTTGACAGCTTGTCATGGACGCATCTGCGGATGGATGTGCCGACCAGTCGGTATGGACAGTTGCCCCCCACCCCGCTACATGTGGGACATGCGAATCGCCGTCACGATCTTCCTGACCGACGAGACCATCACCCCCACCCGGCTCGCCCGTGAGCTGGAGCAGCGCGGGTTCGCCGGGCTGTACCTGCCCGAGCACACCCACATCCCGGTCGAGCGGACCACCCCGTACCCGATGGGCGGCGAGCTGCCGCGCGAGTACGGCCGTACCCTCGACCCCTTCGTCGCGCTCGGCCAGGCGGCAGCCGTGACGGAGCGGCTGGGGCTCGGTACCGGTATCACCCTCGTGGCCCAGCACGACCCGATCGACCTCGCCAAGCAGGCCGCCACGCTGGACCACCTCTCCGGCGGCCGGCTCACCCTCGGCATCGGCTTCGGCTGGAACGTCGAGGAGGCCGCCGACCACGGCGTGGCGTGGGGCACGCGGCGGGAACTGGTCCGGGACCGGATGGCGCTCATGCGGGCGCTGTGGACCGAGGAGCCGACCGGGTACGAGGGCGAGTTCGGGGGCGTGCGGGCCAGCCACGCCCACCCCAAGCCCGCACAGAAGCCGCGCGGACCGGTCGTCGGACCCCGGACGCTCGTGGGCGGGGCCGCCGGGCCCAAGCTGTTCGCGCACATCGCGGAGTATGCCGACGGGTGGCTGCCGATCGGCGGACGCGGGCTCACCGGGTCGCTGCCCGTGCTGCGCGCCGCCTGGGCCGATGCCGGCCGCGACCCCGCCGCCCTCCAGATCGTGCCGTACGCCGTCGAGCCGACCCCGGGCAAGCTCGCGCACTACGCCGAACTCGGCATCGAGGAGGTCGTGGTGCAGTTGCCGCCGGCGGGGGAGACGGAGGTACTGCGCGCGCTCGACGCGATCCAACCGTAAGATCTCGACTCGGGTCCGCATCGGATCGGCTTCTGACCATCGCCGATCACAGCGGGAAACGGGGGAGAGACTTCACTTGGGCACGGTCGCGTCATGAGGCTTTTCTGGTTGGTGCGCTTCGCGGTGCACATCAACGAATTCGGTTACAGCAAGGGGGCTTTGGTCGGCACGCTCGGCACGGTCGCCGTGTTGCTCGCCGCCCTGGTGATCTGGTCCGCACTGCGCCGCCACACACCGGCCGACATGATCGCCGCTGGCCTCACGTGTGCCGTCGGTATCGGCTGGCTCGCCCTCCACTGAGCGCGGCGGCGGGTGGCGCGCGGGGCGGCCCTGACCGCCCTGATCACCGCACTCGTATGCTCGAAGGATGACGACTTCCGCGACCTCCGGAACCGGCCCCACCGAGAACTCCATGCGTCGCGCCCTCAAACGTGCCCGGGAGGGCGTCGCTCTCGACGTCGCCGAGGCGGCCGTGCTGCTCCAGGCGCGCGGCGCGGACCTCGATGACCTCACCGCGTCCGCCGCCCGGGTGCGGGACGCGGGCCTCGATGCGGCGGGCCGGCCCGGTGTCATCACGTACTCGAAGAGCGTCTTCATCCCCCTCACCCGGCTGTGCCGGGACAAGTGCCACTACTGCACCTTCGTCACCGTGCCCGGCAAGCTGCGCCGGGCCGGCCACGGCATGTTCATGTCCCCCGACGAGGTGCTCGACATCGCCCGCAAGGGCGCCGCGCTCGGCTGCAAGGAAGCCCTGATCACCCTCGGCGACAAGCCCGAGGACCGCTGGCCGGAGGCGCGCGAGTGGCTCGACGCGCACGGCTACGACGACACCATCGCCTACGTCCGCGCCATCTCCATCCGCATCCTGGAGGAGACGGGGCTGCTGCCCCACCTCAACCCCGGCGTCATGACCTGGACGGACTTCCAGCGCCTGAAGCCGGTCGCGCCGAGCATGGGCATGATGCTGGAGACCACCGCGACCCGCCTGTGGTCCGAGCCCGGCGGCCCGCACCACGGCTCCCCGGACAAGGAACCGGCCGTACGCCTGCGCGTCCTGGAGGACGCCGGCCGCTCGTCCGTCCCGTTCACCTCCGGGCTCCTCATCGGCATCGGCGAGACGTACGAGGAGCGAGCGGAGTCACTCTTCGCGCTCCGCAAGGTCTCCCGGGCCTACCACGGCATCCAGGAGCTGATCATCCAGAACTTCCGCGCCAAGCCGGACACGGCGATGCGCGGCATGCCGGACGCCGAACTGGACGACCTCGTAGCCACGGTGGCGGTGTCCCGCCACATCATGGGGCCCGCGGCCTGCCTCCAGGCCCCGCCCAACCTCGTCGACTCCGAGTACGAACGCCTCATCGGCGCGGGCATCGACGACTGGGGCGGGGTGTCGCCCCTGACCATCGACCACGTCAACCCCGAACGCCCCTGGCCGCAGATCGAGGAACTGGCGCGGAAGTCCGCGGCGGCCGGGTTCGAGCTGCGGGAACGTCTCTGCGTGTACCCGGAGTTCGTCACGCGCGGCGAGCCCTGGCTGGACCCGCGGCTGCTGCCGCACGTACGGGCGCTGGCGGACCCGGCGACGGGGCTGGCGCGTTCCGAGGTTCTTCCGCAGGGGCTTCCGTGGCAGGAGCCGGAGGAGGCGTTCGTGGCCTCCGGCCGTACGGATCTCCACGCGTCGATCGACACCGAGGGCCGTACGTCCGACCGGCGCGACGACTTCGACGAGGTGTACGGCGACTGGGCCGCCCTGCGCGAGGCCGCCGCCCCCGGGATGGCGCCGGAGCGCATCGACACCGACGTACGGCAGGCCCTGCGCACGGCGGCCGCCGACCCGACGCGCCTCACCGACGAGGAGGCCCTGTCCCTGCTGCACGCGGACGGCCCGGCGCTGGACGCGCTGACCCGTATCGCCGACGACGTGCGCAGGTCGGCCGTCGGCGACGACGTCACCTACATCGTCACCCGGAACATCAACTTCACCAACGTCTGCTACACCGGCTGCCGTTTCTGCGCCTTCGCCCAGCGCCGCACGGACGCCGACGCCTACACCCTCTCCCTGGACCAGGTGGCCGACCGGGCCCAGCAGGCCTGGGAGGTCGGCGCGGTGGAGGTGTGCATGCAGGGCGGGATCCACCCGGACCTGCCGGGGACGGCGTACTTCGACATCGCGAAGGCGGTGAAGTCCCGCGTCCCCGGGATGCACGTACACGCCTTCTCCCCGATGGAGGTAGTCAACGGCGCCACCCGCACCGGGATGTCCATCCGCGAGTGGCTGACGGCCGCCAAGGAGGCGGGCCTCGGCTCCATCCCGGGCACGGCGGCGGAGATCCTCGACGACGAGGTCCGCTGGGTCCTCACCAAGGGCAAGCTGCCCACGGCCACCTGGATCGAGGTGGTCACGACAGCCCACGAGCTCGGCATCCGCTCCTCGTCCACGATGATGTACGGCCACGTGGACCAGCCCCGCCACTGGCTCGGCCACCTCCGCACGCTCGCCCGCATCCAGCAACGGACGGGCGGCTTCACCGAGTTCGTCACCCTCCCCTTCATCCACACCAACGCGCCCGTGTACCTGGCGGGCATCGCACGGCCGGGCCCGACCACTCGGGACAACCGCGCCGTCACGGCCATGGCCCGTCTCCTCCTCCACCCCTGGATCCCCAACATCCAGACCAGCTGGGTGAAACTCGGCACCGAGGGCGCGGCCGAGATGCTCCGCTCCGGCGCGAACGACCTGGGCGGCACCCTGATGGAGGAGACCATCTCCCGCATGGCGGGCTCCTCCTACGGCTCCTACAAATCGGTCCGCGACCTGATCGCCGTGGCCGAGGCAGCGGGCCGCCCGGCAAGGCCCCGTACCACGTTGTACGGAGAGGTACCGGAGGAACGGCAGCGCGCGGCGACGGCTTCGGACGGCCATCTCCCGGAGCTGTTGCCGGTGTTGGACTGACCGCCGATCTGCGGTGTCGGTCGCGCATCGGAGGGCTGTCGGTCGGATGTCGGCGGCTCGTCGGCGGTAGTTGGCACCTTTCTGGAGACGGCCGCCCGGAGCCACCGGGCGGCCCGATCCCGAGGAGCCATCATGTACACCCCAGTCACGATCATCGGCGCCGGACTCGGCGGACTCACGCTGGCCCGCGTCCTGCACGTCCACGGCATCCCGGCCGCGGTCTACGAGGCCGATGCCTCCCCATCGGCGCGCACGCAGGGCGGGATGCTCGACATCCACGACTACAACGGGCAGCTCGCTCTTGAGGCGGCCGGCCTGATGGACGAGTTCCGCGCCATCGTCCTGGAGGGCCGCCAGGCGATGCGGGTCTTCGACACGGACGGGACGGTCCTGTTCGAACAGGACGACGACGGCACGGGCGGACGCCCCGAGGCGATGCGCGGCGACCTGCGACGGATCCTGCTCGACTCGCTCCCGGCCGGCACCGTCCGGTGGGGGCACAAGGTCAGCGGCGTCCGCACCCTCGGCGACGGTCGCCACGAGGTGACCTTCGCCGACGGCGGCACCGTCGACGCCCGCCTGCTGGTCGGCGCGGACGGCGCCTGGTCACGGGTGCGGCCGCTGCTCTCCGACGTGATACCCGAGTACGTCGGCACGTCGGTCGTCGAGACCTACCTGTTCGACGCCGACACCCGGCACCCGGCCGCCGCGAAGACGGTCGGCGGCGGGGCGCTGATGGCGCCCTCGCCGGGCCGGGAGATCTTCGCCCACCGGGAGAGCGGCGGCACCCTGCACGCCTATGTGGGGCTGTCCAAGCCGCGGGACTGGTTCGACGGCATCGATTTCGCCGATGCCGCCGCGGCGGTCGCGCGGATCGCGGCGGAGTTCGACGGCTGGGCCCCGGAGCTCACCGCGCTGATCACCGACGGCGACACCGCGCCGGTCCTGCGCTCTCTCCACGCCCTGCCGGCCGAGCACCGGTGGGACCGGGTGCCGGGGGTGACCCTGCTCGGCGACGCCGCCCACCTACAGGCCCCGAACGGCGAGGGCGCCAACCTGGCCATGCTCGACGGCGCCGAACTCGGCCAGGCCCTCGCCGCGCACCCCGACGACATCGAGGCCGCGCTCACCGCGTACGAGCAGGACATGTTCCGCCGTAGCGCCGAGGTCGCCGCTGCTGAAGACGGCGAGCGCTACCGGATCGACTCCGAACACAACAGCGCCCACGACCTGATCAAGATGTTCACCGAGAACGGCCAATGAGCCACTCGGGCCGCGAACTGACGCTCTCCTTAGGGCCCTTGCAGAAGTTCGCCCTGCGCGGCTGGTCAGTGTCCTTGGGGTGGCGCGTGGCCGCGTACACGAGGTACACGGTGCGGCTCTCCTCGTCCACGAGATAGCGCACACGACCCCCTGCCGTCACTTCGTACTCCCACTGGGGGTACTCCCGACCGCCCAGGCTGCCTCGAAACAGCGCCGGGTGTTGCCCGGCGCCTCGGCGCTCAGTTCACCCCATCCCTTGGCCGCATCGTTCGTCGCGAACCGCAGGCGCCATTCCTTGCCGACCGGTGGTGGCGCGACGTCGTCGCCACGCTTCGGACTCACGGCTCGGTCACCTCGCCATGGTCTTTGTCGGGCAGCCGACGGGTGAGCTGGTCCGTGAGCTCCGGGTCGGCGAGGATGCGCGCCGTCGCACGCCATTCGACGACGACTCGGTGCAGGTTGGAGTGGACGTCCAACTGGGCCACGTCGTGGGTGGCGTCGATGAGTTCGGCGACGAACTGCTTCATCTCTTCCGCCGACAGATGGCGTACCCACGGGAACACGGCGGGGAGCGCTCGCAGTATGGCCCGCCCGCCGTCGTCGCTCCGTATGAGTGCGGCGAGCAGGCGGGCCGTGATGTCCGCGGTCTCCTCGCGCTGATGGTCATGGCGAGCCGTCGTGAGGTACAGGTCCTCCCCGTCCCGCCGTGTGATGTGAACACGCTGGGCTCGGTCCAGCGTCTCGGCGACGCGCTTCGAATTCTTCGAGAGCTCGGAGAAGGAGACCATGGGAGTGGACATGAGCCGACGCTACTTCGGAACGTGTTCCGAAGTCGATCGGGGTGCCGCCGCCGTGTCGCTCAGGGCGTGCGAAGGCGATCAGTCGTTCTCCGCGGACGCCCCCGGCAGATACGTCACCAGCAGCGCCACCCCCGTCAGCACGATCACCCGGGTGGCCGCGTCCAGGCCGTTCCACGTCTTCGACTGCCACATCGAGAACCACTCCCCGCCTATCGCGATGAACCCGGCGCCGAACAGCAGCAGGAGCATCAGCAGGCCGATGGTGGAGGCCTGCCGGGCGCGGGGGTGGTGGCGGGCCCACAGGTACGTCGCCGCGATCAGGATCAGCGCCGCGAGCGACTCCCAGACGATGATCGCCACGTACGCGGCGTCCTCCAAGGCGTGCGAGGTGATGGCACGCCACATCAGGTCGTCGTCCTTGAACGTCGTGTCCATCGCGAGCACATGGCGGACGAACTGCTGGTTGGTGCCGAAGTCGGTGATGTTGCCGAAGGCGACGAGAGCGATGTAGAGGGCGACCGTGCCGGTCAGCAGGGTGGCGGCGAGCCATGGGGCACGTGTGGCTGATGTGGTCATGACCGGTTTCTTTCCCCCGTGCGGCCACCGCGTCCCGTCCACATTGAGCCAGAATGAGGACGGGCCGGAGCGAGGGGACGGACGTACGCATGGCACAGGCGCAGCCGTCGTTGCAGGAGCTGATCCAGCAGCGCAGTCGGGCCGGATTCGTCGGCCGGGACGCCGAACGGGCCGCATTCCTGGCGAACTTCGACCTTCCGCCCGGGGACGACCGGTACCACTTCCGCTTCCATGTGCACGGCAACGCCGGCATCGGAAAGACCTTCCTGGTACAGGAGTTGAGGCGCCTCGCGCGCGAACGAGGGGCGCTGACGGCGTACGTGGACGAGTCGGCCGGAAGCGTGCCGGAGGTCCTCGGGGCGCTCTGCCGGCAGTTCGCCTCCCAGGGACGCAGGCTGAAGGGCCTGGAGCGGCGGCTGACCGCGTACCAGGAGCGGCGCCGCGAGGCGGAGGCGGCGGCGCTCGTGCCGGAGCCGGAGACACCGTCGGCCGGCAGCAGGGCCGCGGTGGGGCTGGGCATCGCCGCGGCGGAGGCCATGGTGCCGGGCGGCAGCCTCCTCGCGAGCGCCCTCCCCGCGGACCGGCTCGCCCAGGGCGCGGACCTCCTGCGGGCCGGTCTCAGCGCCCGCTTCCGCAACCCGGACGACATCGACCTGGTACTGACACCGGAGAAGGCGCTCACCCCGGTCCTGCTCGGCGAACTGCGTGACGCCGCCTCCGCCGTCCCGTGGATCGTCCTGTTCTTCGACACGTACGAGCGGACAGGACCGTACCTCGACCCGTGGCTGCACGAGATGGTCACGGGTGACGAGGCGGACGGCGCACTGCCCGCCACCCTGGTCGTGGTCACCGCCGGACAGCGCCCCCTGGACACCGCCCGGTGGAGCGGCGTGGACTCCGTGGCGGAAGTACCCCTCGCACCGTTCACCGAGGCCGAGGCACGCCGGCTGCTCGCCGGGAAGGGGGTCGTGGCCGAACCGGTCGTCGAGGAGGTGCTGCGCCTCACGGGCGGTCTGCCCGTCCTCGTGTCGACGCTCGCGAAGAACGGCCCCGGTGCCCCGGACGACGTACACGACCCGAGCACCGCCGCCGTGAAACGGTTCCTGAGATCGGAACCGGAAGTCCGCCGTGACGTCGCCCGGATCTGCGCGCTGCCCCGATGGCTGGACGCGGACGTGGTCCGGGTCCTGGTCGACCGCCCGGACGACGAAGTGGACGCGCTGTACGAGTGGCTGACGGAGCTGCCGTTCGTCGGTGAGCGCGGGGAGCGGGTGCAGTACCACGACGTCGTACGGGTGCCGATGCTCCGGCTGGAGCGGCGCAAGTCCCGGCGCGAGTGGGTGGGGCGGCACCGGCGGCTGGCGGCGGCGTTCGCCGAGTGGCGCACCGACGTCGGGGCCGGCCGGGACGACGAGGAACTGTGGGCGGACGAGGAGTGGCGTGAGCTGCGCCTGGAGGAGACGTACCACCTGCTCTGCGCCCGGCCGCCCGCGGCGCTCGGCGAGGCGCTGCGGCTCCTCGTCAGGGCCTGCCGCGAGGACGAGGTGGTCGGCCGCCGCTGGGCACGGATGCTGGAGGACGCGGGCGACGCGGTGGACGACTCGACCCTGCGGGAGTGGGGCCGGGAACTGGGCGGGGTGCTCGCCGACGACGAGCGAGGGGTGGCCAGGGCGATGGACCTGCTCCTGGCCCGCCCCGGACTGGACCCGGGCGGCCGGGCGACGGCCCACACGCTGCGGGGCAGGGAGCTGCGCCACGCCGGCGACTACGGACGGGCCCTGGAGGAGTACGACCGGGCGATCGAGCTCGATCCGGAACTGGCCCTGCCGCACTACGGCCGTGGCCTCGTCCATCAGCTGATGGACGACTTCCCGGCGGCGCTGGCCGCCCTCGACCGGGCGGACGAACTGGCCCCCGACACCAGCTGGATCATCGCCGAGCGCGCGGAGACCTATCGGCTGGCGGCCCGCTTCGAGGAGGCCGTCACCGACTTCAGCCGGGCCATCGCCCTCGATCCGACCGATGCCGGGTCCCTGACCGGGCGCGCGGTGTGCCGCCACATTCTCGGGCGGTACGACGAAGCGCTCGCCGACTTCAACCGTGCGCTGAGCATCGACGAGGACGGCCTGTGGACGCTGGTGCGCAGGGCCCGCCTGCGCCGGTCCAGGGGGGAGCCGGCCGAGGCGTTCGCCGATTTCGACCGGGCGGCCTCCCTCGCGCCCGATGTGGCCTGGGTCGCGTCGGAACGGGGTGACGCGTATCGGCTCGTGGGCCGGTTCGAGGAAGCCGTCACCGAGCTGGGCCGGGCCGTCTCCCTCGAGCCCGGCTACGCCTCGGCGCTGGCGAGCCGTGGGGCGGCTCTCCACGAACTGGGCCGGGCGGAGGAGGCGCTGGCGGACCTCGACCGAGCCGTCGAGCTGGTCCCCGACTACGCCTGGGCGTTGGTGATGCGGTCCCGGGTTAAGGACCGGTCGGGCGACCAGGCAGGCATGTTCGAGGACCTGCGCCGAGCCGTCGAGGCGGAGCCGGACGTCGACTGGATCAGCGCCGAACTGGGCGTGGCGTACCGGGGCGCGGGCCGGTACGACGAGGCGGTCGCCGTCTTCCAGCGCGTCCTGGAAGGGAATCCGGACTACGACATCGCGCTGGCCGGCCTCGGAGCGATCCACCTCGCCCGGAGGGCCTATACGGAGGCTCTCCCGTACCTGGACCGAGCCCTGGCGGCCGACCCGGAATACGGGTGGGCCTACGTCCGGCGCGCGCGAGCCCGTCTGGCGGCCGGGCGGACCGAGCAGGCTCTGGCCGATCTGGACCGGTGCGTCGAGCTGGAGTCGCGGACGGACTGGGCGCGCCGCACGGGCATCGAGTTGCTGATGCTCTGCGACCGCTGGGACGAGGCGTCCGCGCGGCTGACCGGCGCGGAACGGGCGGCGACGCCGGACGACGACCTGGACGATCTGCGCGTCGAGCTGCACCGGCACACCGGGCAGTGGGCGCAGGCCCGACGGATCGCCGAGCGGCTGCGCGAGAGGGAGCCGCTGATCGGCACCTTCGAACTGGCGCTGACCGTCAGCCGGTCCGAGGGGGTGCGGTCCGCCGAAGCGCTCTGGCGGGAGTTGGCCCGACTGGTCCACGAGGACGGCGAGCTGGAGGATGTGCACCGTCGGCAGGGACGGTGCTTCATCGGCTGCGCCCTCGCCGACTGGTCCGAAGCCGACCAGGGCCTGACCGAGGTCCTGGCCATGGACTCCGGCTGGGACGACCTGGCGAACCTGGCCGCCATCCTCACCGAACTGCTGCACAGCCCCGGCACCGACCGCCCCCGCGTCACCGCCCACCTGGCAGCGGTCACGGACGCCCGCGACGCCCTTCAGGCCCGCTACGCGGAATGACCCGCGAACGCCACGAACTCGGCCCACGAGGTGTCGGTGAAGGCGAGTTGGGCGCCCTGGTTGTTCTTGGAGTCGCGTACGTGGATGGTGGCGGCGGGGGTTATGGCCACCTCGACGCAGTCGGGGCCGTCGTTGCCGCTGTAGCTGCTCTTGAACCAGTTCAGGGCGGAGGTCACGTCTCGTCTCCCAACACTTTCTCGATGAACGCCCGTGAATCGCGGGGCGTGAGAGCCTGCGCCCGGATCATTCCATAGCGCATCTCCAGGATCTGGGCCTCGCGGTGATCGCTGATCACTCGGTCGTGCAGCTGGCCCTCCGAGTGCCCGAGCGTCTTGCCGTCCGGGAGTTTCAGCAGTCGGAACGAGCCCATCATGCCCGCGTGATCCTCCTGATCCGTAGGCATGACCTGCACCTCTACGTGCCGCAACTCACTTACGGACAGAAGGTGTTCGAGCTGCCGCCGCAGTGTCATTCTCCCCCCGACCGGCCGCCGTAGCGTCACCTCTTCCTGGACGAAGGTGACCAGTGGCCGCGGCACACGCTCGAAGAGGGTCTTCCTCGCCATGCGCGCGGCGACGAGGCGTTCGATCTCGTCCTCCGTGTACGAGGGTCGCCGCATCTCGTACAACGCCTGCGCGTACTCCGGCGTCTGCAACAGACCGTGGATGTGGAGGGCCGCGTACGCGCCCAGCTCGACCGCCTCGTCCTCCAGCCGCTTCAGGTCCCGCACCTTCTTCGGATAGCGGGCCTTCTCCACGTCCTCCTTCATCGCGGCCAGCTTCCCGCCCGCGCCGAGCACTTCATCCGCCTTGTCGAGGAACTCCGGCCTGGGGACGCGCCGCCCGCGCTCCACGGACGAGACCGTCTCCTCGCTGTACCCGATGGCGGCCCCGAACTCGGCCTGCCGCATCCCGGCGGCCTCGCGCCAGATCTTGATCTGCCGTCCGACCGCCTTGAGTACGGCCGTGGCCTCCTCGTCCTCCATACCGTTCACCTCCGTGTACTCGGCCGGACGACCCCGGGACGTGTCCGTACGGTCGCTCTCCGTGCTGATTTCGGTGTTGTTCAGGGTAGGAGGAAGCGACAACACTGAGTGACGTGAATCAGGAAAAGCACCCAAACCACTCTCCTCGTGCGCCACTTCACGGTCGGATTGACGGCCCGCACGGACCGGTGATCCCCATGCCGGAGCCAACTCCGGACGCGCTCAGGGACGCGGTCGCCCGGATCGCCCCGGGCCGGCTCCCTGCGTTCGCGCAACACCTCTTCGAGGCCGCGACCAACGCTCAACAGACCCGGAGCGGATTGTGGACGCCGGCGAACTGGATCCCGCTGAGGCCATCGCCGAGATCCTCGCGATCCGGGAGGCGGCGGAGGCAGAGGCACCCCGACCGGCAAGGGCGATCCCGCACGCCCGCCCCTGACTCGACCCGGCCTCTCACGTTCACTCGACCCACACCCCGCCCCCCGATCCGGCCCCTCTACCGACCGTCCCCGTTCGATTACAGTGCACAGCGTCGTACGTACGGACGGTGCTACGTGGGAGGTCAGGATGGGTGCGGCATCCGGGGCCGTCTGGGGGCGTGCCGAGCAGCAGGACTTTCGTAGCCGGGTGCGGGGGACGCTGCTGGGGGTTGCCGTCGGGGATGCGCTGGGGGCGCCGGTCGACGAGCTCGGGGTGGAGGAGATCCGGGCGGGGTACGGGGTGGAGGGCCTGGTCGACCTGGCGGTGGGGTACGGGCGGCGCGGTTCCGTCACCCATCACACGCAGCTCACCCTGTTCACCGTGGACGGGCTGATACGGGCCCAGGTGCGGCGGGACACCGGGGCCTGGCATCCGCCGACCGATCTGCACCGGGCGTATCTGAGATGGGCGGCGACGCAGCGGGACTGGGGTCCCGACGAGCGGCGCAAGGACGACGGGTGGCTGGCGCGGGAGGAGTGGCTGTACGCGCGGCGGGACCCCGCGCGGGCGCTGCTGCTGGGGCTCGGCGACGAGAACATGGGCACGCTGGAGTCGCCCAAGAACACGGGGGAGCTGGGCCCCGAGGCCGTGGCCCGGTCCGCGCCGTTCGGGCTGCTGGTCGGCTGGGAGCCGCAGCTGGTGGTGCAGCTGGCCGTGGAGTGCGCGGCCCAGACCCACGGGCACCCCACCGCCTGTCTGTCGGCGGGCGCGTACGCGGTGATCGTGCACGCGCTGGCCCGCGGCGAGAGTCTGGACGGCGCCGTGCAGCGGGCACTGGCCCTGCTCGCCGCCCGGCCGGGGCACCAGCCCGTGTCCGACGCGCTTCAGCACGCGCTGGGTGCCGTACGGCAGGGGATGCCGTCACCGGCCCGGGTGGAGGAGCTGGTGGGGGACGGGGCGGCGGACGGGATGCTGGCCGGTGCGGTGTACTGCGCGCTGGTGGGGGAGGACGTACGGCACGGGCTGTGCCTGGCGGTGAACCAGGGCGGGCCCTCCGGTGCCGCCGGTGCGCTGACCGGTGGGCTGCTCGGCGCCCTGCACGGCGAGACGGCCCTCCCGCCGGCCTGGCTGGCCGATCTGGAGGGCCGTCCGACGATCCTGGAGCTGGCCGACGACTTCGCGATGGAGATGACCCAGGGTCCCGCGCTGCACGGGCCGGCGGGGTCCGCGCCGGGGTGGCTGGCCCGCTACCCCAGGGGCGGGTAGTCGCGGGGTCAGTCCTTGACCGGGGCGCCGACCATGTCGTCGCCCGCGCCGGCGGGAGCCGGGACCGCTGCCATCGCGCCGTCGTCGTCCGTGTTGATCCGCTCGATGACCGCGAGGCGTTCCGGGGTGTCCTCCGGCTTGATGTAGCCGATGACGATGTAGAGGACCAGGGAGACGGCCAGCGGGACCGAGACCTGGTACTGGAGCGGGACGCCGCCGTCGACGTTCCAGTTGATCGGGTAGTTGACCAGCCAGAAGGCCAGCAGGCCCAGGGCCCAGCTGGTGAGCGCGGCCGTGGGGCCGGAGCGGCGGAAGGGGCGGAGCAGGCCGAGCATCATCGGGATCGCGATCGGTCCCATCAGGCCGGCCACCCACTTGATGACGACGGTGATGATGTCCTTGAGGGTGGGGGAGTTGACCTGCGTCGCCACCGCCATGGACAGGCCGAGGAACACCACCGTGGTGACGCGGGCCGCGATCAGCCCGGAGCGTTCGCCCCACCCTCGGGCCCGTGCCGACACCACCGGTGCCACGTCCCGGGTGAAGACGGCGGCGATGGCGTTGGCGTCGGAGGAGCACATGGCCATGGTGTGGGAGAAGAAGCCGACGACGACCAGGCCCAGCAGGCCGTGCGGGAGGAGCTGTTCGGTCATCAGGCCGTAGGAGTCGGAGCCGTCCGGCTTCTGGGCGTGGACCAGGAGCGGTGACATCCACATCGGGAAGAAGAGGACGACCGGCCAGACCAGCCAGAGCGCCGCGGACAGGCGGGCCGAGCGGGTGGCCTCCTGCGCGTTGCCCGTCGCCATGTAGCGCTGGGCCTGGTTGAGCATGCCGCCGTTGTACTCGAACAGCTTGATGAAGAGGAAGGCGAGGAGGAAGACGGTTCCGTACGGGCCGACGAGGGGTTTGCCGTGGCCGTGCAGGGCGGGCTCGTTCCAGGCGTCGAAGAAGCCGATGCCCTTGTCGTTCAGCTTCAGTACGACCGCGACGAACATCGAGATGCCGGCCAGCAACTGGATGACGAACTGGCCGAGTTCCGTGAGCGCGTCGGCCCACAGGCCGCCGATGGTGCAGTAGACGGCCGTGATGGCGCCGGTGATGAGGATGCCCTGGTTCAGGGTCACCCCGGTGAACACGGACAGCAGGGTCGCGATCGCGGCCCACTTCGCGCCCACGTCGACGATCTTCAGCAGCATGCCGGACACGGCCAGCGCCTGCTGGGTCTGGAGGTTGTAGCGGTTCTTCAGGTATTCGAGCGGCGAGGCCACGTGGAGCCGTGAGCGCAGCCGGTTGACGCGCGGCGCGAACACCTTGGAGCCGATCGCGACGCCGAGGGCGATCGGGAAGGACCAGGTGGCGAAGGAGGTGATGCCGTAGGTGTAGGCGATGCCCGCGTATCCGGTGAACAACACCGCGCTGTAGCCCGACATGTGGTGCGAGATGCCGGACAGCCACCACGGCATCTTTCCGCCCGCCGTGAAGAAGTCGCTGACGTTGTCCACGCGTTTGTGCGACCAGACACCGATCGCGACCATCACGCCGAAGTAGCCGATGAGCACGGTCCAGTCGAGACTGTTCATGTGCCCCCCTTCCAGGGTCCACCTTGTGAACTCCGCTCAGCTGGCTGGCACTTCGCATAAGCGGAGCGGGGACGGGGAAGGCCGCGAAGTGCCCGCTCATCGTGGGTGGGGTTATGAGGGCACGACAAGCGAGCGTAAGGTCAAGAGCAAGCAAAAATGTTCGACTCGCTGACCTTAGTTCATCTATATGAACAGCTCGAATGGCTGGAAATGGACGGTGGCTAGCGCATCAGCTCCCCGGCGTTGACCAGCAGCGACTGGCCGGTGATCGCCCGCGCCCGGTCCGAGGCCAGGAAGGCCGCCGCGTCGGCCACGTCTTTGTCCGTCGCCAGGTCGGGCAGTGCCATCCGCTCGGTCAGCCGGCCCAGTACCTCCGCCTCGGGCACGCCCTCCGTATGGGCCGTGAACTGTACGTACGCCTGCACCGGCGGCCCCCACATCCAGCCCGGCAGCACGGTGTTGACCCGGATCCGGTGCGGGCCCAGTTCCCGGGCCAGGGAGTACATCGCGCTGGTCAGCGCGCCCTTGGAGGCCGCGTACGCCGCCTGCTTCACCTGGGTGGGCGCGGCCACCGCCGACTGTGTGCCGATCAGGACCACCGAACCGCCGCCGGCCTCCTTCAGGCCCGGCAGGCAGGCCCGGGTCATCCGCAGCGTGCCCAGCAGGTTCACGTCGATGACCGACTGCCAGGTCGTGAAGTCGGCGTCCTCGAGTCCGCCGAAGCAGGAGTCCCAGGCGGCCACGTGCACCACCGCGTCCAGCCCGCCGAACCGCTCCCGCGCCAGAGCGGCCAGCGCCCCGCACTGCCGCTCGTCGGTGATGTCGGTCGCCCGGTACGCGGTCCGGGTCCCCTCCGGGTCGATCTCGGCCGCGCTCTTGGCGAGGTTCGCCTCGGTGCGGGCGCCGAGCACCGCGTTCCCCCCGTCCCGTACGACGGCGGCGGCGACCTGATGGCCGAGCCCGGCCCCGACGCCCGACACGACGACCGTCTTGCCCTCGAGCAGTGACATCCGGGCCTCCCGGGGGATGGCGAATCATCTGACGGGGCGTCAGAGTATGGGCGTCCGGCGGAGGAAGGAAGAGGAAGGAAGGGGAACGGCATGAGCGAGGAGACCCGCAGCGAGACGTATGCCGAGACGTACGCCGAACTGGCCGCCGTGGGCCCGTACGGAGTGCGCCCCGGCCACGCCCTGATCACCATGGTCGAACCGCACCCGGGCCACGAGTACGCGTACAACCGCTGGTACGAGGACGACCACTACTACGCCGGCGCGATGGCCATGCCCTGGATGTACGCGGGCCGCCGCTGGGTGGCGACCCGGGACCTCCAGCTCCTGCGCTACCCGGAGAAGTCGGCGGTGGCCCAGCCCGTCGCCGCCGGCTGCTACCTCTCCACCTACTGGGTCACCGACGGCCGCTACGACGACCACATGAAGTGGACCGTCGCCATCAACCGGCGCCTCAACCGCGACGCCCGCGTCTACCAGGACCGCACCCACGTCTTCACGGCCTTCCAGGACCACGAGGCCACGGTCTACCGGGACGGCGCGGCCGGGCCCCGCGACTTCCACGCCCTCGACCACCCGTACCCGGGCCTGGTCCTCCAGGTCGTCGACGCCGACGGCGCCGGGCAGCGCGCCGAACTGCTGGAGTGGCTGCGCTCCCGCCATCTGCCGAAGCGCCTCGCGGGCTCCCCGGCGGCGATGGTGACCGTCTTCCGGCCCACCCCGCTCCCCGGCGACCGCATGACCTACGTCAAGCAGGTCGAGGGCGTCGACACCCGCCTGACCCTGCTGTGGTTCCTGGAGGCGGACCCGAGGGAGTGCTGGGAGCGGTACTTCACGGGGCTCGACGAGCAGGTGGCGGAGTCGGGGCTGGGGCGGGTGGAGCTGGTCGCGCCGTTCATCCCGACGGTGCCGGGGACGGACAGGTACGTCGACAAGCTCCGCTGAACGTCAGCGGCCCGGCGGGCCGGGGCGGCTCACCGCCCCTTCAGCTCGTCCGGGCACGGCGTACCCCTGGGCAGCTGGTACGGCGCGGCCAGCCGGTACGTCCCCGTCTTCGGCGCGAGCAGCATCGTCCACTTGTCGCCCTTGGCGTCCTCCGGCGTCTCCATCAGGCAGCCGTTGACGTTGTCGTACGTCTTCGGCGTGCCCTCGGCCCGGTGCTTGGACGCCTGGGTCTCCCGCGGCGGCTTCAGGCTCTTGCCCTTCGCGTCGACCACGCTCAGCCACGGCGAGTACGGGATGCGGATGAGGATACGGCCGGCCTTGCGGACCTCGATCGTCATCTCGCCCTGTTCGGCCCGGTCGACGATCGCGTTCGGCTCGGCGAGCGGGGCCGGGTCGGTCACCTGGAACAGCTGCCAGTTGCCGTCGCCCCAGACCTGCGTCAGGTAGGGCATGCCGCGCTGGACGAGGGTCCGCTCCAGGGCGCCGCCGCCGTCCGCGTCGGGCTGGTCCTTGGGCAGGACGATGAAGTGGACGGCCCAGCGCTGGAGCCATTCGTGGTAGTTGGCCGAGTCGAGCGTCTCGTCGTAGAAGAGCGGATTGCGCTCCATGTCCGCCTGGCGGTTCCAGCCGCGGGCCAGGTTGACGTACGGCGCGAGGGCGGAGGCCTCCCGGTGGGAGCGGGCCGGGACCACCTCGACACGGCCCTTCTCGGCGCCGACCTTCTGGAGCTCGTGGACGAGCGGGGCGAGCTCGCGCGCCCAGGACGCGGCCGGGGTGGTGTGGACGATGTCGTCGACCGACTTGAAACCTATCCAGCCGACGAAACCGAGGAACGCCAGCACGGTCAGGTACCACTTGCGCGAGCGCGGGACCGTGAACGGCAGCGCCGCGATCAGCGTCACCCCCGCGAACATCATCGGCAGCCGCGAGATGTTCGAACCGATCTGCGAGCTGACCAGCCAGACCAGCACCACACCGAGGCTGAAGACCCCGGCGGTCAGCCGGACCGTCTTCCACTCCTTGGGGACGAGGAAGAGGCAGAGCAGGCCGTACAGCAGCGGCAGGATCACCGAGCCGATCCGCATCGGCTGGGTGCCGGAGAACGGGAACAGCCAGGCCGAGACGGCGACCACCGCCGACGGCGCCAGCCCCAGCGCCCAGGCGCCCGGCCGCCGCTTCTGGAGGAACAGCGCCGCCGCGACCAGCCCCACGAACAGGCCCGCGACCGGCGACGCCATGGTGGCGAGCGCGGCGAGCGGCCCCGCGACCAGGGCCTTCGCCCAGCGCTTGTGCCGCCAGCGGTACGGCCAGCAGAACACGGCGGCGACCGCGCCCAGCGCGAACACCGTGCCCAGGCCGAAGGTCACCCGGCCCGAGATCGCGTTGCAGATCAGCGCGAACACCCCGGCCAGCGCGGCCCACAGCGGGTTCTTCACCGACCGGCTGCGGATGAGGACCATCGTCAGCAGGCCCGCCGACAGCGTCCCCGCGATCATCATCGTCGTACGGACACCGAGCACCGACATCAGATACGGCGACACCACGCTGTACGACACCGGGTGCATACCGCCGTACCAGGCCAGGTTGTACGCCGAGTCCGGGTGCCGGCCGACGAACTCCGCCCAGGCGTCCTGCGCCGCGAGGTCGCCGCCGCTGTTGGCGAACGTGAAGAACCAGATGACGTGCAGCACGCCGGAGAGCGCGGTCATGGACAGGGCGGGGTGCAGGAGCAGCCGCTGCCGGAGGGGTTCGGCGGCGGCGCGCAGCCGCGCCCGGCGTCCGGCTGGGCCGGCCGTGGCCGGGTCAGCCGCGGGCAGGCGTATTCGCGGGCCGGTCCCCGGGCCCGTATCGGTGTCGTCGGCGCGTGTCGGCTCCGCAGTGGCCACCTGAAGGCACTCCCCGTGTCCCGTCTTCTGTTCTCGGCCGCTTCCCTCGGTGTTCCCGGCCGCTTCCTGTCCAGTTCCCGGCCGCTTCCCCTCGGCCGGGTACCCGCCCCGTTTCGTGACGCTAGCACGCACCCCGCCGAGGGGCTTGGTCGGCGGGGTGCGAGGGCGGCGAACCGGGTGCCGCGGGTCAGCCGAGGCGGGTCAGCTTGCTGCCGAGGCCCGGCTCGGTGAGGTCCTTCTTCAGGGCCACCGGCACCTTCACCGCGCCGCTCTTGCCGTCGCCCACGGTGAGCGTGCCCACCTTGGTGCCGGCCTTCGCGGTGTGCGGTACCTCGTCGGCGGCGAAGGACAGCTTCGCCTTCAGGCCGGACCAGCCGACCGCGGTGACGTCCTTGGTGACGACGACCGGGGTGTGGCCGCCGAGACCGTCGTCCACATAACCGACGACGTCACCCTTCTTCAGGATCTTCGCCGAGGTCAGCGCGTTCTTCGCGGCGGTCAGCGCGGTCTTGCTGACGTCGTTGACCGTGCCGAGGATCGGAGCCTTGTGCTGGCCGAGGATCGCGCCGACGACGGTGACCGTCTCACCGCCGACCTCCTTCCGCGCGGCGAAGAGGAGGTTGCCGCCGGCCGCGGTGGTGCTGCCGGTCTTGATGCCGATCGCGCCCATGACGTAGGGGAGCGTGTTGGGGTTCGGCCAGTTCTTGTGGGTGGGGTCGTCCCAGCTGGCCGCGCTGGTGATGGCCGTCAGCACCGGGTTCTTCACGACCTCGTTGCCGAGCTTCACCTGGTCCTCGGCGGTGGAGACCGTGGTCTCCTTCAGACCCGAGGGGTCGGTGTACGTGGTGTGCGTCATGCCGAGCTTCTTGGCGGTGGCGTTCATCTTCTTGACGAACGCCGCCTCGGAGCCCGCGTCCCAACGGGCCAGCAGGCGCGCGATGTTGTTCGCGGACGGGATCATGACAGCCGAGATCGCCTGCTTCTCGGTGAGCTTGTCGCCCTCCTTCACCGTGTCGAGGGTGGACTCGCCCGCCTTATTGTAGCCGCCCTCCTTCTCGGCGGTGGCGTCGACCGTGATGGACGGGCCCTCGGCGCCCGCCTTCAGCGGGTGCTCCTTGAGGATGATGTACGTGGTCATCGTCTTGGCGACGGAGCCGATGGCGACCGGGGTCTGCTTGCCGAAGCCGCCCATCGTGCCGATACCGGCCCCGTCCATCCAGCCCTGGCCCTCGGCGGGCCACGGGAGGCTGGTCTTGCCGTCGAACGTGTACGTCTCCTCGGCGGTCAGCGCGAGGGTGGGGGCGGGCAGCGGGCGCATAGCCTGTACTACCGCAAAGATGATCACCAGCAGGAGGGCCAGCGGGGTCCAGATCTTGACCCGGCGCACGATCGTGCGGACCGGGGTCTCCGGGGGCGGAGGGGTGTTCGTCAGCTCGGCGAGCAGGTCCAGCGGGGGCTTCGGGGGAAGCGGCTGCTGGGTGGTGCGCTCGGGGCCGAGCTGGGGGACGGGGGTGGTGGCGTCGGCGGGCGCGGGGGCCGCGGCCGCGGGCTTGGCGGCGGGGGCGGGTTTGGCCGCGGGGGCGGTCGGCTTGCGGGTGGCCGGGTCGTCGAGGGGCTTGAGGGCGACGAACTTGCTGGTGCGCTCGGGGTCCGACTCGGGGGTCTTCGGCTTGCCGCCGACCTTGAGCATGGTGGTCGGCTGATCGACCTGCCGCTTGGGGGCCTTGAAGACGGCGGTGGGCTGATCGACGGGCTTGGCCTTGGACTTGGACTTGTCCTCGGCTTCGCCTTCGGCCTTGGTGTTCCCACCCGCACGTTCGGCGGCCGCCGGCTCGGCGTTGGTCTTGGCCTCGGCTTCGCCTTCGGCCTTCGTGTTCCCACCCGCACCACCCGTGCGGCTCTCGTCGTCGGCTGCGGGTGGTCCCTGCGGGGCGGAATCGCCGTCGGCAGCCGCGGGTTCGGAGGCAGCGTCGGCCTCACCGGCTGCGTCGGTGTCCGCTTCCGGCTCGGTGTCAGCGGGCTCGGCCGAGTCCGCGGCAGCGTCCTCGTGCTCGTCGGCGGGCTCGGCCGAGTCCGAGGAGGCGCTGTCGCTCTCGTCGGTGTTCACGGGCTTGTCCGAGTCCGCGGAAGGCTCCTCGTGCTCGCCGGAGTTCGCGGGATCGGCCGAGTCCGCGGCGGCGTCCTCGGGTTCGTCCGCCACGTCGGTCCCGGCGTCCGAGCCGGCCTGCGCGGCAGCCTCGCCGTCCTCGTCCGCGTCCTCCTGCGAGGCCTCGCCGCCGTCGGCCGCCGGCGCAGCGCTCTCGGCGTCGTCGACCTCGGCGTCGTCGACCTCGGTCTTCTCGCCCTCGACGGCCTTCGCTTCGGCGTCTTCCGTCGCGGAGGCCTTCGCTCCGGTGTCCTCCGCGCCGGAGGTCTCCTTCTCCGAGGCCTTCGGCCGGGCGGTCTCCGCCTCAGCGTCATCGGCCTCGTCGGCTTTCGCCCCGGCGGTCTCCGCTTCGGCGTCTTCCGCCCGAGAGGCCTTCGCCCCGGCGGTCTCCGCTTCGGCGTCTTCCGCCCGAGAGGCCTTCGCCCCGCCGTCCTCCGCCTCGTCGGCCTTCGCCTTGGCGTCTTCCGTCCCGGCGCCCTTCGATCCAGCGCCCTTCGCCCCAGCGGCCTTCGCCCCCGCGGTCTCCGCCTCGGCGTCATCCGCCCGTGGGGTCTTCGCCTCGGCGTCATCCGACCCGGCGTCATCCGTCCCCGCGGCCTTCGATCCGGCGGCCTTCGCCCCCGCGGTCTTCGCCTCGGCGTCATCCGCCCGTGGGGTCTCCGCCTCGGCGTCATCCGACCCGGCGTCATCCGACCCGGCGTCATCCGACCCGGCGTCATCCGTCCCCGCGGCCTTCGCCCCCGCGGCCTTCGCCCCCGCGGTCTCCGCCCCCGCAGCCTTGGCGCCAGCCGGCTTCGCCCCGTCGTCCTCCGTACCGGAGGTCTCGGCGCGGGAGGAAGCTCCCGGCGGCTCCTCCCCGTCGGTCGAGTCGCCGGAGCGTACCCACGCGGCCACGGCCTCGCGGAGGCGGGTGTCTTCCTGCGGGGCGGGGGTCTCGGTGTCGGAGGTCAGGTCCCGGGTCGAGAGGACCCTGGTCGCCGTGTCCACGCCGCCGCGCTCGTCGGACTCGCGGGAGACCCCGAGCCGCGGATCGCGGGCTTCGGGAACCGGACCCGCCTTCCCCGACGTCGGTTCTACCGACGATTCGCGCTGCTTCGACCTGTCGGGGGACTCGCCCGCCACCGATGCCTCCTCCATGTGACGTATGTCACCGTACGCCTGCCGAACCCGACCGCCGTCCGACGGCCGAACACCCAACCGGACAACGCCTCCCCGCCACTGTCCGAACCATGTACCAGTGTCCTGTGTGCGGGCTTGTCCCCTGCGGTAGACGAGAACGACATACCTACTGGTTCCCTTACAAACAGGTCACGCACTCTCGACAGACCATTGTGAGAGGGGTCACCCTGTCATTCATCCACGCGGGGAGGCATGGATGGGCAGGAGCCGCAGAACAATTCCGGAGGAGCTTCTGCTGCTGGCACTGGACCCGGCCACGGGTACCACTGCACAGCCGCAGTCGCTCGACCTAGGTCTGGCCGGAGCGCAGCTAGTAGAGCTGGCGCTGGCCGGACGGATAGCCCCAGACGGGGATCGTATCGCCGTGGTGGCACCACGGCCGACAGGAGATCCAACACTGGACTGCGCGTTGGAGTTGCTGCGAAGGCGTGGCGCTCCGGTACGGGCCGTCCACTGGATCGGCGGGCCGCGTCTCGGGCTCCGCCAGGTCTACCTCTCGCATCTGGAGCGGTGCGGCATGGTCGCCGCCGTGCCGGGTCAGATGTGCGGGGTATTGCCGACGACTCGCTACCAGGCGACGGACACCGCCATCAGCCGGGAGATCCGTGCCCGGCTGGATTCCGCGATCCGCACCGGCGTACCGCCGGACCCGCGGACCGCGGCGCTCGCCGCCCTGGCGCACGCGGTCGGCCTCGGCAAGCACCTGTACCCGGGCAATGAGGGACGCTCCTCACGGTCCAGGCTCAGGGATCTGATCAGGCACGACCCCATGGGCGGTCTCGTCGCGCACGCCGTGATGGACGTCCAGAACGGTGCGGCGGCCCAGCCGCGCCGCAGCCCGGCCCCCGCCGGCCGTCAGGCCGGACCAGGAGCCAGGCCCGCACCGGAACCCGCCCGTGGCGTTCCGATGCAACCGCGTCACGGGTCCATGGCGCGCGTCGTGGCCCACTGAGCCGCAGTACCACGACACCCACGCACCAAGCAGCACAACCGCACAGCCGCAAACCGCACCGCCGCACAGCCGTCCCCAGACCCGGTTCGGGAGCCGCTGGTTCGAGCGGGGTGGTGAGACCCCCTGGGGTCCCACCACCCCGCTCGACCGCTTCTCCTTGCGTTCTTGCGCCCGAACTGACGCGTACGCGCCGCATATCCACCGTTTCCCAGCGGTAGGAAGCTCCTTGGTGGCAGTCTGCTCAACAGCAGATACGCAAAGTGGTAGGTACAGGCATTCAGCCGGAGGTGCACGTCCCGTGGCGTCCAATGTCAATCCCACCGTCAGGCGGCGCCGGCTGGGCCAGGAGCTCCGCAGGCTGCGCGAGCTCAAGGGCATGACGGCCGAAGAAGTGGCGGAAAGACTGCTGGTGTCGCAGTCGAAGATCAGCCGCCTGGAGAACGGCCGGCGCAGCATCAGCCAGCGCGACGTCCGTGACCTGTGCGGGGTGTACGAGGTCGAGGACCAGCGGATCGTCGACTCCCTGATGGAGATGGCCCGCGACTCCCGCCAGCAGGGTTGGTGGCACGCGTTCGGTGACATCCCGTACAGCGTCTACATCGGCCTGGAGACGGACGCCGAGTCGCTGCGGGTGTACGAACCCCAGCTCGTCACCGGCCTGTTGCAGACCCGGGCGTACGCGGAGGCGCTCGTACAGGGGGCGCTGCCGGAGACCTCCACGGCCGACATCGACAAGCGCGTACAGGTGCGGCTGCGGCGACAGGAACGTATCACCGCCGAGAACAACCCGCTCCGGCTGTGGGTGGTGCTCGACGAGGCCGCGCTGCGCCGGGTGGTGGGCAGCAAGCTGGTGATGCGGGAGCAGTTGGAGTACCTCATCGAGATGTCCCAGCTGCCGCACGTCACCGTGCAGGTGCTGCCGTTCGAGGTGGGTGCGCATCCCGGGCTCAACGGCCAGTACGCGATCCTGGAGTTCGCCGACGCGGCCGACTCCAGCGTGGTGTACCTGGAGGGCGTCACCAGTGACCTGTATCTGGAGAAGGCGCAGGACGTGCAGAAATACGCCGTGATGTACGAACATCTGCGGGCGCAGTCCCTGAATGTGGACCAATCCCGCCAATGTATCTCGGATGTGGCCAAAGAGTACGCCCGCTGAGCCTTCCGGCGTAAGGGGCGGCGGATCATACACCTGTGCCACGTCCCAGCGTAAGTCCCCAGGGGAATATGCCACCCGGTCGAGTGAAGGAGTGCTCCAGGAAGGGATGTTGCCGAGTAGCGTCGATCACGCCAACCGGTCGACATGGTTGGCGTGAATCGCACTACAGAGCAACTCGCAACAGGAGTGGACATGGCACTGCTTCAGGGCGCCACCGAGACGTGGACGAAGTCCTCCTATTCCGCCGGGAACGGGGCGTGCGTCGAGGTCAAGTCGCCCGCGACCGCGGAACTCGCCGTACGCGACTCCAAGGTCACCGAGGGCCCCACCCTGGCCTTCCCCGCCGACGCGTGGAACGCCTTCGTGGCCTCGGTCAAGGCGTAGGGGGCCTCCCTGACCCTCGCCCACCCGACTCCCGACGACCACAACTCCACAAGCACCACCCAGAGCCCTCTCGACCAGCCCGCCGTCCTTGCCGAGGGGGCTCACCTCTGCTCTCGTGGCCGTCCCGCCCGGCCGCGGACCGCCGTGCCGCCGGGGCCGCCTCCCCGCCCCGCGTCACGTGACCGGGAACGCCACGTCACACACCGCGTCCCCCGGCCCCGCCGCATCCCAGTCGGCGAAGTACACCTCCCGGCAGGGCCCCGCCGCCTCCAGCCCCTCCCGCGCCATCCACTCCTCCACCGCCTCGAACGCCGCGAGGATCTGCGGATGGGCCACCTGCGCCTTGGTGATCCGGGTGAAGGCCAGCCGCCGGGCCGGCTCCACCCGCACCGCCGTCTCCCACGCCCGCCCCCGCCGCTCCGCCCACTCCCGGGCCGCCGCCGCGTCCGCGACCGGTACGCACGACTCCGCGGGACCGTCGCTCTCCATGGACACCTCGGAGTGGTACACGACGAACGGCGCCGCCACGACACCCCCGCACTCCCGGGCCGCCGCCTCCAGCCGCCCCAGCGACGCCCCGATCCACGTGGGCAGCTCGTCCGCCAGCGTGTGCCGCGTCTCGGTGATCACCACCTGCTCGGGCACGTCCACCGTCTCGACCACGAACCTGTCGTACATCTCGGAGCTCCTCCCGGACAGTCGTCCACGGAGGTACTCGGCGAGGGTCCGCTGCCCCGCCACCCGCGCCTCGACGCCCGCCCAGTACGCGGTGAGCAGCCCGGCGGCCTCGGCGCCGTCCGCCTCGACCACCTCGGCGATCCGGGCGAGCGGCATGTCCAGCTGGCGCAACAGCGCCACGAGGCGGGCCCGTTCGGCCTGGCCGGCGCGGTAGTAGCGGTAGCCGCTGGCCTCGTCGACGTGCGCGGGTGCCAGCAGCCCGAGGCGGTCGTACAGCCGCAGCGCCTTGGCCGACAGCCTGGCCCGCGCCGCGAACGCCCCGATGGTGAGCAGTTCCTCGTCCACACCGGAATCCTCCGTCACCGGGCGGTCCTTCCCGCCCGGTGACAAGGACGCTCACCCCTGCCCCAGGGGCAAGGTCAACCCAGGCCCTGGGCCAGCTGGGCCTCGACCGCCGCCACGACCTCGGCCGCCTCGGGCTCGGTCTGCGGGGAGAAGCGGGCGACGACGCGGCCGTCCCGCCCGATCAGGAACTTCTCGAAGTTCCAGCGGATGTCCCCGCTGTGCCCCTCGGCGTCGGCGAAGCCGGTCAGGCGGTCGTAGAGCGGGTGCCGGCCCTCGCCGTTCACCTCGGCCTTCTCGGTCAGCGGGAAGGTCACGCCGTACGTCGCGGAGCAGAACTCGGCGATCTCCTCGGCGCTGCCGGGCTCCTGCCCGAGGAACTGGTTGCACGGCACCCCGAGCACGGTGAAGCCCTGCTCGGCGTAGCGCTCGTGGAGGCGCTCGAGACCGGTGTACTGCGGGGTCAGCCCGCACTTGGAGGCCACGTTCACGATGAGTACGGCCTTGCCCGCGTACTGGGAGAGGTCCGCGGAGCCGCCCTTGAGGGCGCCGATCTCGGTGTCCAGTACGGAGCCGTTGTCGTCGGTAGTCGTCATAAGCGGATGCTAGCTCCGGTAAGTGTCGGGCCGGTGACCGCCTCCCCAAGGCCTCCCTCCCCGCCCGCCTCCATCAGGACCTGCCCGGCCGCCGTCCGCGCGTACAGCACCGACCGCCCCGCCCGCCGGCGCTCCACCAGCCCCGCCTCCCGCAGCACCTTCAGATGGCGTCCCACCGACCCGAGGCCCTGCCCGGTCACGGCGGTCAGCTGGGTGGTGGACATGGGGGAGTCGAGCAGCACCAGCACCTCGGCACGGGCCGTGCCGAGCAGCGCGCCGAGGCTGCGGGGCACCGCCCGGCCGCCTCGGTCGGCGAGCGCGCCGGCGCACGGGTAGACGATCGCGTACCGGGTGCGCTCCTCCCACGACACCCAGCCGTGCCGCTGGGGCGTCACCGGCACGAACAGCAGTTCGGCACCGGAGATCTCGCGGGGCGGGTACTCGTGCAGGTTCACCTGGAGCCGGCTGTCCCCGAGCCACCGGGTCCGCCCCGGCCGCAGCGAGTCCAGCACCGCCGCCCAGCCGCCCCCGCTCACCTGCGCGGTCCGCGCGACCACGTCCGCCTCCAGGATCCGCCGGCGCCGGTCCCAGTACGGTCGTACGGCCTCGGTCCACACGTAGGTGAGCAGCGTGGCCGCCCGCTCGGGCAGGTCGTCCCGGTCCAGGGCGTCCGGGAGCGGCCCGGCGAGGGCCATCCGCAGGTGGGCGCGCGCCTCGGCCGGGTCGGTGGCGCGGACCCGGGCGACGGCCTGGGCGAAGGGCTCCGCGTCCCGGGGCGTCGGCGTGAGGAAGTCGGCGATCCAGACCCGGCCCAGGCCCGCCCGTATCAGGAGCGCGGTGACCGGGTCGGCGGCCAGCCTCGCCCGGTAGGCGGGCAGGTGCGCGCGCAGCCAGTCCCGCTCCCCGGGGTGCGCGGCCTCGCCCGCGTGCAGCAGTTGCAGGCACGCGAAGGTCTCCACGTACGGCGAGAGCACGAACCGGCTGCGGGCGAGCGTGTCGGCGTTGAGCTGCCACCAGCCCATGGGCACCTCCGGAGGTTTCGCGTGGGCGCGAAACAATAACGCCCGGCGGCGCAGCTCCGGAGACTCCCCGCATGCCTCCCCTGACCCCGCGCGGCTACCGACACCTGTTCCGCACGCCCGAGTTCACCCCGCTCTTCCTGTCCTCCGCCGCGCACACGGCCGCCCAGACGGTGGGCGGTCTGGCGCTCGGCACGCTGGTGCTGCGGACGACGGGTTCGCCGCTGCTGTCCGCCGTCAGCATGTTCGGCCCCTCCCTGGCGCAGGTGCTGGGCGCGACCCTGCTGCTGTCGGGCGCGGACCGGCTGCCGCCGCGGGCGGCGATGACGGGCCTCCCGCTGGCCTTCGCCGCCTGCACCGCGCTCCTGGCGCTGCCCGGCCTGCCCGTGACGGCGGTCTTCGCCGTCCTGCTGGCCCAGGGGCTGGTCGCCTCGCTCGGCGGCGGGGTGCGCTGGGGCCTGCTGAACGAGATCCTCGCCAAGGACGGCTACCTGCTGGGCCGTTCGGTGTTCAACATGATGAGCGGCATCGCCCAGATCACCGGATACGCGACCGGCGGCGTCCTCGTGGCCGCGCTGTCCCCGCGCGTGACGCTGCTGACGTCGGCGGCCCTCTATCTGACGGCGGCCCTCGTGGCCCGCCTCGGCCTGACCCGGCGCCCGCCCCGGACTGCCGGCCGTCCCTCCGTCGCCGCGACTTGGCGCACCAACGCCCTGCTGTGGTCGGCCCGTCCGCGCCGGCTGGTCTATCTGAACCTGTGGATCCCCAACGGCCTGGTGGTGGGCTGCGAGTCCCTCTTCGTCTCCTACGACCCCGACGCCGCCGGCCCGCTCTTTGCCTGCGCCGCGCTGGGGATGCTGGTGGGGGACGTGACCGTGGGCCGGCTGGTGCCGCCCGGGGTGCGGGCGCGGCTGGCCGTACCGCTGCTGTTGCTGCTGGCGGCGCCGTACCTCGTCTTCTTCGGCCACCCGCCCCTGCCGCTCGCCGCGGCCCTGGCCGCCGTCGCCTCCGTCGGCTTCGGGGCGAGCCTGGTGCAACAGGAGCGCCTGATGGCCCTCACCCCGGACGAACTCAGCGGGCACGCCCTGGGGCTGCACTCGGCGGGCATGCTGACGATGCAGGGCGTGGGCGCCTCGCTGGCGGGCTCGGTGGCACAACTCACCTCGCCCGCCACGGCGATGACGGTCATGGCAGTCGCCTCGACCGGGGTGACGCTGGCGCTGGCTACGGCTGCTCGGCGAGCGGCGCCGGAGCGGCTTCAGCCGGCGTAGCGGGCGGGATCGGCGAAGCGGGCGGGATCGCGGGAGCTTCCTCGGCCGCCGCAGGGACCGCCGGAGTCACCGGAGTCACCGGAGTCACCGGGCTCGTCGCAGCCGCCGGGTCCGCAGGGGCCGCGAACTGCTTGGCCGCCTTGTCGAAGTAGCGCAGCAGCTCCACCGGGAAGGGCATCACCAGCGTCGAGTTCTTCTCGGCGGCGACCTCCACGACGGTCTGGAGCAGGCGCAGCTGCATGGCCTCCGGGGTGTCGGACATGATCCGGGAGGCGTTGGCCAGCTGCTGCGCGGCCTGGAACTCACCGTCCGCGGTGATGACCCGCGCCCGCCGTTCCCGCTCGGCCTCGGCCTGCCGGGACATGGACCGCTTCAGCGACTCCGGCAGCTGTACGTCCTTGATCTCGACGCGGTCGATGTGGATGCCCCACCCGGCGGCAGGGCTGTCGATCATCAGCGCGAGGCCCTCGTGCAGCCGCTCCCGGTCGGAGAGCAGGTCGTCCAGGTCGCTCTTGCCGATGATGGACCGCAAGGAGGACTGGGCGACCTGCCCGACGGCGAAGGTGTAGTCCTGCACCTCGATGGCGGCCCGCAGCGGGTCCGTCACCCGGAAGTAGACGACGGCGTCGACCTTCACCGACACGTTGTCCTTGGTGATGCCCTCCTGCGTGGGCACCGGCATGGTCACCACCTGCACGTTCACCTTCCGCATGCGGTCGGCGAACGGGATCAGGAAGGTGATCCCCGGGTGCCGGTACGCCGGCAGCGCCTTGCCGAGGCGGAACACGACCCCGCGTTCGACCTGGTTGACCACCCGCATCCCACTGCGCAGTACCAACAGGGCCAGCGCGACCACGGCCACGACTGCGACGACGGTGCCTTCCATGGCACTCCATTCCCTCGGCTGACTCGACCGTTCGAGACAAGGATGAGACACGGATGAGGACACCGGCCGAGGGGCCGTTGGATGCGCCGGAAGGCGTCAGGAATGCGTAAAGAAGCCGCACACTTGCTACGTGCCCTTCGACACCCCGCCGCCGCGCCCGCTGCTCCCCGGTGAACGCCCGCTCTGGGACCAGGCGTTGGCCCTGGTGAACCGCGATCTGGCGGCCACCCTCCCGGACTGGCGGCCCCTGTGCCTGCTGGCCCACGCCCCCTGGGCGGAGGGGGAACCGGAGCAGGTGTACGTCTCCCTCGCGGACGGCGCCTCCTACCACGGCCAACCCCTGTGGCCCGGCTCGGCGACCAGCCTCGATGCCGCCGTCTCCGCCGTGGCCGAAGCCGCCCAGGACACCGTCATGGAGTTCCTCTGGCAGGCCTGGCCGGTCTGCCCCGTCCACAACCTGGGGATGCACGTGGGGCAGGGCGGGCAGGGCGGGCAGGACGGGCGGGACTCCGACGGCCCGGCGTGGTGGTGCGCGGGCGGCACCGACCCGAAGGACCCGGACCACACGCGCGCGGCCGTCGGCGCACTGGACACCCTCCAGCGACCCCACCGGCCGAACCGGAAGCGCCGCCGGAGGGGGCGGTAGCCGGGTGCACCGCCCGCCCCGGAAACATCGGTCAGGACGGCTTGGCCGCCGACACGGCGGTGACCGTCACCTTGTTGTCGCACTCGGCGAACTGTCCGTCAGTCAGGGCGACTTGATGTGACCCCGCACCCGGCAGGCCGACCACCAGCGTGGGGTACACCACGGGGTCCGCGCCGGACTCGCAATAGCCGTCGGCCTCGCCCTGGACCTGTACGAAGGTGAGCTTCACCCAGGCCTTGCCGCCCGGGGACACCCGCACCGGCGCCGCCGGTCCCGTGGCTGTCACGGACAGCGGGGAATTGTGCTCGGGGGAGCCGTTACCGGCCCCCGCGACCGACGGATACCCCTTGAGGACGCACGGGTGACTCGAGACGTTGCTGAACTCGACGATCGCCGCTCCGGTCCCCGTGCCGTCCGGACGATCGGCGGCCTGGTACGCGGCCGCCTCGACGCTGCTCGCCGTACAGCTCTTCACGGCTCCGCCCGACGAACCGGATCCGGACCCCGCCCCTGACCCGGCCCCCGATCCGGAAGAGACGCTCGCCGCCGGAACGACCGGGACGGCGGAGCTCGCCGACCCGGAAGGAGCACCGGAGGCAGCACCGGAGTGAGCACCGGAAGGAGCGGCCGATGCGCTCGACGTGCTTGACGTACCGGCCGCGCCGGACGGCGACCCGTCCGCCTTCGCGCCGCCCCCGCCGCCCCCGCCGGACTGGCACCCGGCCACCATCACGGCGGCCGAGGCCGCGACCATCGCCAGCACGGTGCTGCGGATGCCCCTGGTGTACTGCATGTCGTCCCCCGAATTCGGATCGCACGGGGTACCGGTCCTGCCGGCACCTGCCCTTGCAGACAGACCGGCCGGGCACGGGGGTTCTACCGGCCGGCGACCTGTGACGCGGCGGTGACAGGATCCGAGCAGGATCAGCGCAACGTCGCGACGTCAGCCGAGGCACACCACGAGCAGGCAGAGTTCCGGGGACGAGGGCGTTGCGGGGGACGGGGTCGCCTGAGGCGTTCCCGGGTCCGTGCCGCCGCCGGAGGCGGGCGCGGAGGTCTGCTGGGAGGAGGTGCCGGTGCGATCGGCCGCCGTTCCGCCCGAGGAGGACGGAGAGCCGGCGTGCTGCTGCGGGGCGGGGGTCGCCGCCGTACGAGCCGCCGGAGCCGGGTGAGTCGTAGGAGTCGTACGAGGCAGGGAATCGGCGCCCGGCAGGGTGGTACGGAGCGGGACCTGGGTCGACCGCCCCTGCGGCAGCCCGGTCGCGGGGGACGGGACGGAACGGGTGGGCGAGGACCGATGGGCGTCGGGCCGGGTCGCATCCGAGCGGGTGTCCCGCGACGTCGGTTCGTCCGCGGCGGGCGTGGTCGGCATGCTCGGTGTGTCCGGCGCCGTGGCGGCCTGCGCCCGGTCGGTGGAGTGCCGGTCCATCGCGGAGACGGTCAGGCCGCCTCCGACGAGTGCGACGGCGGTCGCGACCACGGCCCGGCGCTGGTTCTTCTTCCAGCGGGCCAGCTGCCGACGCCGTGCCGCCCGCCCTTGCGGCGCGGGCGGCACGTCCTGAAGGCCGGCCGACGGGTCGGTCCGCGGTGCCTCGTCCACGGCCTCCCACGGCGCGGTTCCCGTCATCGCGGCGGGAGCCGGAGCCGGAGCCGGGGTGGGGCGGGTGTCGGCGGTGAGGACGGCGATGTCGGCGGCGAGGTCCGGAGCGTAGGCACCGCATCCAGGACACATCAGGGCGCCGTTCAGATGCCGACGGCACGAGGAGCAGTAGTCCATCTGTCTGCGGTCTTCCTGAGTTGACGTGCTGTCTTCCCAGCGAGCCGCGAGCGGGTCACGCTCACACGTGGGATCGGATGTCCAGCACGCTAACGAGTCATTCGAAAGACTGTGTGCAGCCTGTGTGACGCTCCTGCGAGGATCCCCTGACCGTCACCGGCCGTCACCGGCCGTCACCGGTCGGCGCGGTCACCGGCCGGCGCCACGCGTGAACGGTTCGAAGGTGTGGCTGAAGTACCAGGTGTCCTGGGCGATGCCCGAGCAGGAGTTGGCGCCGGCGGTGCCCACGCAGCCGCCGTTGTCGCGCTGGAGTGCCCAGAAGGAGAGGGTGTTGATGCCCTTGGCGACCGCCCACTTCTTCACCGTGACGGCGTCCCGCGTGGTGAAGGTCTCCTCGGGGCCGTAGTCGTCGATGCCGGGCATCTCGGTGACGCCGATCATGCTCCACAGCTTCGCGGAGCTCTTCTTCGGGTGGAGCGCGGCCAGTTGGCCGTGCAGCCCGGCGGCGGCCGTCTCGGTGTCGGCGGCCATGTCGTGGGTGGCGCCGTCCCAGTAGTCGAACGTCATGATGTTGACGACGTCCACGCGCGCGCCGTTGTCGACGGCGTTCCGCAGCAGCGCCACACCGTTCGGCGCGAGCCCGGTGTTCGTCGTCGGCAGGGTGTAGGAGAACTGCACGCGGTGGCCGGTGTGCCGGGCCCAGCGCTGGACCTCGGCGATGGCCTTGTTGCGGCGGTCGATGCCGGCGGTGTTGTTGATGGAGTCGGCCTCGACGTCGAGGTCGATCCGGGTGACGCCGTACGTCGTGACGAGGCTCTCGTACACCTTGGCGATGGCGTCCACGCTGGTGCAGCTGTCGGCCAGTTCGGTGCCGGTCGTGTCGGCGCTGTAGCCGCCGAAGGACGGGATGACGTTGCCGCCGCGCGCCTGGATCGCGGCGATGTCGCTGCCGAAGCTCGCCCGGGAGATCGGCTGCGCGGAGGCGCCGTTCCAGTACGCCGTGCACGAGCCCGCGGTGTCCGTCTGGAGGAACGCCATCGTGAGGTACTTGTTCCCCGACGCGGCGGCGAGCGCGGCCGGGCTCTCCCCGGTCCACGTCTCGACGTACGGCGCCGCGACATGCGCGGGCATGGGCTTGGGCGCGGCGGGACGCGAGGACGCGCCCTGCGCGGCGACCGCACCACCGCCCCCGAGGGCGACGAGTCCGGCGGACAGGGCGGTGACGGCCGCACAGGACAGCAGTGCGCGAAGAGAACCAGCTCGTCTCATTGACGCTCCCAGGATGGAAGGGCAAGCGGGGCGCGCCCATCTTTGGACTAGACCAATAGACTGTCAAGGTTCTTTACAGTTAACTGACCGAGCCGGCCGCGAGAGGCAAGGTAGGCCCACACTCCCCTCCCGTGGCGGGACTTGGTGGAAAACGGCACTCACGCCCGGAGTGCGGGCGTATCGTCCGGACATCGCATGGCAGCGGAGGGGGACGGTGAGCGATGCTGGCTGAGGCGTTCACGGCGCTGGCCACGGCAGGTGGTGCCGCCGTGGTGCAGGCAGCGGGGACGGATGCGTGGTCGGGTCTCAGACAGGGACTCGTGCGGCTGATCGGCCGCGGGGACTCCGGACGCGAGCGGACCGTGGAGGAGCGGCTGGACAGAACCGCGGGCGCCCTGGTGGCCGCTCGCGGCCAAGAAGCCGAGGCGTTGCGCATCCAGGAGGAGGCGGCCTGGCGCGGCCGCTTCGCGGACCTGCTGGAGGATCTGGGCGAGGCCGAACGGCATCGGGTCGCGACCGAACTGCGGGCCCTGCTGGGCGAGTACGTGGCGGCCGCTGCCGGGACCGTGTCCGCACCAGGTGGCGTCGCCGCTCACCGGGACGTGAACATCAGGGCGGACAACGGCATCGCCGCCGCCGTCGTGCATGGAGGAGTCCACCTCGCCCACCCTCGTTTGCCGGACCCGCCCCAGGGCTGAGCGGGCCGGCCGATCCAAGCCCGCGATCTCCGGCGGACGGTGGCGTCACCGCGGCGCACCACGACGGTGCCTCCCTCGTGGCCGCCGCTCAGATCGGCAAGCTGATTCAGCACATATATCTGCCCTCCTTGAAGAAGGAAGCGGAGTCGAATACGTCGGAGTCGAGTGCGGAAGCCGTGCCGGACAAGAGCGGCGCGCTGGCGGGCGGAATCCTCACAGACGTCTGGAACAAGGGATGCGATGCCCCGCTCGTCACGTCTCGCCGCCATGGCGCGTCCATTGCGACCCTCGGGTTCCTGGGCGATGACAGCAGCGTCGCCAGTTGCGACGGGGACGGGAACGTACGGTTCTGGAACGCCGTCGATCTGAAGCCGACCGGCGGGCCCATCACCGCTTTCGGAAGAGCCATGGCCCTGTCACCGACAGGCGACATCCTCGCCATCGGCGCCGCCGACAGCCATGGCGTCGTGGAGCTGTGGTGCCTCGACACGGGGCAGCCGATCGCACGTCTCGAGACCGCATCGAACGTGCAGGCCCTGGCCTTCTCGCCGGACGGAGAGACGCTCGCGGCAAGAGTGGCCGGCGACTGGCGTGTTCACCTGCTCAGCATCAGCACCGGTAAGCGGTACCGGGTCCTGGGGCCGGAGGCCGACAGTGGTACCACCTCGCCGGGGAAGGCGCTGCTCGCCTACCTGCCGTACGGGCGGTTCGTCGCCACGACGAACCGGGCCCGTACCAACATCCTGTTCTTCGACGTCGTGAGCGGAGAGGCTGCCGGAACGCCGTTACGCGACGCGGTCCACTGCGGCAATCTGCTGACATCCCTGTTCTTCAAAGGGCAAGAGGTCTGCTTCGAGGATTTCGCCCTCTCCCCGGACGGTCGCACCCTGGCCGCCTGCGGGAACGACAGGGCGGTGCGGCTGTGGAACGTGGAAGACGGTCAACAGATCTGTGACCCCCTCCTCGGCCACAGCAGGCGCGTGAATTCCGTGGCGTTCTCTCCCGACGGGCGCATCCTCGCCAGCTGCGCGAACGACAGGAAAGTCCTCCTGTGGGATGTCCGTCAGGGCAAGCAGTTGGGTGCGCCCTTGGCCGGCCACCTGAAGCCCGTCACCGTCGTGGCGTTCTCGGGCGACAACCGCGTTCTCGCCTCCGGCAGCAACGACAGGACGGTCAGGCTCTGGGTCGTTCCGCCTATGACTTAGATGGGGCCAGGGGGGCCAGGGAGGCCCAGGGGGCACCCCTCGCTCAAGACCGTGAGGCGGTACCGCACCCCGCGTCGCCGCCCTCCCGCATACGCGCGTCCAGCGACTTGCTGCGGTCGTACGGGTCGACCTCGGGACCGTCTCCGGGACTCTTGGTCGCGCGGTCGGCGCCGAAGGAGGGGGTGAGGTAGCCGGTGAAGGTGTCGCAACCGCCGTTGGTGGTGTCCACCTTGTAGGAGAGCAGGGAGAACGTCCCCGGCTCGATGACCACCTTCGCCGGGTCGTCCCAGCTCATCACGACCTCGCGGCGCACGATGGTCCGCACGACCTCGTCGCTGCCCGCCGCGGCGCGCACGACCGGATAGACGTACGTGACATCGGTGGTCACCTCGAGCGCACCACGCTTGCCCTCCCGGTACGTGACCCGCCCGCGCGTCTTGACCACGTTCCCGACCAGCTTCACCTTCGCCTTCTGGAACCGGCTGAACAGCAGCAAGGGATCGTCCTCCTTGCTGGGCGCGCGGAACGCGGTCGCGAGGTAGTCCTGGGTGTCCCGCTGATGCGGATTGAGCAACGCGATGGCCTTCCGCGGCCGTTCCCCGCGCAGCACCCCAGGATCCAGACTGGACTCGGCGAGGAAGTCCCGGGTCCGATCGAGCGCCTGCGTCACCTGCTCCTTGCTCATCCAGCCGGTCGCCCGGGCCGCCGGCATACCGATCCCCGCCGTCCCGTCACCCCACCGCACCGCGGGTGAACCCCTGAACGGCTCCTTCAGCGTGGGCAGTTGGGCCGCGGCCTCGGTCGGCGGCGCCTGATCCGGACGTTTCGACTCGACGGCGAGCGGCGCACTGTCACCGTCGCCGCTCCCGCCTCCGAACCAGCCGGCCACCCGCCCAGGAGCCAGTGCCACGACCAGCAGGCCGACCGCGACGATCAGCCCGACCGCGTACCAGCCCTTGCCCCGGCGCCGCCGGGCCGGCTGGTGAGTCCGCCACCCCTCCGGACGGCCGTTCTCCTCCTGCAACCGCCGCGCCACCATCCGAGCCCGCGCCGACGGCTCCTCGGGCGCCCCCTGAGTCCCGGCCTCGGCCTCCCTCAGAAAGCGCTCCCACTCCTCGTCCGGTATGGACGACCCGCCCTTGCCCACGGTGGCTCAGTCCCCTCCCATACACCCGGTCCCTCCCCAGGGCCGGTCATCGTCCGTGCATCATCACACAGCCGACTCGGCGCCGACGGCCGTTGATCGGCCGGCGGGCGAGCACGCAGTACGGGCGGGCGAGCACGCAGTACGGACGGGCGGGCAGCAGGCCGGCAGGCGGGCGCGGCCGGAGAACTGTCGCCGCTCCTGGTCGACTAGTCGACGTCCACCGGACCGTCGTCCGACTTCCGCCCCTTGCCGGTGGGCAGCTGGAGCAGACCGCTGCTACCGCTCTCTCCGCGGCGGTCGCCGCCGGACCGGTTGCCGTCTGATCGATTGCCGTCGGACCGGTTGCCGTCGGAGTCCTGGCCGCCCAGGTTCTGCCGGACCGAGTCGAGGATCGTCAGACCCTGGGAGACGAGACCGGCGGCGATCTCGCCGAGACCGTCCGCGCCGTTGAGGACGTTGACGTTGGCGCCCGCGAGGCCGCCGGCGGCCTCCTTGACGATCTGCGGGAGCTGGTCGATCAGCATCCGGTCGAGCGCGACCCGGTCGTACGAGGCAGCCGCCTCCGCCTGTATCTTCATCCGCTGCGCCTCGGCGGCCGCGAGGATCCTGACCCGCTCGGCCTCGGCCTCGGCGGGCTTCACGACCTCGGCCACCAGCTGCTGCTGGCGCAGCTTGGCCTGGCGCTGGGCCAGCTCCGTCTGGGCGGCGAGCACCTCCTGCTGGGCGTGCGCCTGCGCCAGCGGACCGGCCTGCGCGGCCTGCGCCTGGGCGCGGTCCACCTCGGCCGAGTACTCGGCCTTGACGATGGCGGTCTGCCGGCCGTACTCGGCCTGCTTGCGGGCCGCCGCCTGCTCCGCCTCGACCGCGACCTGCGTGGCCTGCGCCTGGGCGATCTGCGCCTGCCGCTGGATGGCCGCCTTGTGCGGCGCGGACATCGCGTCGATGTAGCCGGTGTCGCCGTCGTCGATCGACTGGATCTGGAGCGAGTCGACGATCAGTCCGATCTTCGCCATCTCCGTCTTCGACGTGTCCAGCACCTCCGCGGCGAGCTTCTGCCGCTCGGTGACGATCTCCTCGACCGTCATCGAGCCGATGATGGCCCGCAGGTGCCCGGCGAAGATCCGGCCGGTGAGCACCGACATCTGCTCCTGGTCGGAGAGGAACCGCTGGCCCGCGTTGATGATGCTCTCGTGGTCGTTGCCGACCTTGAAGGCGATGACCGCGCGGACGTGCAGCGCGATGCCCTGCCTGGTCACACAGGTCTCGGTGACCTCGGACTCACACATGGACAGCGTGAGGAACCGGACCTTCCGGAAGACCGGCAGCACGAACTTGCCGTGCCCCGTGACCACTCGGAACGGCGCGCCCCCCAGTCCCCGCCTGCCCCCCGAGATCAACATCGCCTCGTCGGGAGCGGGTACGCGGTATCCGAACATTCCTGTTACTCCTCAGCCGGCCTCGGCGCTGTCGCCGAGCGCGTCCAATGGATCCACCCACTCGATGACGCCGACCTCGCGGCATCCCCGTGATTCGATCACGAGCACCGTCGCGCCCACGGGCAGGGGCTCCTCCGACCAGGCGAGGAACGTCTCGGAGCCGCCTCTGACCCGCACCAGGACTTCGCCGGGGCCCGTGGAACCGCGCGTTCCGATGAGCACCTTCCCCGTGCAGCCGATCACGGCCTCGTCCTGCGGCATCACCGGCCGTCCTCCTCGTCCTGGCCCCATGATTCCGACGATAGACCCACTCCGGCCGGGACCCAACGGGCAGGAGGCATCCAGGGTGTCCCAGCAGAACGGCCGGAACTCAGAGATCCGGTCACTGCCGCCGCGCCGGCCATGAAAATCGCTGCCCTGTCGTAGGAGCAAGGCGATGGACGGCCGCGGTGGAAATGAATGTGGAACGGCCCCGGAAAAGACTCTGGAGTTCCCCGACCTGCTGCTGCTGATCGACGAACGGTCGTCCACGCTGGAGGACGCCCCGGCCGCGCCCCGGGAGCGCGAGGCCCTGCTGGCCTGGTCGGCCGCATCGACGCAGCAGCTGCCGGACGAGGTGGCCCTCGACGGCGTCGACGAGTTCCTGTCCACCTGTTGCGCACGGAGGAGTAGGACGTACCGACGCGCCACTTCCCGTAGATGCGCTGCTCAGTGGCATGCAAGTGCGCTGGACGGGCTGCATTGCCCGGCGCTGCCGTGGGCTCACTGGAACCTTCCCTCCATGCACGCTCGTCCTCCAGTGCAACATGTTCAGCTTCAGCGCATACGTCACCGGCCCCCTGCCCTCATCGGTTCGCCAGCTGTTCCATTTCGCCTGGACACAGACCAGAGCCTGCGCTTTCGCCATCGCGCTGCTGTCCGGTGTGGCGGTGTCCACCCTGCTGCCCGGCCTCCCGGTCGCCCGATACGACCTGCTCGTCGTCTACGGCGTGCTGCTCACCCTGCTGTTCTGGCTGCGCGGCTGGGAGAGCGGGCGGGATATCGCTGTCATCACCGTCTGCCATGTCATCGGCCTGGCTTTCGAGCTGGTGAAGGTGTCCCTCGGCTCGTGGAGCTACCCGGAGCCGGCCGTGCTGAAGTTCGCCGGCGTACCGCTGTACGGAGGGTTCCTCTACGCGGCCGTAGGCAGTTACATCTGCCGGGCCTGGCATCTCTTCGATCTTGAACTGACCCGCTACCGGCCCAGGGCGACAGCGGCGGTGGCCGCGGCCATCTACCTCAACTTCTTCAGTCACCACTGGCTGCCCGATGTGCGCTGGCCGTTGGCCGCACTGCTGGTGGCCGTCACCGCGGGCACCTCCGCACGGTTCACGGTGCGCGGGACACGCCGGCAGATGCCGCTGGCGTTGTCGTTCGTCCTGATCGGCTTCTTCCTGTGGGTGGCGGAGAACCTCGCCACCTACGTGGGCGCTTGGCGCTACCCCTACCAGCTCCACGGCTGGCAGCCCGTCGGCGTGGAGAAGTTCGGCGCCTGGTCCCTGCTGATCAGCATCACGGTCGTACTGGTGGCCGCAAGCCGGCCAAGTGCGGCTCATCGACGCGGGTAACCGATCCTGGCACGGTCGTGGCACGAACCTCAGCGGTCGGCGCGTGACGATGCCACCGAAGCACCCAGTCGTGGTGAGTCGCGTCAGGCCGCGGAGCCGGGGAGGTCAATGGAACGGTGTTCTTCCATGACTTGGTAGCCGGCGCTCGTGTAAAGGCTCATCGCCACCTCATTGCCGCCCCACACGGTGAACATCAGCGCCGAGTCACCGGCGGCGAGTGCCGCCTGTTCGCCGACCGTCATCGCGGCCCGGCCGTACCCCTTGCCGCGGTGCTGTTCCTGGATGTGCAGCGAGTAGCCGTAGGTGACCCCCGGGAGGTACCCGTGCTTCAGCCAGCCGGTGCCGATCCGCTCGCGAGCCGTTTCGAGCACCAGGAACGTGTTGTCGGGCGTCGCCAGGCCCTCGGGAATCAGCTTCGCGAAGTCGCGATCGGACTTGCGGACGGCCTCCTCGGGGCTCAGAGCTCCCGCCCGGACGATGCCGCTGACGTAGCCGGCCTTCTCGGAGGCGAGCCACTCGGGATATTCGGCCTGTGTCATCGGTCGTGCGGTGACGCCGTCGAGCGGTTCCGGCGGAGAACCGACGCGCCGCATCCTGAGCTGGCCACGGACGCCGTAACCGTTGAACAACTCGCCCGCGGGCTCGGTCAGCAGTACGCCCAGCCGACGCGCGCCGCGCTCTGCACACCATTCCTCAGCCCAGTCCCGGGCGGTCTGCTCGTGCCCCTGGCCGGCGTGCAGCGCGTCCACCCGGAGGTCGCCGATACGGCCCGCGAGCACGCCGTTGTCCTCGGCCACGACCACGGCGACGTATCCCACCCGGGTCCCGGCGTCCGTGATCTCGGCGACGGTCCAGTCACCGATATCGGTGCGTACGTTGTCGAGCTTGCGCTCCGCCGCGACGGCGCTGAGTCCGGCCGCCGTGTAACGAGCGTGCAGCTGCTGCTCGAAGTCCTTCAGCCATTCCTTGCGGTCACCGAGGATCCTGATTTCCGTCACCTGATCACACTAGCCACGTTGTCATGGACCTGGGCGAGCCGGGACCGCCGCAACCGCATGAGTGGAACGTGAGATATCCGCGCACCAGCTCTGACTCATCGTCAACCTGTAGGCATCCACGTGCAGCCCGGAGAATCGATCACGAGCAGACAGGCGCCCGCCTTGATGTGTACGGCCGCAGGAGTGATCAAAACATGAATGACGTTACGCTCTGATCCTATTTGTGCATCGTTCTCCAGGTGTCTGCCCGATCTGGGGCAGAGCAGCGGAGGAGAACACGTGAGGAACGTCCAGAAGATCGCAGCGGTGGCCGTAGCCACCTGCGGAATCCTCTTCGCCGGCATCGGCGGGGCCAGCGCCAACACCGGTAGCGGGGGAGACAACATCCCCGTGCTCAGCAACATCAACACGCTGAACTGGGACGATTCGCCCTTCTGCGGAATTCAGGTCAAGACCGAGCACAGCGAGCAGAAGTCGTCCTGCCCGGTGGTGCACAACGAGGGCAGCACCAACAGCCCCGTCTACATCATCACCTTCAAAGGCTGATCATTCATAGCGGTCCGGCGGTCCGGCGGTTCGCCCGTCGGACCGTTTTGCCTGCCGGGGCGTTGGCAGGCTGAAGCACGACGTTGGGGCCGTGATCTTCGAGGCTCGCGCCAAAGCGGCTGGCTGAAATCGCGGAGCCGACCGCCCCAGCCGCAGCGGACTTTGTGGCACGAGAGTGGCACGGCCGTGATCACGGCGAAGGGCCAGTTCGAGGGCGTCATGCCCCTGAACTGGCCCTTCGTCGTGTGCCCCCGGCAGGATTCGAACGGAGCGCCCTCGCTTACGTCCGGTTCGCGCAAATAGTCCATAAGGGGCATATTTGTAACTATTGGTGAGCGAGAGGACGCGGACCGTGAACGACTTTTCCCGTCGCAGACTGCTCAAGACGACGGCGGTCGCAAGTGCCGGCGCGGTCGTCGTGCCGGCCGTTGCGGCGGCCGAAGCCCCCGGTACGAGTGCCGTGACCGAGGCCGGTGTGAGCGAGGGGTACGGGGAACAGTGCCCGCCGGCGAAGCTGACCGGCCGCATCGTCCGCCCCGACGACCCCGGGTACACGGATGCGCGCCTCGGCTGGGACCGGCTCTTCTCCCACTATCCGCTGGTCATCGTCTTCGCTCAGAACACCCAGGACGTGGTCAACGCCCTGACCTGGGCGCGGCAGAGCGACGTCGCGCTGCGGATCCGGAGCGGCCGTCACAGCCTTGAGGGCTGGTCGAACGTCGACAGCGGCCTTGTGATCGACATCAGCGAGCTGAAGTCGGTCCACATCGATGGCGCCGCTCGCGTCGCGACGGTGGGATCCGGGCTCAACCAGCTGGAAGCGGTGACCACACTGGCGAAGCAGAACTTCGCGGTGACGACCGGTACCGAAGGCAGCGTGGGCCTGGCCGGCGCGACGCTCGGCGGCGGCTTCGGCTTCCTCACCCGCTGGCTCGGCATGGCCTGCGACAGCCTGATCGGCGCCGAGATCGTCGTCGCGGAAGGCGGCGAGTGTGCCAAGGCGATCAAGGCCGATCCGAGCCACAACGCGGACCTGCTCTGGGCGCTGCGCGGAGCGGGCAACGGCAACTTCGGAATCGTCACCTCACTGACCTACAAACTGGCCCCGCTCAAGAGCGTCACCTATATGCAGGTCACGTGGGACGGAGTCGGCGACCTGCGCAGGATCTTCGAGGCTTACCAGCGCACGGCGCCGTACGTCGACAACCGCCTTGGCACCCAACTCGAAGTTCACCCGAACCAGATCCTGCTGTTCGCGGTCCTCGCGGAAGGAATACCCGCGGAGGCGAAAAAGCTGCTGGCCCCGGTCCTGTCGATCGGCAGCCCCAAGGTGACGGTGCAGGTGGGAAACTGGGGCGACGTGTATGCGGGCTTCCAGACCCCGATCGCGGTCGAACCCGCGAACTGGAAGTTCCATTCGCAATTCACCAAGAAGCCGTTCTCGGCCAAGGCGATCGACGTGATCGCCTCGTTCATGAAGGACGCGCCCACGGACGACAGCAACTACTTCGTTCAGGCGTTCGGGGGTGCGGTCAGGAGGAGCCCCCGCGGCGGCACGGCGTTCCCGCACCGCGACGCGCTCTTCTACGCCGAGCCCGGCGCCGGCTGGGGCAAGCGCAGTGACCAGCCGGGCGTCTGCGACCCGCTCACCCCGAAGGCCCAGGCCTGGATCGCCGAATTCAGCCAGGCACTGCGCCCCTACGTGGACGGCGCCTACGTCAACGTGCCGAACATCGGCATGCAGGACTGGGAGACCGCCTACTGGGGATCCAACTTCGACCGACTGCGCAGGATCAAGGCGGATTACGACCCCCGCAACGTCTTCCAGTACGACCAGAGCATCCCACCCGCGTCCCGCTGACCGAGCACGACCTGAGAACGGCCCCTGACCTGGGTTCTCGACCGGGGGCCGCAAGCCGGCGGCCAGGGGTCCTCACGTATTCGCCGGGGCACGGGTGCTTTCTGATCGCATCGGACAACAGCCCCTGACCGGCCAGGTCGGGGGCTGTTGTCCTGTACGACGCCCACTCGCGCCCGTGGCTCCCTGCGGTTCCCATCACCTCTCACCTGTGGCGATGGTCGCCGTCCTCAGGCCTGCGGTCGCCGTCGGCGCCAGGCGTCGATCAGGGCTGAGGTGTCACCGCGACCCACTGCGATGCAGGGAGCTGCCCTTGCGCCGGAGCGGGGCACACGAGGGCGTTGGTGGCCGCACAGTGCAGCGTGTAGACCGTGCCGCCCTGAGTGATGATCTTGTAGAACGCGTCGTTGCCCTGGGCGTCGACCGAGACGCCGCAGACCGTGGAGTTCGTCGGGAAGCCGGCGATCGTGCTGAGGTCGGTCCAGCCGGGAGTGTTGGCCGGACCTGAAACGATGTTCGGGTTGTCCGGGTTGTTCCCGTTGGTGGTACGCCTGCCGGCGAAGGGAATCCCATTTCTCAGCGCGGCGAGGAACTGCTCGTTGCCGTTCGGCTTCGTCGAGTCCACGCCCGTACCGCATGCGGTCGCGGTTGCCGTCACCGTCGCGGTTGCCGTCACCGTCGCTGTTGTGGTGACCGTGACGGTAGGTTTGGGGGTCTTGGTCGGGCAGTCGCCGTGATTCGGCTTGCCGTAGTCGCAGTGGGGGCCAGTGACGTAGGTCGTGCCCGACTGAGCGGTCATGCTGGTGGCGACCGCCACCGCAGGGGTCCCTACCGCGAACGTCACCGCCGCCGCAATCGCGGCGAGCCTTCGGAGGTTCCTGGACCCGCCTTGAGCCGCTGGCTCGAATTGCGAGGCCGTCCCGTGGTCAGGACTCATGTGGTTGCTCCTTTGTCCAAGAGTTTCGGGTGTTTCCCCGAGTCCGAGTGCGAGCCTGACGGGCGCGGACTGAAGCAAAGGTGCAGCCATGCGGAAAAACTTACATAGATCAGTAAATCGGACTAGCTACTGCTCCTGGACGGGGCAAGCCCCGGGACTGTGAGCTCCCGGCTCCGCTGCGGGCGACGCTCGCACGGTGGTGAGCGTCGATGTCACCGACACCGCCCTGCGCGTTGTCTCGGTCTTGACGCAGTGGCTTCACCTGATGCCTGACGTCGATTGCCTCGGCCTGGCTGGGTGCGTCGGATCGGCGCGTGCAGGGAGGGGCTGGGGTCGTGCTGAACGGTGAGATCGAGCGTTGCCTCTGCCTCTCGCCGGTCGTACGGCGGCCTTCGTCCTGTTCGGTCTAGCTGGGCTTCTCGCCCAGGGCGGTGCGCAGCCAGTTCAGGGAGCCGGTCTCCAGGACTGTGTCAGCGAGCGCTTGGCCGCTCTTGGTGACGATCCGGCTGCGGCTGTTGTCGATCCACCGCTGGGCGTTCTCATGACCCTGTGCCTTGTACTCGATGCCCTGGATCATGCATTCCAGCTTGTCGGCATCCCGGGCGCAGAGGGCTTCTGGGGTTTCTTTTGCTTCGTACTCGGCCACCAACTCCCGCACGGCCTGCGCGAGGCCCTCGGGGAAGTTCGCGATCTGGTCGGCCGTGACGTCGCGGGGGTCGGCCTCGCCGGCGACGTACTTCTTGCCGAGGTGATTGACGTCGCCGGTGCGGGTCTCCTGCGAGTCGTGCCAGACCGCGAGGTAGGCGGCCTGGGCAGGGTCGGCGCCTTCGAGCTTCGCGATGATCGACGCGATGAGCGCGGTGCGCCAGGAGTGTTCCGCAACGGTCTCGGGGGCGCGTACGCCTGCCATCCATCATCCGGTGCGCGCGGTGTGCTTCAGCGTGCCCGCCTCGTACAGGAAGTTCGCTACCGGGGTCAGGTCGTCGGACACCGTCGGGCTCCTCTCACGCCTCGGCGAGGCGGATCGCGTACCGGATGCTCTCCAGTTCCCGCCGCCCGCGCGACGAGAGTTCATCGCTATCCAACACGACTGGAAGCCGCTCACGTAGGGCATGTGAGGCCGCGCGCGACCGCAGCAGGTTGGGGCGCACTTGGGGACCGGCGTGCTGCGCTATGCGGACGGACGTCCGGGGGAAGTCGACCATCTCCGAGCCGACCACCGCCTGGCTGTCGAGCACTGGCTGTTGTCGACTCTCCCGGAGCGTTCCCGGCCCCGAGCCATCGAGGAGTGGGAGCGATACAGGCTCGCTGTGCTGCCATTGGGGGCGTTGTTCTCAGCCGTACGACTCCCTGGGCGTCTCGTGCTTGCCGTGTCCGGTGAAAGGATGCTCTCGAGAGAGGTCGACCAGTTCCTCGGCGAGGCCCTCGACGGTGGCCCCGTCATCTGCGACCCGCACGGTCACCGCTACTACGCGCTCGTGCCGGCCAGCATGCCCCGGACGTGGCATCAGGCAGCCGAGGAGTGGCGGACGCGGGAAGTCGACTGCCTGGGCCGTTGCGTATACCTCGGTGTGCCGAGACTGGACGTAGAAGAGCCCGACGCGGCGGCGGCCTCGTATTGGTCGGTTCCCTTGGCCTCGGCAGCAACACTGTGTGCCCCGCTCACCGTTGCGCGGTTGATCGCCGCCGGATGGCACGAGCTGAACAAGGCTGCCGACGCTGATGTGGAGGACGGCCATTGACCGCCACAGTGACGCCGTCATACCAGGCGTTCAGTGACCTCGCTGAACACTGCATGCGATGTCCGAGGTGCCGTCCCGACCCTGACCGCCCACAGGGCGATCGCCCCGACTGCCCGGCGGCCTGGCAGCTGTACTCGGCTTGGCGGAGGGCGTGGAGCGAGACGGGTCGCCGTGCCCGCGCTTGAGGAGGGGGAGAGCGATGCCGACACGGCCACCGTCCAGGAGCCCCGCCGCACGCGGGCGCGAGGCTGAGCAGTCCGTGGACCGTGCTACGGGCAGACGCTGGACCGCCACCACCGATGTCAGACGTGTCAGATGTAGATGTCAGAGGGCCCTTGCCTCCCGGATTCGGGAGGCAAGGGCCCTCTGAACTGGTGCCCCCGGCAGGATTCGAACCTGCGACACCCGCTTTAGGAGAGGCCTTATGACCTGCCCTGTCTGTGTTGGCTTTTCTCTGGCTTGCCTGTTTCTGCTGGTCAGCGGGGTGCGGTCTTCCGCCCTTGTCTGATCGTTCCCCGTCTTCACACGGCCTTCCGTTCCCATGACGTTCCCAGGAAAGCCCCTCGCAGGCGCTGGGAACGCCGTCTGGGGAGTCGGCTGAGACCGGGTGGGGGCGCTGAAACGGTGAGCACCGCAGACCACTTGGGGGCGCCGAAGGCCCCGCACAAGCAGGGGGCCGGGGTCATCGGTCATCTGCGCGGCCACGCTGCCTGGGCCGCCGGGCGCAGGAGTGGCCCGAGTTGATCTGCCAACGCAATGAGCCCAGGCCGATCTGGGACCGACCGACGCAACCGCACTCGTGCGGCAGCGACGCTATCCAGCCCCCGCTCCCACGGCTCCGTGACGTTACTGTGCCCAGACCAGGGCCCCGTGCATGGCTCAGCTCACGGGATCCCTGGGACGTGGCAGCAACAGCCCGTACATCATTGGAACATGCAGCAACTCGAGGCGCAGGAAGTGTCCCTGCACAAGGTTTTCAGCAGTGACTACGACTTCAGGATTCCGGACTACCAGCGGCCGTACGCCTGGGACGTCGAGCAGGCCGTCCAACTGCTCACCGACTTGGAGGAGTCGCTGGACAGGGGGACGGACGAGCCGTACTTCCTCGGTTCCATCGTGCTCGTCAAGGCCAAGGGCAACGCGCCCGCCGAGGTCATCGACGGCCAGCAGCGCCTCACCACCCTGACCATCCTGCTCGCCCTCCTTCGCGACCTGACGGCGGACACCGACCTGCGCAGCGATCTCGACAGACTGGTCACGGAGCCCGGCAACAAGGTCCGCCGGCTCGATCCCAAGCCCAGGCTCACCCTGCGAATCCGTGACGCCGGCTTCTTCCAGAAGTACGTCCAGACAAAAGGAGCCACCGAGGCGCTGCGGATCCTGAAGGAGGAGACGCTGCCGACGGACGCGCAGAAGGCCGTCCTGCGCAACGCGAAGGCGCTGCACGCGCTACTGGCCGACTGGTCGGAGGAGCGGCGGCTGGACCTCGTGCTGATGCTTGGTGAGCGCACCTTCCTGGTCGTCGTCAGCACCCCCGATCTGGACAGCGCGCACCGTATCTTCAGCGTGATGAACTCCCGGGGCATGGACCTCTCACCCACGGATATCTTCAAGTCGCACATCATCGGTGCTCTGGACGAGAAGACCTCGGAGGAGTGCGCCCGCAAGTGGGAGGACGCGGAGGAGGCCCTGGGCCGGGACGACTTCGCCGACCTCTTTCTTCACTTGCGCATGGTGTTCGCCATGAAACGGGCAGAGCGGGAACTGCTCAAAGAGTTTCCCGGGCAGGTGCTGAGCCGCTACCTGCCCGGCAAGGCCGAGTCGTTCGTCAATGACGTAGTCGTGCCGTACGCGGACGCCTACGTGCAGATCCGTGACGCCGGCTACGCGGCGGCCTCTGGAGCGGAGCAGGTCAACGCCTGGTTCAAACGCCTCCAGCAGATCGACAACAATGACTGGCGGCCCGCGGCCCTGTGGGCGCTGCGTAACCACGGCGACGACCCGGCCTGGCTCGACAGATTCTTCGGCGCACTGGAACGGCTGGCGGCCAGCATGTTCATCCGCCGCGTCTACACCACTCCCCGCGTCACGCGTTACGCGGACCTCCTGCGCGAACTCAACGCCGGCGAGGGCCTGGACGCGACGTCCTTCGCCCTGACGGACACGGAGAAGGCCGAGACTCTCGCGCGTCTGGACGGGGACATCTACCTCGTCACCAAGACCCGTAAGTACGTCCTGCTGCGCCTGGACGAAATGCTGGCAGGAAAGCCCGGAGTCTCCTACGACCACACCCTGATCACCGTCGAGCACGTGCTACCGCAGAATCCTAAGCAGCAGTCGCAGTGGCTGCGACACTTCACCGACGAGCAGCGCAGTGAGTGGACGCACCGACTGGGCAACCTCGTCCTGCTCAACCGGACGAAGAACGCCTACGCCCAGAACTACGACTTCACCGAGAAGAAGGCCAAGTACTTCACCGGCAGGCACGGCGTATCCACGTTCGCCCTGACCAGCCAGGTGTTGCAACACCAGGAGTGGGCGCCGGGATTGCTGCAGAGGCGGCAGCGGCGACTCCTGGGGCTGCTGGTCGACGAGTGGGATCTGTAAGGAGTCAGGGACAGCGGCCCGCAGGACTCATGCGCCTGCAGGCTGTCGCTCACCCGGGAAACCCGGCTCAAAAGTTGTGGTCACCGGTGCGGCGCGGCTTCGAACGCGTCGCGAGCAGCACGGGTTCGGCCGATGCCGCTTCCGGACGAAGCGGGTCAGGAAGCCGATCCGTCGAGGTCGAGGCGGATCACGGCGAGTGCCTCGGCGATCTCGACGGCCATCTCGTCGTCGGGGCCGAACACCATGCACATGTCCTGGTGGAGCGGTTCGAGGACCTGCCGGGCTTCGACGGCCCGGCCCTGGGCGAGCAGCAGCATCCCGATGTTGTGCCGTAGCTCCACGGCTTCCTCGCTCACGTCGCTGTCGACGGCCCGCACGACGTTCAGCACGCCCTGGAGCGCGGCCAGCGCGTCGGTGACCTGGCCGAGTTCGGCGCGGCACCGGGCCGCCTGGGCGCGGCAGGCGCGGGCCTGCTCGCCGGTGGGGCCGGCGGCGCGGGCGTACGCGTCGGCAAGGGCGTCGAACTCGGGCAGTGCGGCCCGGTAGTCGCCGCCGAGGAGGCGGATCGCCGCACGCTGACGGCGCAGCGCCAGGACCTGCTTGCTCTCGGAGCCGAGGGCGAGGGCCGCGGGTTCGATGACCTCGCCGAGCACTTCGGCGGCCTGCGCGAACCGCTCCTCCTCCAGCAGGGCGTCGGAGTGGGCGTACGCCGCCTTGATGTCCTCGCGCAGCCGGGCGGGGACGGGCACCGGCTGGACCCCCGGCAGGACGGCTGTCGGCGTCGAACCGCCGGGTGCGGGGGCCTCGGCGCGGGCGCGGGGCGCGAAAGGGCGACGGAACACGCCCGTCGGATCGGGTGCGCCGGCCGGCCCGGCATCGGCCGTGCCGGGCTCCTGGCCTGGCGGCGGGAGGAACGGCAGCAGCCGCGCGTACACCTCCTGCGTGTCGGCGGGCCGCGCCTCGGGCGCCTTGCGCAGCAGGTGCAGGACCAGCTCCTCCAGCGCCTCGGGGACGTCGGGTCGCAGTTGTCGCAACGGGGTGGGAGCCGCGTTGACGTGCTGGTACATCAGCAGGTACTCGCTCTCCGCCTCGAACACGAGGCGCCCGCTGAGGAGTTCGTGCAGCACACAGCCCAGCGCGTACAGGTCCGTCTGCGGGGTGATGCGTCCGCCGCGGACTTGCTCGGGTGACATGTACTGGTGGGTGCCGATGGGGCTGCCGGTTGCGGTCAGTTTGGTGACGTCGGTGCGCAGGATCGCCGCGATGCCGAAGTCCAGGACTTTCACGGTGCCGTCACGTGCGACGAGGATGTTGCCCGGCTTGAGGTCCCGGTGGATGACCGGCACGTCGTGCGCGTACGAGAGCACGGTCGCGACCTGCGCGGCGACGGCGGCCGCCCAGCTGACCGGCAGCGGCCGGTCGGGGTCGAGGTAGGCGGACAGCGGTACGCCGTCCACGAGCTCCATCACCAGGAACAGCCGCTCGTACGACGCGTCCAGCACGGCGTCGTAGACCTGCGGCACGCCGGGGTGCTGGATGCGCGCGGTGATGCGGGCCTCGCGGCGGAAGCGCTTGGCGAACTCCTCGGCCAGTTGTGGGGAGGTGACCGACGCCTGCCGGATGAGCTTCACGGCGACGGGCCGGTCGAGCACGGCGTCGTAGCCGCGCCACACGTCGCCCATGCCGCCGTGGCTGAGCTCCTCCAGGAGTTCGTAACGGTCGGAGATCGCCTCCTGCGGCACCTTGCCCCCGGTTGCGTGATGAACAGTCACGGTCAGGGGTCAAGTGTGACCGTTGCGTCGAGCTGCCGTCCAGGGCAGCTCGCGGTGCTACACGGGCACGCGCGTGGCGGTGGACGACGGGCAGGAGGGCGCGGCGGCCGGTGGGCCTCCCGCCGACAGGACGTACTCCGCCCAGACCGTCTTGCCGGGTCCGCCCTGGCGTGGGTGCCAGTCCCAGCGGTCGGCGAGGTGCTCCACCAGGAGCAGGCCACGGCCGGTGTCGAGGAGGTCCGCGGGCGTCGCCACGACCGGTACGCCTTCGGTGCGGGTGTCGGTGACCTCGATCCGTAAGGTCGCGGCGCCGCGGGCCAACGAGAGGTGGAAGTCGCGGCCGGGGACCCGGCCGTGCCGGACGGCGTTGGCGGCGAGTTCGGCGACGATCAGCGTCAGCGGGTGGTGCGTGTCGCAGTCGTACGGGATGCCCCACACGTCGACCGCTGCCCGGCAAGACGCCGGGCCAGCCGCGCGCCGCGCGGGGTGGAGCTGAAGCGCATCTCGAAGTGGCCTGTGGTGCTGGTAGGCAAGGGGAGGCAGTCCGGGGGAGCGGTCTCACTGTTCATGCCCCAACGGTCCCGGCGGTGGCGTAGCGTGAACAGTGGTGACGCACCGTCGCGTGTCGGCTGTACGCGACGGGGCGGGGCCTGTACGAGGCGCGCCACGTGACCGGCTCGGGGCGGGCGCGTTGGGCCGGGGTACGGGGCCGGGGAGGCGGTGGAGTCGGTGGAGCGGGGCGAGTCCGAGAGTGCAGGGGAAGACGCCGGGCCGAGGCCGGAGGACGAGCCGGGATCCGGCGTGGTGACCGCGTTCGGACGGCAGTTGAAGCTGCTGCGGGTACGGGCGGGCCTGGAACGGCCGGAGTTCGGGAGGCTCACGGGTTACGCGGCCCAGTCGATCGCCTCCTTCGAGCAGGGGCGACGCATTCCCTCGCCGAGGTTCATCGACCGCGCCGACGAGGTGCTGGACGCCGGGGGCGTCCTCAAGGCGCTGAAGGAGGAGGTGGGGCGGGCACAGTATCCGGCGTTCTTCCGGGACATGGCGCGGTTGGAGGCGGAGGCGGTCGAGGTGTGCTCCTATGACTCCCACGTGGTCAAGGGGCTGTTGCAGACGGAGGAGTACACGCGGGCATTGCTCTCCATGCGGCGCCCGCTGCTGGACGAGGAGACGATCGAGCTGCGGGTGGCAGCGCGGCTCGCCAGGCAGGCGATCTTCGAGCGTTGGCCCGCTCCACTACTCAGCTTCGTGCTCGACGAGTCCGTGCTGCGTAAGCCACTCGGTGGGAAGGTGGTGCTGCGAGGCCAGCTCGAACAGCTGCTGCTCATCGGCCAGAAGCGCAATGTGGAGATCCAGGTCATGCCGCTCGACCGTGAGGACAACGCCGGCGTGGACGGCCCGTTCACGGTTCTTACGCGAAAGGGCGGAGAGCAGTTCACGTACATGGAGGTCCAAGGGCGCAGCAGCCTCCTGACGGACCGAGAAGAGGTACGTCTCGCCGCCGCTCGCTATGGAATCATCCGGTCCCAGGCTCTCACTCCGCGAGAGTCCCTGGGATTTATCGAGAAGTTGCTGGGAGAGCTATGAACACCGCAGACAGCTCGGCTGCCGCTCTGGAACTCGCCTGGTTCAAGAGCAGCTACAGCGGCGCTGAGGGGGGCGACTGCGTAGAGATCGCAGCCGCCGTCGAGGGCATACACATCCGGGACTCGAAGATCCGATCCGGGCCGGTTCTGACGGTCACCACTGAGGCGTGGGCCGGGTTCGTCGGGCTGGCCGCCGATCAGACCGTCTGAGCCCTACATTCGTGGCCTTCGTGGGTGCCCAGTCGCACAGACGGCTGGGCACCCACGACTTGCCCGGTTGGCCGAGACGGTCGGCGCTCACTCAGCCTTTCTCGCTGCGTTCCTCCTCGTTCCCGAGCCAACGGCGCGCTTGCGAGGCGATCCCGCTGGAGAGCTTGCCCATGGCCGAGCCGGCCTGGTCGAGGCTCCCGTTGCCGAGGTTGATGGCGGCGTCGACGCCCTTTGCTCCTGTCTCGAGCGCCTTGTCCCTCGCCTCCGTGGCCGCGTCCACCCATCGTCTCTCCTCGGATGACTGGCGACCGGACTCGATCCCGAGCCGCCCGTGGAAGTCATGGACGCCGGTCGCGACAAGGTTGCTCGACCGGACTAGAGCCGGGGACTTGGTCGGATGCAGCAGCACCTTCGCGTTGGCCGTGCCGGCAGCCGCAGTCATCCGGGCCACCAGACGCTCGGTGCTCCGCGAGATGTGTTCCAGTCGGTTCTGCCGGGCAGCCTTCAGTCCGAGGCGATGCCCGTCCAGTTCCTCCGGAGACGCGTCCAGCACCCGGTCGAGTTCGAGCACGGTGATCGCGTCCTGCAGTTGGAAGCAGCGAGCCAGAACAGCGAGCCATTCCCGAACCACGGACTCGGCTTCCTTCGCCGTCGTGGCGAGAGCGCCGATCTCGTTCTTGCGCTCCATCTTCTCCGCGAGTGCGTCGAGTTGAAGCAATGCGTACGCCTGGGTGTCTGCGATCGTAGTCGGCGCGGTCTGCACCTTCGACCACATGATCTCGTCGACCCTGCCCCTCTTCTCGCGGATGGTCATGGTCTCCTCGATGACAAAGCCCACTCCGATCATGCGGGCCAACGCAGTGTCCTTCTGGGCGCGCAGCACGTCGTCGACCTTCTCGTCGATCGTGGCGAGATAGTCGGTGATCTCGGTCATGGTCTGTTGCATCGCAACTTGCGCCATGATCCCCGCAGCACCAGCAAGAATCGCCGGGTTGGTCAGAAGCGACCGGGGCGACTTCACGAATTCGACGAATCCCCTGATCTGGCCCTTCTGCCCCTTCACCACGCCTGTGCTGAGACCCGTCTTCGAGCTTTCCCTCAGCCCGTACTTCTTGACAAGCCCCGCCGACTTCGGAGTCAGCTTCACCCAGCGACCGGAGTTGGCGGCGATCTCCGAACCCGCCTGCGCGACTGCAGCCCCGGTGCCGAAAACGGACTTGAGCCGTTGCAGTCCGAGGTCCTTCGATGACAGTCCCTCCGGGACGAGGAAGCGATCGACATCCGTCGGATTCCCGATGACCGCCAGTCCATCGCCGTCACTGATCAGCTGAATCTCGTTATCCATCGCCCGCTCCTGAAGTGGCGTCTCGTAGTTGGGGGGTAGAAGGCCGCGGCAGCCCGTACCAACTCGTCAGCTGGCTTCTCCGCACGGCTACGGTGTACGGAGCACAAAGCGTGCCCTGGCCGGCATGACCAGCCGGGGCGTACGCATCAGACCTCGTCGTCCAGGCCCTCCTCCCGGCGGATCATCCGCCAGGCGGCCTTGCGGGCGCTGCGGTCCAGGCTGGACTTGAAGCCCTTGTCGGGGCCGAAGTACTGGCGGCCCATGCCCGCGATGGTGTCGATGTGGTCGGCCATCTTGTCCGCGAAGACGTTGTCGAAGACGAGGCCGAAGTTCTCCTCGTCGTTGACGACGGCCGCCGCCCGCACCTTCGGATCTGCCTTGGCCTCTTCGAACGGGCGGATGACGTCCTGCTCGGTGAACTCGGTGCCGAAGCGTTCGTTGAACTTCTCGATCAACTGCGAGAGCAGCGACTTCTCCGCTTCCTTCGCGCCGCCCGAGCCGTCGCCGAAGCCCTTCATCGTCGTCGGCCCCTCGGAGGTGAGGGAGACGTCGTACTCGCCGGTCTTCTCCACCTTCATGTGGCTGAGGTCGATCTCGCCTATGTCCACGCCCCCATCCGCGCGGCGCGGCAGCCGGTTGAGGAGATAGCGACCGTAGAGGTGCAGCCGCTCCAGCTCGGCGTCCCGGTAGGGGACGATCTGCGCGAGGAAGCCGTACTTCCTGACGTAGTCGTTGAGGTCGGCGCGGAAGCCCTCCGCCGTCTCCTGGTCGTCCTCGTCCTCGCTCTCCAGCAGGGGCGTGAAGCGGGCGACGGCGGGGGAGAGCAGCCGGTACAGCTCGGCGTGCAGCTTCTCCCACTTGGACTGCGAGCCCGCCGCCTTCTCCTTGGCGGCGAAGTACGCGGCGGCGAACTCGTCCATCTCCTGCCCGGACAGAATCCCGGCCTGCATGACCCGGCTCTGCGCGGTGTAGAGCAGGTTGGGGTCGGAGGGGAGGGTGTTCGCCTCCTCGAAGTACGGGCGGAAGGCGTCCTGTATGTCGTTCGCGTCGTTGACGAAGTCCAGGACCGCCAGGTCCGCCTGGGTCTTGCGCTCGGCGGTCCGGTTCAGCCGGGACAGGGTCTGGACGGCGGAGATGCCGGTCAGCGACTTGTTGACGTACATCGTCGTCAGCAGCGGCTGGTCGAACCCGGTCTGGTACTTCTCGGCCACGACCAGGATCCTGTACTCGCGCTGGCCCGCACCGCCGGCTCGGGCGGCCTTGTCGTCGGCACGCGTGTACGCGAACGCCTTCGGCAGCGCGCTCTCGGACAGTCCGCCGTTCTCCTTCGGCTCGGTGGTCTCCTCACCGTCGACGGTGAGCGAGCCGGAGAAGGCGACGAGGACACCCAGGTCGGGGTACTTGGTGTCGTAGTCCCGGTCCTTGATGTAGCTCTTGATCGCGCGCGCCATCTGCACGGCGGACTGCCGCGAGGCGGTCACCACCATGGACTTGGCCCGCCCGCCGAGACGGCCCCGGCTGTGCGCCACGAAGTGCTCCACGATCACCTGGGCGTGCTGGGCGACCGTCGATTCATGGGTCAGCGCGTACCGGGCGAGCAGGCCGTTCGCCTTCGACGGGTCGACCTCCCGCTCGTCGGGGTTCTGGTTCACCAGCTTCCAGTACGTGTTGTACGTGACGTAGTTGCGCAGCGGGTCGAGGATGAAGCCCTCCTCGATCGCCTGCCGCATCGAGTACGTGTGGAAGGGCCGGTAGGTCGCCTTGCCGTCGATGTCCTGGAGCGTGCCGAAGAGTTCGAGGGTCTTGGCCTTCGGCGTGGCGGTGAACGCGAAGTAGGAGAGGTTCGCGGCGCGGGAGCGCTGCTCGGCCCTCTTCTTGAGCTGCTCGTCGAGGCTGGCGGCGGCCGGGGCTTTGACTGTGGTCGCGCCCGCGTCGTCCGAGTCGGAGTCCAGGCCGAGGTCGCGCAGGGCCGACCGTACGGCGGTGGCGGCGTCGCCGGACTGCGAGGAGTGCGCCTCGTCCACGATGATCGCGAAGTGGCTGCCCTGGATCTCGGTGGGGTTGCGCTGGAGATAGTCGAGCAGTGCCGGGAAGGAGTGCAGGGTGACGGTGACGATCTTCCCGGTGTCGCGAGAGAGGGCCTTGGCGAGCTGTTCGCCCTTCGCTCCGTGTTTCTCGTCGATCTTCACGACGAGGCCCGCGGTCTGCTCGAAATTGCCGACCGTTTCGCGGAGTTGGGCGTCCAGGTTGCGGCGGTCGGTGATGACGATGACCTTGTCGAAGACCGGCACGCCCGGCTTGAGGCCCTTGGCGATGGCCTCGGGGTCGAGTTCGCGCAGGTCGGTGGGGGTGTGCAGGTCGCTGAGGCGGTGGGCGAGCCAGCCGATGGTGTTCGACTTGCCCGAGCCGGCCGAGGCCATGACCAGATAGTCGTGGCCCGCGCCGTGCGTTGCAGCGTGCGCGGTGAGTTTCTTGACCGCGTCCCACTGCTGGAACCGGGGGAAGACCATCGTCTTCGTCGTGCCGCCGCCGGGCGTCTTGCTCTTGTGCAGGTGCACGAACCGCTGGAGCAGGTCCAGCCAGTTGTCCGGCTGCCAGACCTGCTCCCAGAGGTAGGAGGTCGCGTACGTGCCGTAGGCGGTCGGGGCCGGGTTGCCTGCGCCGCCCGGCTCTCCCGGTCCGTTGGAGCCGGTGTTGAAGGGCAGGAAGCGGGTGTTCTTGCCCTTGAGCTGGGTGGCGACGAAGACCAGATCCGGGTCGACGGCGAAGTTCGCGACGACGCGACGCGTGAAGATCAGCTCGGTGGGGTCCCGGTCGGTGCGGTACTGCTCCTTGGCCTGCTCCACACCTTGCTTGGTCAGCGGGTTCTTCAACTCGGCCGTGGCAACCGGGATTCCGTTGAGGAAGAGGGCGAGGTCGAGCCGGTTGCCCCAGTCGGCCTGCTTTGTCGCGTACTCGAGTTCGCGGACGACGGTGAGGCGGTTGGCCCGGTAGCCGTCCAGCACGGAGTCGTGGGCGACGAGGTTCGGCTTGAAGTACGCGACGCGGAGCAGGACACCCCGGTCCTTGACGCCGTTGCGGAGGACATCGAGGAGCCCGTTGGTGGCGATGGCCTGGTCCAGGCGGCCGGCGAACCCGCGCTGCGCCTCGTTCGGGTCGCCACCGTAGACGGTGAGCAGCTCGCTCCACTCGTCGGGCTGGGTCGCCCCGATGAAGGTGAACAACTCATTGGTGTCCAGGCCGAGATCGGCCCGGTAGTCCTGCGGCCGCGCCTCGCGCCAGCCGCGCTCGACCATGGCGGCGACGATGGCGTCACCGAAGGCGGACTCCGTGTGGATCGGGCTCATGGCTACGCGGTGACTCCGTCCGTTACGTTGCGTCCGCTGGCGGTGGATACGTCGAACTGGCCGGTTACGGCTGCGGTGATGAGGGACTGGCGGCGTTCGGCGATAAGGGCTTGCTTTCGTTTAATGGCGGACAAGAGCCTTCGGATTTCGTCCTCATGTGTGCTCACGCGACGGGAAAGGTCTAGCCGCCCGGAATGAGTTTCAGGAAGCCAAACCGTGAAGTGCGTGATATCAGACATGTTCAATGCGGGCTGAGCAGCTGCACCACTGGTGGCAAGTTCCGCCTGGATTCGGAAGTCTCGCCCGCGCACCCAAGAAGCGATCATCTGAGGCTCAATCCCAGCCATCAATTGGACCCGGGCCAGCGCGCGGCTCACATTGAAGCCAGCGGTTTCGGGAGGTGCTACATCGCACCGTCCAATCGTTGCCCCCACAACTGTGATCAACAGGTCCCCAGGGGAGATGCATGTGCGTTTGTACTCTTTGGCCTGTTCCTCTTCGATCTTGGGTAGTCTCTCAAGATCATGATCAAGCCTCCCGAGATCGCTCACGCGAATCAAAGGAACGCCGACGTCTGCGAACTTCGGAACCAGTACGCCGTAGCATGGATTCGACTCCATGAGGTGACGGAACCTGTACTCGCGGCGACCATCTCCCGGCCCGAAGAATTGGACCACTTCTGCCTCCGAGCGCTCACGAAGCAGGTTGACCTGCCGTTCCCCCAGCCCCGATAGGTTGTCGATGCGGGCAGTCTCGGCGTCGAGGAAGTCGGCAATGCGGCGCTGCAGTTCGATGGGCGGAACCGGGATCGGGACGGCCGCCAGTTCCTCCTTGGTAACATGAACCATTCCGATCATGCCGCTCGTGAGTTCCCGTTCAATCCAGTGCGTTGCAGCCTTCAAGGACCAGTAGAGCCACCGGGCATCGCAACCAGAAACGCCCATCTTGAAGATGTGCTGATTCAGATAGTAATCGCCGGGGTCGCTCCAGAGGTACGGGCCGAACGACGTTCCCGGATTCCCGGACCACGAGAAGAGCAGGTCACCGGATTTCACGCGGTATCGACCGGGCAGTATCGAACCGGAGTGGTTGAATTTCCGCGAACCGTTGAGGTTCTCGATTCGGATGATCGGAGTGCCGGCGTCGACCCAATCGGCAGAGTTGAAGACATAGCCGTTCGTGAGCGTCGCGAGGTATTTGAGCGGGACTACCGCCCACGAGTCCGGCGGTGATCCTCCGTACGGAAGTCTGCTGGTCGTCACTCCGTCACCTCCCCCAGCAGCGCCTGAATCTCCGCCTCCAGCGACTTCAACTCCGCGTCGATCTCCGCCAGCGGCCTCGGCGGCTTGTACACGTAGAAGTGCCGCGTGAACGGGATCTCGTAGCCGATCTTCGTCTTCGCATGGTCGATCCACGCGTCCGGCACGTGCGGCAGCACCTCGCCCTTGAGGTAGTCCTCCACGTCCTCGCCCAGCGGAACGTTCTCGTAGTCCCGCAGGTCCGTGTCCGGCTCCGGCGCGCCCTTGACCTTCTGGACCTCGCCCTCGGGGTCACGGACGCCGATCGTCTCCCGTACCGCCTTCGCGAACGGTGCGCCCGACGGCCAGGTCAGGCCGGCCGCGACCACCGCGTCCTTGAGCGCGACGAAAGCGTCGGACTTCGTCGTCCAGGACGAGCCGAGCAGCGTACGCACCGCCGCCACGAACTCCTCGCTCCGCTCCAGCTTGGCCACCGGCTTGGCCTCCGCCAGCGCGGCCAAGGTCTCCTCCGTGACCTCGAAGCGGAGCTTCAACGGCCGCTCCACGGTGATGCGCTGGTAGCCGAAGTCCTCGTTCCAGAAGACCTTGACCTTGCCGTGCAGAGCGTGCTCCGGATCGCCCGCGACCTGCAGCGCCTCCGCGTACAGCCGGGTGATGTCACCGATGTGGTCGGGGCGGCCGTTCGTCCCGTCGCCGAGTTCCTTGCGCTTGTCGCCGAGCGACTTGCGCATCTTCTGCCACTGGTCACGCGCGTCCAGCAGGACGACCTTGCCCTTGTGGTCGGCGTCCTTGCGGTTGGTGAGGATCCAGAAGTACGTGGAGATGCCGGTGTTGTAGAAGAGCTGGTCAGGGAGGGCGACGATCGCCTCCAGCCAGTCGTTCTCCAGGATCCAGCGGCGGATGTTGGACTCGCCGGACTCGGCCGCGCCCGTGAACAGCGGGGAGCCGTTGAAGACGATGGCGATGCGGGAGCCGCCCCCGCCGTTGACGTCCACCGGCTTCATCTTCGAGATCATGTGCTGGAGGAAGAGCAGCGAGCCGTCGTTGATGCGCGGCAGGCCCGCGCCGAAGCGGCCGGCGTCGCCGAGCGACTTGTGCTCGTACTCGACCTCCTCCTTGACCTTCTTCCACTCCACGCCGAACGGCGGGTTGGCGAGGATGTAGTCGAACTTGCGGCGGGCGTGGCCGTCGTCGGAGAAGGAGTTGCCGAAGCGGATGTTCTCCGGGTCCTGGCCCTTGATCATGAGGTCGGACCGGCAGATCGCCCAGGACTCGGGGTTGAGCTCCTGCCCGTACACCTCGACCGTCGCGTCCGGGTTGAGGGCCTTGATGCGGTCGTCGGCGGCGCTGAGCATGCCGCCCGTGCCGCAGGCCGGGTCCATGACCGTGCGGACGACACCCGGCAGGCTGAGGGCGTCCGCGTCGGGCGCCACCAGCAGGTTGACCATCAGCTTGATGACCTCGCGCGGGGTGAAGTGCTCACCCGCGGTCTCGTTCGACTGCTCGGCGAAGCGGCGGATCAACTCCTCGAAGATGTAGCCCATGTTGTGGTTGGGCACGACATCGGGGTGCAGGTCGAGGTCGGTGAACCGGCCAATGACCTGGTAGAGCAGGTTCGCGCCGTCGAGTTTCCTGACCTGCTGGTTGAACTCGTACTTGTCGAGGACCTCGCGGGCGTTGTCGGAGAAGGCGCCGACGTAGATCTGCAGGTTCTTCGCCGCGTTCTGCGGGTCGGCCGCGATCTTCCGCAGCGTGAGGTCGCTCTTGTTGTAGAAGGAGTGGCCCGAGGCCTTGCGCAGGAAGTGGTCGGTGTCGAGGTCCTGGCCCGCGAACCTGGCGACGGTCTCGACGACCTTCTCGCGCGTCGGCTCCAGGACGCACTCCAGGCGGCGCAGCACGATGAACGGCAGGATGACCTTGCCGTAGTCGGACTGTCGGTAGTCACCGCGCAGGAGATCGGCGACGGACCAGGCGTGGTTCGCCAACTCCGTGTGCTTGCTGCTGTTCAAGAGGTCCTGGCTTCCTTCCGAAGAGCGCCGTCCGGGCGGGGGACGGCAGGGATCCAGTGTGGTCGTGTGCGGGGGGACGCGTGGGGCGTTTCAGGCGGAACGGCTGTCCGGGCTGTCCGGTGGCAGGAGTACGCCGGCGGTGAGGCCGGTGGTGAGCGTGGCTGCGGTGTCGGCGGCGAGGTCGGCTGTTCGGCGGACGACCGCGCGCAGTTCGTAGACGCGGCGGAAGGCCTCCCCGTAGCGCCGCTGCTCCTCCAGGGGCAGCAGCGGTACGCGCAGCCGGCCCGGTGTGACGTGCACGAGGGTGGAGCCGGTGGACGCGGAGGCGATGTTGTCCTCGGCGCCGAGGAACCCGGCCAGGAACCACGGGTCGAGGCGGGCCGGGTCGGGGCGCAGGAGGTGGATGTGCGGACCGAGCAGGGCTCTGGCGTCCTGTTCGTCTGCGACTCGGGTCATCGCGGCCGCGTCGCCGCCGCTCGCGATGGAGCGTACGAGGACGTCTCCGACGGCGACGGCTTGCGCGGCGTCCGCGTTGAGGTCGACGGCCCTGGTGGACGGGGGCCTACCGGCGGAGATGTCCGAGGCGGTGAGGACCGGCCGGTCCACGGTGGGGGCGGCGCCGCCCTTGGAGCCCCGTGTGCCGGACGCCGCCGCCCGCAGCACGGTCAGGGCCCCGCCGCGCGCCAGGTCGGAGACGGTCGCCGTACGCCACTCGCGGGCCGAGGCCCCGGACGGCTGCCACCCGCCGGACGCGGAGGCGGCCACCAGAGCGGCGACCTGCTCGGCCAGTTGCTCGTGCAGGTCGTGGACGCGGCGGGACAGGGCGGCGGGGTCGATGTCGGCCGCGGTCGCCCGCACGTGGCGGGCCGGGGTGACGTCGACGACGTCGTCGAGGAGGTCGACGAGCGGCACCGCGCGGGCGACGCCGGGCTCGTCGGCGTAGGTGTCGGGGGCGGTGGTGAACGCGGCCCACTGGCCGAGGACCCGGTCGGTCAGCCCCGCCCAGTCGAAGGAGGAGGCGGAGGCAGAGGATGCGGCGGAAGAGGAAGAGCCGGATCGGCGGGGGCGTGAGCCGCCGCGGGTGCCGGCGCCGGGCGTGGCCGTATCGCTGGCGGACGGCGTGCCCGCAGCGCCGTCACGCTGATCACCCTCCCCGTCGACGAAAAGCACCGTCGTACGGTCCGTGCCGCCCGGCTCGGGGCGTTGGAACACCCAGATCTGCAGGCCGATGTGGAGCGGATACGCGGCACGCGCCGGAAGTGAGACGACGGCGCGCAGGGCACCGCTGCGGATGAGTTCCGCGCGGATGCGGCGGCCGGAGGAGCGGAAGGCGAGCGCGGGCGGCAGCAGCATGACCGCGTGACCGCCGGGCTCCAGGTGCGCGAGGGCGTGCTGTACCCAGGCCAGTTCGGATTCGAAGCGCGGTGGGAGTCCGTACGCCCACCTCGGGTCGTAGGCCAGCTCGTCGTGACCCCAGTCGCGGTCGGCGAACGGCGGGTTGCACAGGACGGCGTCCACGGTGATGTCGGGGAAGGCGTCGGCGCGCAGGCTGTCGCCGACGCGGATCGCCGTCTCGGCCTCGGGTGCGGCGAGCAGCAGTCGGACCGCGGTGCGCCGGCCCTGGACGGCGAGCGAGTCCTGCCCGTACAGCTCCTGTGCGCCCTGCCGGGCGGCGGCGGCGAGGAGCGTGCCGCTGCCGCAGGCGGGGTCGAGGACGCGGGGCGTGCCCGCGGGCAGGAGCCGTGCCATGAGCAGGGCCAGGCCCTCCGGGGTCTGGTAAACGCCGCTGGCGGCGCTCTCGTCCAGTTCGCGTTCGGCGAGGACGTCGATGGCGGCCTGTGCCCCCGCCTCACGGACGCAACCCAGCAGGGCACGGAGCACGCCCGCGTCGTCCGGACCGTAGCGGAACGGCTCGGCGTCGGGCACGGCGACCGGGAGTTCGCCCGCGGACTTCTCCGCTCGGGCGATCAGCTGGTCGTCGGACAGGGCGGCGATTTCGGCCAGCTCCTGCGGCGTGCGGCGGGACGCGGCAGCCACCAGCGGGAACAGTCGTGCGGCCACCCCCGAGCCGGGTCCCAGTAGCCGTAGCGCCGTACGCAGTTCCTCGGTCGGCGAGGCGGTGGTGGTGTGCCCACGTGCTCGCAGCCAGGCCTGGACGGCCGGCAGGTCGTAGAGCGGGCTGGTCTCCGTGCCCGCGCTGGGGGCCGGGAAGTCGTCGTGGCGGCGGCGCCAGTTGCTGACGGTGGCGCGCGTGACCCCGGCGATGCGGGAGATCTCGGCGGCCGTCACATGCGCGGAGGGCGCCGGCTGGGCTGGTGGCTGCTGGGGCATGGCGTGGGGTTCCGCACCTCTCGGGCCAGTCGGATAGGAGACGGTTAACACACTACAGCGGCCGTCAAGTCTGAGAAATCGTTTGACGGTGCTTTCAGTCACGTGCTTATCTAGTCTCGCTTCCGAGTGCAAGCGGCGGCCTGAGGCGCTCTGTTGAGTCCGCGCCGCGCATCGGATCTCTCCACTCATGGCCACCGCACATCGCGCATCGCAGCAGGAGGAACCCAGATGACCACCCAGCCCCCGCAGCAGCCGGGATACGCGCACCAGCCCGGATTCCCGCAACAGCCGGGCTACCCGCAGCCTCCCGTGCCGCCGAAGAAGCGGTCCAAGGCCAAGCTGGGCTGCCTCGGCGTCCTGGCCGTGATCGTGATCGGCGGTATCGCGTCCGTGGCGGGGTCCGGCTCGGGCGACTCCTCGGCCGGTGCCGCGTCCTCCGCCGCGGCGACGGGCTCCTCCAAGGGCGGTCACTCCTCCAAGACCAACGGCTCCGCCAAGACCACCGGTTCCTCCAAGACCGCCGCGCCCCAGCAGTCCACCGTCGACGCCTTCAAGGCGTATGTGAAGAAGCACGAGTCCGCGAAGACGCGGGAGGCCGCGGTACACGTCACCAAGGTCCAGGGCGCCGACAAGAACAACGACATCCTGGACACGGCCGACATCTACACGGACTACACCGGGGACCTGGTCAGCGCGGACGCCGGCAACGCCAAGCTGCTCGCCTCGGCCTTCGCCGACTTCCAGGCCGGCCGGGGGAAGGCCAGCAAGAACGGCCTTGTCACCGTCTACAACGCTGACGGCGACGTCCTGAGCAACGGCAACTACTGATGTCATAGTCGGAGCTCGCGCCGCCCCGAACGCGCCTGTCGGCAGTTCCTCTGTCCCGGTACCACCGCCCCCGGTCCGCCGAAGGCGGCATGAGGCCAGAAGGCCCTACGGAGGGCCGCTCCGGCCAACCGCCTCGTCTCCTGTCACACCGCACCCGGCGAACGCGCCGCCCCCGCGATCGGTTTCTCACCGTCCACGGCTGGTCCACCCGTCTGACGCCCCCGGCGCCCGACCTGCATGCCCCACCCGGTGGGCGTCACCCGCCGCCCGCCTCATTCCCGCTGCCCCCGAGGGCTACCTCTTCGGAAGGAAGTCATCCATGACCATCACCGTCGACTCCTCGCGCCTCTCCCTGGTGCGTGAGGAGTCCACTTACCTGGCGATCCGCACCAGCCAGGGCGGCCGGACCGTCTACACGACGCGCATCCCGCTCGCCGATCTCTCGGTCATCCTGACCATCCCGGACCCGGCCAAGCCGGACCCGGACAACCGCAAGGTGGACATCGCCCACGCCAAGGGCTTCGGCCAGTACCTCGCCGACAATCCCGGCTGGGTGGCTCCGGCCCTCCTCATTCGCGACACCGGCAGCTGCCGCTTTGAGCCGATCAGCGAAGACGGTTCGGTCGGCTACCTCACCGTCCCGTGGTCCATCGGCGGTATCGGACGCCTGATCACGATCGACGGCCAGCACCGCATCCTCGGCGTCCACCTGGAGAAGAAGCGCATCACGGACGAGGTCTCCCGCATCGACCGGGAGATCCTCCGCGCCAACGAGGCCAAGAAGGCGAAGCTGCAGCAGGACCGTGAGGCTCTGATCGCTCGTATGCAGCGGCTCAAGGACGAGTTCGTCGGGATCGACATCTACGTGGAGCCTGACGGCGTGAAAGGCCAGCAGATGTTCGTCGACGTCGCCGACAACGCCAAGGGCATTTCCGGTGCCGTCCGGGCCCGCTTCGACACCTCGCGCATCGCCAACCGCACGCTCAGCGACATCGTCACCCACCCCTTGTTCCTGGGCAAGATCGACATCGAGCGGGACCGGATGACCCTGACCAACCGCAACCTGATGGGCGCCAAGCACGTCGCCGACATCACGCGGGCCGTCATCGCCGGTCCCGGCGGCCGCGTCAGCAAGAAGGTCGAGTCGCTGACCGACAACGAGGTCATCGAGAGCGTCCGCGGCTTCCTGGACGTCATCTCCATCGCTTTCACCGCTCTCGCGGAGATCACCGAGGAGGACGTGGACAACTACGACCCCTCGCTCTCCGAGAAGAAGAAGAACGAGCCGCCGGCGCCCCCCACCAAGGCCATGAGGCTGCGCGAGTCCTCCCTTCTGGGCTCGGTGGGCATGCTCCGCGTCCTGGGCGGCGTCTACCGCAACCTTCGGGAGGACGGGGCCGAAGACGGTGACATCCAGGAGTTCTTCAAGCGGCTCGACCGGCACATGGCCGCCCCGGTCGCCGAGGACAGCATCTGGCGTACCACGGCCGCGAACGAGGACTTCGAGCCGAACGCCGCCGCCCCGATCATGCGGCAGCAGAACGTCGTGCACCTCACCAAGGTGATCACGGACTGGTACAAGAAGGCCCCGGCCGCCCTCTGACCCACCGGCAACGGCAAAGTGTCTCCGCATCCGGCGGATTCCAGGGGCCGTCGCGACTCAGTGACGGCACCCCGGCCCACACGACCGGGCTCGGCGGGCGTCAGACGCGCCCGCCCTCGTCAATCTCTTTGTTCACAGGCCCTGGAAACATCGTTGAGCTGCCGATTCGATCGCGCATGCGGCTGGCGGGGAGAGTGGAGAAGGTGTGAAGATACGGCATGTGTCGCCAGCTCACGAACTGCGCCGTTGGCTTTCCAACCAACCGTCAGAATCCCTGCAGCACCTGCTGGCCTTCCTCGCGGTCGTCCATGGTCACCCGTTCCGATATGAGGGCGAACCGACACAGCAGGCTCGCGCGACCGCCTCAGGTATGCGTTCTTGGGTTGCCAAGGCTCCCGCTAACCTGCTCCTGCATATCGCCGAGGTCGGACACGAGGTGGCCGACAAGATGGCCCGTCAACGCGGTTTCGCCGGACGGGGCCTGCCCCAGGTGGATGCCGAGGGCCTGAAGTCGACGTTCGCGACTCTGCCGCCGTCACTCGCATGTCTGACCCTCCACTGGTACGCGCTCACCGACGAGAACCCGCCCGAACGTCAGGGCGTCCTGGAGCACTGGGACGCCCTCTGGGAAGCCGCTGCGACCCCGGCACCGTGGCCCGAGCCGCCGAAGCCCCGTCGGCGCCACGCCAGGGCGGGGACACGGCCGGCCGGCACGGTCCCGACCTCGCAAGAGATCCAGCACAGCACACAATCCCAACTCGCCGACAAGGAGCACCCGGTGCCCGACGACCTCGCCGAACAACTCGTAGCCGCCGCGCATCGACTGCGCAGGCAGGGTGAGGTACTGGCGGGTCGGCTGGAGAGCCTTGCGACGGACATCCGCAGGGGCCTGGGCGCGAGGGACGCTCAGGTGTCCGCTGCTCTGGACGCCTGGTTCGGTCGACGAGCCGAGACAGCCGAGTTGGTTCTCGGCCTCGACGGCGACACCCGCTGGACGGACGAGCAGACTCATGACGATCTCGACCGGATTCTGGCGGACGTTCGCGCCGCGAAGATCCGTGCGGAGATCGAAGCAGCCGCGGCCGACCGGGCGCGGCTCGTCACGATGCTTGCCGGGACGAGCAATCCGGGCGTGCTCAGCGGGCTGCAGGCGGCGATCGGCGCCCTCGACACCCGGCTTGAAGAGCTTCGGTCGATCGACGGGGTTCCGTCCGAGCCCCGGTCGGCAGCCCCAGCTACCGGGGAGACGTCCCCTGCATTCGACACGACGGGCGGGTCGGCGGAGAGCACGCCGGGCGAAGAGCCGCTCGCGGAGGCGGGCGCGCACCCCATCCCCGCCGCGGTCGAGGAGAAAGCACCACAGCGAGAGTCCGCCGCCCGGCCGCTCGAGCCGGGCATGGGTGCCGAGGCACCGGTTTCCGAAGGGGCGGGTTCGGACGGCGAGGAGACGGAGCCCGCGACAGACGCCCGGGTAACCGAACGTCAGGAGGTGCCGCTCGCGGCAGCCTCTTCTACGGCAGCGGCCGCGCGGACGATGGACAGGCCGGAAGAACGTCTCGGACAGATCGCCGCCCTCCCGCAACCGCGCACCGCGCGGTGGCAGTCGGCGGCACCGCAGGCAACCCTGCCGCCTGCCGGCTCGCGGAAGACGCCGGACGAGGACGAACGGGAGGCCGCCGACCCCGGCGGGCCGACCGCGACCGCCGGGACGACCGGCATCTGGACGCGGACAGGCGATCACCCCTCCCCGACGGAGACGTTGATCGCCGAGGGCAGGCTGGCGGAGGCCTACTGGCTGAGCCGGGCGGCCGGGGAACGGGAGGAGCGGTGTCACTCCCTCGCCTTCGCTGCGTCGGCATTCGGGCTGGCACCCGGTCAGCAGGCGGCGATGACCCTGCAGCTCAACGTCGAGGAGGAGCGCGGCCCGCTGTCGACCGCGGAGGACCGGGACGGATACCTCGTTGCCCTGGCCGCCGCCGTACGCAGCGGCCTGCAGGCGGGCTGGGCGCTGCCGATCGTCAACGACTTCGCCCAGCTGCCCGGCCTGCCCGAGGTCTGGAACGAGCTGTTCCGGATGCTGGCCCAGGAGGTCCGCAGGGGGGTGTCGGTCCAGCCGGGCGAGGAGTTCAACCTCAAGCAGGACGACACCGTCGATCCTGTGGATCTGGGTGACCGGGCGGAGGCCCTCAAGCGCCGTCTGCCGACCAGCAAGATCGCCTACCAGCTCGCCTCGCGGGTGCTTCAGACCCTGCTCAAGGACGACGCGGAACTCGGGCGCACACTCAACCTGATCACGGCATGGTCGGTAGGCGGGGCAACCCCTGAACAACTACGCAAGGATCTTGAGAACACCTACGGGGAAGACGACTCCGTCGACCGGATCATCAGGGACACGACACGCCGGGTCAGTTCCCCCAACCAGCGAAAGACCAAGATCATTGCTACGGCTCTGGATCAACTGCGCGGGCGCATCGGAGAGGTGACGATGCTTCTGCGTGAGGCGGTGCAGGTCGCTGAGATGCCGCCGCGCGGTGACAGTCGGCGTCTTCGTGGTGAGTTGGTGGCTGCGGTCCAGGCGGCACTGCAGGCGGCACCGTTGCCCGGCCCTGGCGGCGAAGCGGTGCGGTTGCTGATCAACTGGATCAATGCCGGGCCATCCCCGGTCCCGCCGGGGACCGTAAGCGGGTTGCCCAGTACCGACTCGCTGCTCGTCCTTCCGGGCCTGACCTGGATCACGACGGCCGCAGGCCAGGACGTTCCAGACCTGTCCGCGGCAGGCACGCTGGACGCCCTGCTGGAGCTCACGGATCCGGCCGACCCGGGGACGGCGTTCGCCGTCCACATCGGCCGCGGTGACCTGCACCTCGCCGAACGGCTCGTCGAACTCGTGGAGACGGGCCGACTCCACGCGGTTTCCACGCCGGAAGCAGGCCAGGGGGAAGCGCTGCGGCGTCGGCTCGGTGACGCCAAGGCCGAGTGGCGTGTGAAGGCCGGCGCGGCCTTGCGTGAGGCCGCTGACCTCTTCGCCCAGGTACGCCTGCAGAACCTGCTCACCCCCGAGCAGGAGAGCCACTTGGCGGCCCAGCTCCTTGATCTCGAGAACTCGGATAACCCCCTGTGGTTCCGTCGGCGGCTGGAGCAGGTGCGGGACGTGGTCACCCAGCTGAGCACCAGGGTGTCGGAGAAGACCGACCAACTGCGCGAGCAACTGGCCGGCCTGAACCTGGGAGAGGCGGACGTCGCCCGGATCACCGGCCTCATAGACCGGGGAGACGTCGCCACTGCCGAGGAGTTGCTCTCCTTCGCCCGCAAGGGCGAGAGCATTCCGGAACAGGCCGCTGAGACCGGCGCGGAGATGGCCTCCTTCTTGGAGGGCGTGCGGCACCCGGACGCCCCCAAGGCCAGCAGCACGGGAGTCAGCGCGCGCTGGTGGTTCGACCACTACGCCCGCGGGCGCTCCCGGCAGGCCAAGACCGACGCGGCCACGGTGGCCCTGGAAGCTTGGGACTCGCTCGGGCGACCGAACGAGCGCCGCAACTCCTTCCAGAAGCACGTCCCCAGCGTGCTGCGCATGCTCGGCCTGAGCATCAGGGGGCCGGTCCGGCTCGGGGACCAGGACCGGAAGGACTGGCAGGTGATGACGCTGTCGATCACCGCCGAGATCAGCGACAATGTCCCCGGTTACGTGTCGCGGCTCGGTTCCCGCGCCGGTGGCCTCTACCGAGTCCTCGTCGTCGCGAACGAGGAGCTCGGTCCGGACGCCCTGCTGCGTCACCTGCCGGAGGCCGCACTCGGCGCCAACATCATCCTCTACCTGCAACCGCTCGGCATCGGCGGACGGCGACGCCTCGCGCAGGCCTCGTACCAGAAGCCGCAGCAGGCGATCGTCGTCGACCCGGCCGTCTTCGGCTGGATCGCCGCGGGCGAGGCCCGTTCCTTCCGCGCGGTGCAGCGGGTGACGCTGCCGTGGGCGGCGTACCGACCGTATGAGCCTTTCCAGGCCGGGCAAGTCTCCGCCGAGGTCTTCAAGGGCCGCGACGACGAGAAAAGCGCGATCATGGCTCGAGAGGGCGGTCTCTTCCTCTACGGCGGGCGGCAGCTGGGCAAGTCCTCACTGCTCCGGCAGGTGGCGGACAGCTTCCAGGCGGGGCACGGAGGCAACCAGGTCGCGGTCTACACGGACCTTCGCATCGCCGAGATCGGGCTCAGCCGGCTCCCGAACGAAATCTGGAGCGTGCTGGCCGAGCAGCTGAAGCTTGTGGGGGTGCTCGACAACAGCACGTCGGGGAACGTGGTCCCGGCCGCCGTCGCCGCTCGGATCCGGCAATGGCTGGACGAGAGCTCGGAGCGGCGCATTCTCTTCCTCGCCGACGAGGCGGACGCCTTCCTCAATGCCGACGCCCGGCCCGTCGATACGGCCGGAGCGCAGTCCACCTTCCGGACCCTCGCCAGCCTGATGCAGTTGATGGCAGACACCGAACGCCGCTTCAAGATCGTGTTCGCGGGTCTGCATCAGGTGCAGCGGTACAACCGGCTCACCAACTCCATCACCGGGCACGGCGGTGAGCCGGTCCTGGTCGGCCCGCTGCGCCCGAAGGCTGCGGTTGACCTGGTCGTCGAACCGCTGGTCGCGGTCGGGCTGTTCTTCGAGAACCCCGACCTTGTCTGGCGCATCCTGGCCCTGACCAACAACCAGGCCAACCTCGTACAGATCGTCTGCGAGGGGCTGGTCGAGGAGATGCAGAGCCGCGCCCTGTCCCAGGACGGCGGGCGTCCCCGGATCACCGCTGCCGACGTGCAGAAGGTCGTCGCTTCCGGAGGCATCCGGGACAAGATCCGCGACCGGCTTCGGCTGACCATCGACCTGGAAGACCGGTACCGTGTTCTGACCCTGATCCTGGCCCTGCGAAGCCTCACGGACGGCTACGCCCGCGGCTACACGCCCCAGGAGTTGCAGGAACAGGCGCACGGCGTATGGCCGGACGGCTTCCCGGAGCAGAACGGCGTGGACGAGGTCCGCACCGACCTGATGGAGATGGAGGGCCTCGGCCTTGTCCTCCCGCTCCAGGGACGGAGTAACAGCTTCGTCATGCGCAGCCCGAACATCGTCAACATGCTCGGCACCCGCGACGAACTCGACGCGGAACTACGCACCAGCGAGTTCACACAGAAGTACGACTACAACCCGCGCGTGGCCCGCCGGTCCATCGGCGTCGACCGCCGTCAGGTCATGCGCATGAGCCCGCTGACGGACGAGCAGTGGTACGACGCGCTCTCCCGGCGCATCACGATGATCACGGCTACGGAGGCACTCGGCGCCGGAGTCCTGGACAAAGCCGCGAAGCAGCACGCCGGAGAGGGCCGCCAGTTCGTGTCGGTGCCGACGGCGGAACCGGCACAGACCGTCACCAAGTGGGCCCGGGAGCACACGCCGCACCTGCTCTTCCTTGACCTGCGTGGAGTTCCCTCGGCGGACGTCCGGGACGCGGTCGAACGACTCGCCAAGTACGCCTCGGCATCGGAGGAGGACGGCAAGGAGATTCCGCGGCGGCGCACGCTGGCCGTCGTCGACCCACTGACCGCGTCCGGTCTTGATCTCCCGGAGGTGTTCCGAGTACAGCCCCGGCGCTGGAACACCACCAGTCTCCGCGCGTGGCCGGAGCAGCCGTTCGTCTCGGCCCAGGAGCGGCGCAACCTCATTGAAGCAACCGGGGGCTGGCCCGCCATCGTCGAGCAGACCATCGCCCAGTACATCCACGGCGCCCCCCGGGAGAATCTCTTCGAGGCGATGCGTGGCCGCATGGACGACCCTGGTCCCGCCTCCGACCACCTGCGACGGGTCGGACTCTCGGAACGCCATGTGCGGCAGATGGCCGCCTGGGCCGACATGTTCAGCCTGGAGGAGCACCGCCAGGGCAAGGCCCATGCCGTTCCCCAGGATCTCGCCGTCGTGCTCGATGACGACCTGGACGAGGCTGAGGCACTGCTGGCGGATCTGGAGGCGCTTGGGATCCTCGACGACGATGGCGAGAGCCTCACCGTCGACAGCGTCACCTTCCGCGCCCTCCGGACCGTGGCGGGGCTGCAGGACGGGTCGATGTGACCGAGCTCATCGGACCGGTCGGCATCCTGTCTCCAGAGGCCGTCCTGCACTTGCCGGGTGCGCGACGCCACTGTGCGCGGGTCCTCGCCGACCTGCGCGCCGGGCTCACCTGCGTCTGGCTGTTCCCGGACAACGAGGTGGAGTCGGACCGCGCGGACCGCGCCCTGGAGGCGGTGATCCACCGCCTTGACGACGTCGTGGACATACCGCGCAAGGAGACGCACCCGCGTCCGACGCTGAGGACGGCCACGCCGGACGCGCGGTACCTGTGGGATGCACTCGGCACCGAGGGGGGACTCGGCACCGAGGGGGTGCCTGTCGCTCGGAGCTCCGAGGGCGGCTTCGACATTGACGACGGCTTCGGCGACTGGGACCCGTTCGGCCTCTCCGGACGGGTCGGCAGCTCCGGCCCGTCCGAGGCTCGGCCCCTCGGTGCAGCCGCCGCTGCCAGGCCCTCCGACAGCCCGGTCACCGACATCGCCGTGCGCCTTGCCGACAGTCTCAATCTGCACGGAGACCTGGTCTCGGAGCTGGTCACCGACCCGGACCGCCGTGCGCCCGTGCTCGTCGTCCGCGCGTGGGCCGAGGCGGACCCGCTCGCCGTCTCCCGACTGATACGTCGCTTCCAGGCTGCTGTGAAGGAGGCCGGCCTCAAACCGGGCGATCGGCCGCGGCTCCTCGTGGCCTCTCGCCTACAGGACCTGGAGGAGGACACCGTGGCGCTCCTCGACGGAACGGTGTCGAGACCACACTGGTGGTGGGGCGTCTGGAGCCACCTCGACACGGCCACGGTGGTGGCCGATGCCATTCCTCATGCGGGCGTCGGGCATGCCCACGACCGCATGACGCCCGGAAAGCTCATCCGGCACGCCCTGCGCTGCGAGACGGTCGTCCAAGCAGCCGGCCCCGATTTGGAGCTCGCCGTGAAGCTGGCCGACACCTGGAATGGCGAGATCAAGGACCTTGTTTCCGCTCTGCGTAAGTGCTGCACCGACCCCACGGCGCACGGCGCCTACGGCCGCGCGACGTCCGGCGCGGCATACGCGCAGCTCCCCGAGCAAGGGCTGCGCGAGGCATGGTCGGCCGGGCTGGTCGACAGTTGGGAGGGGCAGATTCGCCGCAGCCCCCGCTCCGGTGTGGCGACACACGGCGGCTCGGAACTCGACAAGTTGGTGTGGCAGGCCCAGAACCGCGTGCTGCTGCCATTGATCGACGACGTCCGCCTCGGCTTCATCGAGCTACTCCCACGCATTGCGGTACGCGGCATCGCACGACTCGTCGACACGTACGTCCGGCAGTCCCTGCGTGGCGCCAACGGTTCGGCGGCAGACCTCGCGTCCATGGAACTCGGCGAGCTCTACGACGCGGCGGTGCACCGGGACATCGACCTCACCGAGGTTCAGTTCCGCCAACTGCGCACGCTCCGATGGGCACGCAACAAGCTTGCCCACCGCACACCTCTGGACGATGCTCTGCTCCGGGACCTGCTGGAAGCGCTCTCCCGCTGCTGACGTCTCGCGTCCCCATAAGCCGTCGCCAAGTCCGAGTCAGCGAGTTGACAGGGTGTCTCATCGGCGGGAGGGAAAACCTCACCGAACGAAGTGTCGACTGCCACCCATCGGAGGCGCACCTCGAGCTGAGCATCCGCGGTGTGACCCCTCATTGGATGGCTCGATGGGAGGACCGGCGAGGCCGGTGACGGATGGCTCTGCCCGATGTCCTCCTACTCCATGGCTGGTAGAGCGCGTGGACCTTGCCGTCGCCAGCGGTTCGGCGCCGTGCCAGTCAAGGCGCTCGCCGAATCCGGTGACCGCAGTTTGGCAGGTAGAGGAGCGGGGCGCGTACCCCACAGTGCACGCGTCGGCGTGGGTCCGCTCGGGCGAGCCTGACAGGCTCGCCCGAGCGGACCTGGCCCTAGTTTCTGGCGAACTTCACGCCTGGCGCTTCGCGGCCTCTTCGCGCAATTCCTGCAGGCGGCGTCCGCTGGGGACGTGCGTGTACTGGCCCCACCCGTTGATGTCGCTCCCGGTCTGCGCCTTCAGCGCGGGGGAAGGTTGGGGGAATACCCGGCCATCGGGGATTTCGATCCAGCCGTCAGCAGTGATGGTGGCATCGTGGGTCCGCTTGAGTCTCGACTGGTGGTGGCGGACCTTGTCCCCGGCTGCGGCCAGGCCGGCTTCGATGACGGACATCAGGGCACCGGTCTTGCGGCCGCCCGTCTTGTCTGCGGGCGGCTTCTCGCCCTTCAGGAGTTCACGACGCAGGACGTCATTCGGGGTATCAACGAGCGGTTCACTGTGACGCTGCAAGTAGGCGAACACCTCATCGTCGACCTCGATGGTCCTCATGGGTTTGGGCATGCAACACCTCCGCGTTGAACTTTATTGCCGCCAGTCTTCCAGGCGTAAAGTTTGGCTGAGCGAGCCTGGTGTTGCACTCGGCGGTGGCGTGCGTGTGGGAGGGGAGTGGTGGGCTCGACCCAGGCCTGCGGCTCGGCGTGGGCGCGCACTGGCTGGCCCTGACCCTGAAGGGTGATCTCGGCCTCGGGCGCTTCCCAGGGTGTAGAAGGACGAAGAACTTGGCCTGGAACAGCGCGGCAAGCGGGTGGAGGGGGTGTCATGGGCCGGCATCGAGGGCGCCGACGTGAACGAGACCATGTCAGTTGCGGCCGTGCGAAAGGGGGAAAGTCGGGGGCGCCCAGGTCCCACGAAGGACGCTGCCTGACGGCGCGTTCCCATTCGTTCCCATGTGAGACCAAAAAGCCCCTCGGAGGTCACTTCCGAGGGGCTTCTCCGGTACATCGTGCCTGGTCAGGCATGGTGCCCCCGGCAGGATTCGAACCTGCGACACCCGCTTTAGGAGAGCGGTGCTCTATCCCCTGAGCTACGAAGGCGGATCGTGGCTGTGTGGGCCACAGGCGTCAGCGTACCGGATCTCGGGGGTGGGGGTGGGGGGTCAGGTCGGGGGGATGGGGGTGAAGCGGGATGCGGTGTGGAGGTCGGATTCGATGTGGGTGGCTGTGGTGGTGAGGGCGGGGAGGAGGTCGGTGACGCAGTCGGCGAGGGTGCGGCGGGCCGCGTGGGTGGAGAGGTTGATGGCGGCGATGACGCGGCCCGTGCGGTCGTGGAGGGGTACCGCGATGGAGCGGAGGCCTGATTCGAGTTCCTCGTCGGCCAGGGCGTAGCCCTGGGGTGTGACCTCGGAGAGGAGTGCGCGGCCCAGGGAGGTCGAGCGGGCCGGGAGGCGGGCGCCCACCGTGATGTCGGGGGAGAGGACGCGGGGGGTCGTGGCTCTCGCCGTCAGTTGGATCATTGGGGCCGGCGATTCCGGTTCTGACGGGGTTGATGGTTCTGCCAGTACCGCCAAGCCCGCCCACTCCTCCACCCCGTCCGCCAGGGCGCGCAGGTGGGGTTCCGCCAGGTGGGGGAGGGTGGTGCGGGAGAGGGGTGGGAAGCCCAGGGAGAGGACTCGGGGGGTGAGGGTGAAGGTGTGGGCGTCCGGAGTCGGGGTCACCAGGCCGAGGTGGGCGTAGGTGATCAGCGCTCGTCGGGCCGTCGCGCGGGCCAGGCCGGTCGCCTTCGCCACCTCTGTGAGGGTCAGGGCGGCGCGGCCCTCGCCGAAGACGGTCAGGACCGTGAGGCCGCGGGCCAGGGACTCGATGAAGTCGCGGCCCAGTTCGTGCTTCGACGCTGTCGTCCAGGTGGCCAGGTCGGAGGGGGGTGGGCCGGGGATCAGCCGCGGGGCCTCGCTCAGGTCCCTTTCCATCGCCGTCACCGCCTCGCGCAGGCGGGGGAGGAGTGTGTCGCGCAGATCGGCGGCCGTGTGGCGGCTGGTGTGGCTCACCACGTTCGCCGCGCACACGACGCGGCCCGTCGCCGGGTCCCGTACCGGTACGGAGACGGCCACCAGGCCCGGTTCGATCAGCTGGTCGTCCAGGGCGTAGCCGTCGGTTCCGGCCAGGGCGGAGCGGCGTACGAAGTCCTCGGACTCCGGTGTGGTCGTTCGGTGCCTGCGTGGTACCGCCGGGAATTCCCCGTCCTCCGGGTCCGCCGCCCGGCGTGCTCGCCAGTGGGTCCAGTCCGGCTCCGTCCAGTCGGTGGCGAACAGCGGGCCGGGGGCGGTGCGTTCGGCGGGGAGGAGGTCGCCGATGCGGAAGCTGAGGGACATCGCGCGGCGGCGGGTGGCCTGGTGGATGAAGCGGATGCCGTCGCGGTCGGCGACCGCCAGGGACACGGACTCGTCGAGTTCGTCGGCCAGTTCGTCGGCGCGGGCGTCCAGCAGGGCGGGCAGGCGGAGGGCGGCGAGGTAGGCGTTGCCCAGGGCCATGACGGGGGGTGCCAGCACGACGTCCCGGCCGTCGAGGCGGACGTATCCCATGTGTTGGAGGGTCGTCGTGATCCGGTCCACCGTGGAACGGGCGAGGCCGGTGGCGCGTTCCAGCGCGCTCGGGCTGAGGGTGCCGCCCGCCTCGGTGAGCCGCCGCAGTACGGCGATCCCGCGGATCAGCGGCGTCACCGCCTCGGCCGGCGGTGTCCCCGCCTCGGCCGGCGGCACGGCGGGGTCCCCTGGGGCGTCGGTGTCGGCGTCGGCGTCCAGTGGGGTCTTGGTCGCGGGCATCGGCTGCGGCTCTCCGGTACGACGGGACGGCGGTCTCGGCACGCCTACGGTAAGCCCGCCCCGCCCGGCCGGCGCCGGGACGGCACAGCACGGCTAGTGCCGCGACAGGCAACGTTCGCCCCGTCGCGACGCCCGGCACGCACTCTCGCCGCACCGGGCACAAGCCCAAGTACATCCAGTACGAGGGCTCGCACCCGGCACGCCGAGAGCACGCACCGGACGCCGCTCCTTGACGGGCAAACGTTGCCTGCCGCGGCACTAGCTCCGCGTCACCCGCACCCGGTAGTTCCCGTCCGCGTCCTTCCCCGTCACCTCCACGGTGATCCCCCGCAGCGGGTCCTTGAAGGTCTGTCCGGGGCCGAACGTCGCGTCCGAGAGTTCGGTGTGGACGTTGGGGCTGCTGGTGCAGCCGCCGGAGTGCGGGTGGGCGTCGTAGACCTTGATGGGGCCCTGGCCGGTGTCGACGTTCGCGTCGACCTTGTAGATGAGGACGCCGGGGTGGCACACGGTCTCGTCGTTGCCGCCCCGGGTGCGCAGTTCCAGGGCGTAGTCGGTGTGGCCGTCGACCGGGAGGACGACGAGTTTGCGGCCGCCGGCCCGGTACAGCGGGGTCAGTTCGTACTCGGTGGTGCCGCGGGCGGCCGCGCAGCTGATCTGTGAGGCGTCCAGCCAGCCCAGCTTCCACTTGTGCCAGCCGAGCAGGTCGTTGTCGGCGCCCCAGTCCTCGCTCATGATGTCCCAGTGGCCGACCGTGCCGGCGCCTTCCTGGGTGTAGAGGTCGGGCAGGCCGAAGACGTGGCCGTTCTCGTGCGGGAGTACGCGGTAGCCGGTGAGGGGGTAGGAGCCGGAGCCGTCGTCCTGGCGGGAGTAGACGAAGGAGGCGTTGGCGATCGGTATGCCGTCGGCGACCGGCGCCTCCGCGTTGCCGGCGAACGTCACCGACAGCACGGTGTCCAGGGCGGAGGGGCCCGCGTTCGGGGTGACGAGCACGTTCAGCAGGTCGTACGAGCGGAAGTCCACGGTGGGGTCGGCGGCGGCCACGATGTCCTGGACCAGTCGGCGGTAGCCGGGGTCGAAGGGGGCGCCGCGTTCTATGCCGTAGTCCTTGAACGGCTTCGGCATGCGCAGCCAGTCGGTGACCGGGGTCTCGGGGCGGTAGTCGAGACGGCCGTAGGAGGCGGTGCGGAACCACTCCTGGGTCTTCGGGAAGAACTCGTGGAAGCGGTCGAGGGCGTTGCCCTGGCCGGGTGCGTCGGAGAAGTCGACCATCAGGGTCAGGGCGTGGACGGTGCCGGTGGAGTGGGAGTAGCCGGCGGGGGTGGGGATGCCCTCGGTCATCTGGACGTCGTAGCCGCCGCTGATCATGCAGGGGGCGAGGGCGGGCGAGCGGGCCAGGGCTATCGGGCCCGCACCGGCGGTGGCGGATCCCGCCGTGAGGTGCCCCGGGCCGGCCGTGGTGCTGATCGCGAGGGTCAGCGCGGTCACGGACGCGAGGGCGGCCACACGGCGCGGGCGTATCCGGTGTGCGCCCGGCGCACGCCGGCCGCTGGACGACTGCGGCTGCATGCAGGGGACCTTCCGCTCCACGGCAGCCGCCGGTCGCCGACTGCACCCTTGTGGTCACCCTGTGTCGACGGGGCCGGGGGCGCGCGCTGGAGGAGTCCGATCGTGGGTTTCCCGCGGGTAGGGGGCATGGATGGCGCCCGGAGGTCACACGGAAGGGAGGTGTGACCCAGGTCACGGGAAATTTCTCCGCGGTCGCGAAATAACCGGGGACCTCTTCCCCGTTTAGCCATGTGTCCGAGCGAAACGGGGACTCGTTCCCCGGATCGTCCATCCGAATGAGCTCAGGAGTACGCCGTGCCCACCGCGACCCCCGTGCGAGCCAGGACGCCCCGGCCCCGCGCCGACGCCCTGCGCAACCGGGAGCGGATCGTCGCCGCCGCCCGGGAGATGTTCGTCGAGTTCGGCCCCGATGTGCCGCTCGACGAGATCGCCCGCCGGGCCGGTGTCGGCAACGCCACGGTGTACCGCAACTTCCCGGACCGCGACGCCCTCGTCCGTGAGGTCGTCTGCTCCGTCATCGACCGTACGGTGCGGGCGGCCGAGGAGGCGCTCGCGGAGACCGGGGACGCCTTCGAGGCGCTGGCACGCTTCACGCACACCGCCGCCGACGAGCGGATCAGCGCGCTGTGCCCGATGGTCTCCACCACGTTCGACCAGAACCATCCCGACCTCGAAGCGGCCCGCCAGAGGGTCGAGCAGATCGTCGAGGAGGTCATGGACCGCGCCAAGACGGCCGGCCAGCTCCGCCCCGACGTCGGCGCAGGGGACCTGCTGCTCGCCGTGTCCCAGCTCAGCCGGCCGCCGGCCGGCACGGGCTGCCTCAGCATCGACCGCTTCGTCCATCGCCATCTGCAGCTGTTCCTGGACGGACTGCGGGCCCCGGCCCGCTCCGTGCTGCCGGGCACGGCCGCGACCATGGAGGACTTCCGGCAGAGCTGACCGAGCTGACCGAGCAGACCGAGCTGACCGATTAGTTCCGGGCCCCACACCGGTCCATCCAACGACACTCTCAGAACCGCGAGCCTCCGGCCGCCGCTCACCTGGGCGAGCCGGCCACACCTTCACGCCTTTTCACCGATTTCTCCGTCACGAAGTCCCGAAGTGGGTACCTCCATGTCCGAAACACCTCCGGCCACCGTCGGCACCGCCGACGCCAACCGCTGGAAAGCGCTGGTCTTCATCGCGCTCGCCCAGCTGATGGTCGTCCTCGACGCGACCATCGTGAACATCGCCCTGCCCTCCGCCCAGCAGGACCTGGGCATCTCCGACGGCAACCGCCAGTGGGTCGTGACGGCGTACGCCCTCGCCTTCGGCGGTCTGCTCCTCTTCGGCGGCCGGATCGCCGACCTGTGGGGCCGCAAGCGGGCCTTCGTCATAGGCCTGACCGGCTTCGCCGCCGCCTCCGCGCTCGGCGGTGCGGCGACCACCGGCGCGATGATGTTCGGCGCCCGCGCCCTCCAGGGTGTCTTCGGCGCGCTGCTCGCCCCGGCCGCGCTCTCGCTGCTCGCCGTGATGTTCACGGACGCCAAGGAGCGGGCCAAGGCGTTCGGCATCTACGGCGCGATCGCCGGTGGCGGCGGCGCCGTCGGCTTCATCCTCGGCGGCGTGCTGACCGAGTACCTGGACTGGCGCTGGACGTTCTTCGTCAACATCCCGTTCGCCGTGGTCGCCGCGCTGGGTGCGTACTTCGTCATCCGTGAGCCGGAGGGCGGCCGCAACCGCAACCCGCTCGACATCCCGGGCGTGCTCCTGTCCACCCTCGGCCTGGTCTCGCTCGTCTACGGCTTCACCCGCGCCGAGTCCGACGGCTGGGGCGACACCACCACCGTCTCCCTGTTCGTCGCGTCGGCCGTCCTGCTGATCGCCTTCGTCGTCACCGAGTCCAAGGTCAAGAGCCCGCTGCTGCCCCTGCGCGTGGTCACCGACCGCAACCGCGGCGGCATCTACCTCTCCCTCGGCATCGCCATCATCGCGATGTTCGGCACGTTCCTCTTCCTGACCTACTACCTCCAGGTCATCAAGGGCTACTCGCCGATCAAGACCGGCTTCGCCTTCCTGCCCATGATCGCGGGCATGATGGTCGGCTCGACCCAGATCGGTACGCGCCTGATGACCCGGGTCCCGGCCCGGATGCTGATGGGCCCCGGCTTCCTGGTCGCCGCCTCCGGCATGCTGCTGCTGACGCGGCTGGAGATCGGCTCGTCGTACGCGTCGACCGTCCTGCCGTCGATGCTGCTGCTCGGCCTCGGCATGGGTACGGCGTTCATGCCGGCCATGTCCCTGGCCACCCTGGGTGTCGAGCCCCGGGACGCCGGTGTCGCCTCCGCGATGGTCAACACCTCGCAGCAGGTGGGCGGCGCGATCGGCACCGCCCTGCTGAACACGATCGCCGCCTCCGCGACGACCTCGTACATCAAGGACCACATCGCCACGGCCACCTCCAAGCCGCAGCAGCAGCTGGTCCAGATGCAGGGCATGGTGCACGGCTACACCAACGCGATCTGGTTCGCCGTCGGCATGCTGGTGCTCGCCGCGGTCATCGTGGTCACCCTCGTCAACGCCGGCCACCAGGGCGCCGGTCCGGTCGCCTCCGGTGAGGGTGCCGAGGACGAGGTGGCCGTCCCGGTGATCGCTCACTAGGGCCTGTCCGGCGGATCAGGGCGCAGGAAATGGGCGGTGCCTCATCGGTTCTGGTGGGCGTGCCGAGCCCCGCGTCTGCGGCATGATCCGCCGGAGAGGCCCCGGCCCGCTGAAGGAAGGGTGGCTCCCTCAGCGGAGCCACGGCAGGTCGGCACCCGCTTCGTTCGGCTGAAGACCCTCGGCGACGATCTCCATGATCTCGCCGAGGGTCTTCTGCTGCTCGGGGGTCAGCCGCTCGAACAGCGCCTGGCGTACGGCGGCCACGTGGCCCGGCGCGGTGCGCCGCAGCACCTCGCGGCCCTCGTCGGTCAGCACCGCGAACTGGCCGCGCTTGTCGGAGGGGCAGTCCTCGCGGCGTACCCAGCCGTTCTTCTCCAGGCGCGCGATGGCGTGCGAGAGACGGGAGCGGGTGATCTTGGCCTTCATGGCCAGCTCGGTCATCCGGAGTCGGCGGTGCGGGGCCTCCGCGAGCCCGACCAGCAGGCCGTAGTAGACGTGCGGCATGCCCGCGTCGCGCTGGAGCTGACGGTCGAGGTGGTCCTCCAGCAGCGTGGAGGCGTGCAGGTACGAGCGCCAGACGCGCTGTTCCTCGTCAGTGAGCCAGCGGTGCTCTTCGGCGGCGGAATCGGGTGCCGTAGTCATGTATCCCACTGTACGGGCCTTCTCCTTGAATCTTAAACAAGTGAGACGTACTCTGTGAGAGGTAGAGCTTGAGACTTAAAGCAATGAGGGAGTCGCCGTCATGTCCGCCGCCACCCAGGAGCGCATGCCCACCCTCTATCTGAGCCATGGCGCCCCGCCCCTCGCCGACGACCCCGTCTGGCCAGGTCAGCTCGCCGCCTGGGCCGCCGGCCTGCCCCGCCCCAAGGCGATCCTCATGGTCTCCGCCCACTGGGAGGAGGCCCCGCTCGCCCTCGGCGCGACGACGACCGTCCCGCTCGTCTACGACTTCTGGGGCTTCCCCGAGCACTACTACCAGGTGCGCTACGAGGCCCCCGGCGCACCGGAGCTCGCCGAGTCGGTACGTAAGCTTCTGCGCGCCCCCGGCACGCCCGTGCAGGACATCCCGGACCGCGGCCTCGACCACGGCGCGTACGTACCGCTGGTGGAGATGTTCCCCGCCGCCGACATCCCGGTCCTCCAGGTCTCCATGCCGACCCTCGACCCGGTGCGGCTGATGGAGATCGGCCGCCGGCTCGCCCCGCTGCGCGACGAGGGCGTACTGATCGTCGGCTCCGGCTTCTTCACCCACAACCTGGCCGCGCTGCGGTACGCGGGCAACGGCGTGCCCAGCTGGTCCTCCGAGTTCGACGACTGGGGCCGGCGCGCGCTGGAGACCCGCGACTGGGACGCCCTGCTGGACTTCCTCGACAAGGCCCCCGCGGGCCGCTACGCCCATCCCCGCACCGAGCACTTCGCCCCGCTCTTCGTCACCATGGGCGCGGCGGAGGCCGGCGGCGAGCTGGACGCGCAGAAGTCCGTGATCGACGGCTTCTGGCTCGGGATGGCGAAGCGGTCGGTGCAGTTCGGCTGAGGTGATCGGTGCGGTTCGGCTGAGGTGATCGGTGCAGTTCGGCTGAGTCGTGCGGTTCGGCTGAGCGGGCGGGGCGCGGGCTAGAGCTCCTTCTCGTACCAGGCGACGTCCCAGTACCGGCCGAACTTGCGGCCCACCTCCCGGTACGTGCCGACGTACCGGAAGCCGAAACGCTCGTGCAGCCGCGTGGACGCCTCGTTGGGCTGGGCGACGCCCGCGTAGGCGCGGTGCAGGTCCTCCCCGGACAGGGCCTCGAAGAGGGCCTTGTACAGCAGGGTGCCGATGCCGCGGCGGCTGGGGGTGCCCCCTCTGGGGGAGTGCGGGGCGAGGTAGACGGTCGTCTCCACGGTCGTGCCGTACGCGGGTTTCGCCCGGTGAGGACTGGATGTGGCGTAGCCCAGAATCTCCTGTGACTCCGCGGCCACGGCAACCATCAGACGGTACGGGCCGTCTTCCGGATGGGAGAGCAGCCAAGGGCGTCGCTCCTCCGGCGTGAAGACCTCGGTGTCGAATGTGATGGGCGTCTCACGTACATAGTGGTTGTAGATGTCCGTGAGGGCTTCGAGGTCACCCTCGACTCCCGGCCTGACCTGCACCTCTGTACTCTCTGTCAACATCACGCCTCCCTACGTGGCCGGACAGGGTACTGCATGATCAGAAGAAAGGAGGGGTGGGTTGGGAATTCTGTCCTGATTCCAGTCGTTGTTTCCTTCGGAAGCCGGGCACTCGAGCAGAGTCCCAACCGTTCATCTCGCGGAGTGCCGAGCGTCCGTTTGGACCACCCGCCAGCCCACCATCGCAAGGGAGCACGCATGGCAACCCGTGCCGTCGCCCGTCGTAAGTCCGCCACCGGCGAGACGGCCGACGCGGCAAGCAGTGTTCGCGCCCATGGCGGCGAGATCGCCGATCGCGACCTGGTCGGCATGTACCTCGACGAGATCGCGCGGACCCCACTGCTCGACGCCGCCAAGGAAGTCGACCTGTCCCAGACCATAGAGGCGGGCGTGTTCGCACGGCAGATCCTCGACGGGTACGAGGAGTCCAAGGCGAGCGCCACCCGTGAGGAGCTCGAGGCCCTGGTCGCCGAGGGGGAGCGGGCCAAGGACGTGTTCATCCGTTCCAACCTGCGCCTGGTCGTCGCCGTCGCCCGTCGCTACCCCCGTAGCGGTCTGCCCCTGCTCGACCTGATCCAGGAGGGCAATGCCGGCCTGGTGCGCGCGGTGGAGAAGTTCGACTACCGCAAGGGCTTCAAGTTCTCGACCTACGCCACCTGGTGGATCCGGCAGGCGATCACCCGCTCGATAGCCGACCAGTCCCGCACCATCCGGCTGCCCGTCCACCTCGTGGAGGAGCTCGGCCGCATACGCCGTGTGCAGCGCGAGTTCAACCGGGAGAACGGGCGCGAGCCGGAGCCCGCGGAGATCGCGGCCGAGCTCGGCTCCACGCCGGAGCGCGTCATCGACGTGCTCGACTGGGCCCGTGACCCGGTGTCGCTGAACATGTCGGTGGACGACGAGGGCGAGACCCAGTTCGGCGACCTGCTGGAGGACACCTCCGCCGTGTCGCCCGAGCAGTCGGTGCTGACGCTGCTGCGCAGCGAGGAGCTGGACGACCTGATCGGCCGCCTCGACCAGCGCACGGCCTCCATCATCAAGATGCGGTACGGCATCGAGGACGGCCGGGAGCGCACGCTGACGGAGGTCGGCAAGGAGCACGGTCTGACCCGCGAACGCATCCGCCAGATCGAGAAGCACGCGCTGCTGGAGCTGAAGAAGCTGGCCCGCAGCACCGGCTTCGACGCGGCGGCGTAACGCCGGCCGGGGTGTGCCGGCCGCCCGGCTACCGCGTACGCCGGGTGGCGGAAGACCGCGCAAACATGGCGCTGGAGCGCCGCTTCAACTCTCGGGGCCCTGGGAACAACACCTCAGGGCCCAGGAGTCCGGGGCCCGGAACCGCACGTCCGCCGCCCTCCAGAGAGACGTGACGCATGACGTGACGTACGACGTGACGCGAGATGTTCTCTCACCCTGAGCCACGTCCCGACGCACATCCCCCCCCGGCGCCGGGACCTTCCCCGAGCCGGGCTTCGGCGCCTGTCCCCCCGGGTGCCGGAGCTCGGCTCCTCTGCTGCGCGGACACGCCCGAGCGGCGGGTCACCCCGTACCTGAACCACGGGGTGGCCCGCCGGATGGCAGATTCTGCCACATAGGCATAACCTGCCGCCGTGAGTCCCACTGATCCTTCTGATCCCTCCACGGCCTCCGGATCGCTGACGGAACGGCGCAAGGCCGAGACCCGGATGGAGATCGCACGGGCGGCGGCCGATCTGTTCGTCAGCCGCGGCCTGAAAGCCACTCGCGCGGAGGACATCGCCCAGGCCGCCGGATGCGCTCCGCGCACCTTCTACCGCTACTTCGCCACCAAGGAGGAGGCGGTCGCCCCCCTCTACGCGGCGGGCGCCCGGCGCTGGACGGAGGCGGTCCGCGAGGCCCCCGCGGCCCTGTCCGTCCCCGAGGCCCTGGAGCACGCGGTCCGTCAGACCCTCACCCCCGGCCAGGCGGTGTCGACCGCGTCCTGGGAGTGGGTGCGCACCCTCATCCGCCTCGCCGGGACGAACCCGGCGCTGCGGAAGGTATGGGCGGAGGTGTGCCGTGAGTCGGAAGAGGCGCTGGTGGAAATCCTGGCGGCCCGGCGGACCGGCGCCGACAACGTTGCCGCCTCCACCTCCACCTCCCCCGACCTGCGGTTCACCGCGGCGGTGGCGGGCTCGGCGGTGCGGGTGGCGGTCGAGTCGTGGGCCTGCACCTCGAACGCTCCGTCCGGCCCGGAGGGCCCGGCCGCGCTCGCGCTGGGGAATCTCGCGGCGTTGCGTGGGTTTCCCTGGGAGGCGTCGGCGCCGTAGCGGCACCCGGCCGGCGCGGGCAAGCGGAACCGGCGCGGGCAAGCGGAACCCCCGCCCCCTCAACCGCCTCCTCACCCACCCCCCGCCCGGCTCAACCTCCCGCCCAACTCCCGTACGCACCCCACGAGTTCCGCGGGCTCCCGGACCTCGAAATCGCAGCCCGCCATCGCCAGCCGCATCGCCAGCCACTCCACTGGGTCCCCGGACGTGCCCCGCAGCACGCAGCCCCCGGTGTCCAGCGGCTCCGGCCGGCCCACCCACGCCGGGACCCGGGACGCGACGAGGTCGGCCGACTCGGTGAACACGACCTCGTACGCGTACGAGTCCTGCCGCCGGTGGATCGACTGCCGCAGATACTCCGCCGCACTCCCCGTCGGCAGCTCCCGCGGAGCGAACCGCGCCCCCGTCGCGAACGGCTCGCTCACCCGGTCGACCCGGAACGTGCGCCAGTCGCCCCGGTCGAGGTCGTACGCCACGAGGTACCACCGCCGCCCGGTCGACACCAGCCGGTACGGCTCGGTCAGCCGCCGCGACTCGCTCCCGTCCTTGTCCCGGTACGCGAACCGCAGCCGCTCCCGCCCGGCCACCGTCGACGCCATCACGGTCAGTGTCTCGGGCGCGATGCTCGCCCCGTCCCCGCTGGTCAGCGGGGTGGTCGCGGCCTGAAGGGTGGAGACGCGCCGGCGTAGCCGGGCCGGCAGCACCTGCTCCAGCTTCGCCAGCGCCCGTACGGACGCCTCGTCCACGCCCGCGACCGCGTGCCCGGCGCCGGCCCGCAGCCCCACCGCGATGGCCACCGCCTCCTCGTCGTCCAGCACCAGGGGCGGCATCGCCTTGCCCGCGACCAGCCGGTAGCCGCCGTCGGCGCCCATGGTCGCCTGTACCGGATAGCCGAGCTCGCGCAGCCGGTCGACGTCCCGCCGCACGGTACGGCGGGACACCCCGAGCCGCTCGGCGAGCTCGCCGCCGGGCCATTCGCGGGGCGTCTGGAGGAGGGAGAGGAGCTGGAGCAGCCGGGCCGGGGTGTCCGTCGTCATGCGTCTCAGGATGCCGTAGAAGTAGGACATGATCTGACCTACTGGGCCACTACCTTCTCTGCATGACCTCCACCGAGACCCTCAGCACCGCCCGGCCGGCGGTGGCCGACCGCCGCCGCTGGTTCGCTCTCGCGATCGTGATGACCGCCGCCTTCATGGACCTGGTCGACGTCACGATCGTCAACATCGCGATCCCCTCCATACAGCGGGACGCCGGCGCGTCCTTCAGCCAGATCCAGTGGATCACCGCCGGTTACGCCCTCGCCTTCGCCGCGGGCCTGATCACCGGCGGGCGGCTCGGCGACATCCACGGCCGCAAGCGGCTGTTCCTCGTCGGCATCGGCGGCTTCACGCTCGCGTCGGCGCTGTGCGGCTTCGCCGCGAACCCGGAGATGCTGGTCGCCTCCCGCATCCTCCAGGGCGCGATGGCGGCGATGATGGTGCCGCAGGTGCTGTCGATCGTGCACGCCACCTTCCCGGCGCACGAGCGGGGCAAGGTCTTCGGGCTCTTCGGCGCGATCGTCGGCCTGGGCGCGGTGTCCGGCCCGCTGCTGGGCGCGCTGCTGACGGAGTGGAACCTGTTCGGGCTCGAATGGCGGCCCATCTTCCTGATCAACCTGCCGGTCGGCGTCGTCGCCTTCCTCCTCGGCCGCCGCTTCATCACCGAGTCGAAGGCCCCCAGGGCGCTGAAGCTGGACCTGGTCGGTGTCGCGCTGGTGACGCTGGGGCTGCTGATGCTGCTGTATCCGCTCACCCGGGGCCGTGAGCTGGGCTGGCCGCTGTGGGGGTACGTGTCGATGGCCGGTGCGGTCGTGGTCTTCGCGGCGCTGGTGGCGTACGAGCGGCGCAAGAGCGCGCGGGACGGCTCGCCGCTGGTCGAACTGTCGCTGTTCAAGGTGAAGAGCTTCGCGGCGGGCATCGCGGTGCAGACCGTGTTCGGCGTCGGGCTCGGTGTGTTCTTCCTGGTGTGGACGCTGTACATGCAGGTCGGCCTGGGCTGGAGCCCGCTGCGGGCCGGGCTGACCGGGGTGCCCTTCTCGATCGCGGTCTCCGTGGCGGCCGGGATGTCCGTGCAGAAGCTGGTGCCGCGCTTCGGCCGCAAGGTGCTCCAGGCCGGCCCGTTGCTGATGGGCCTCGGCGTCCTGATCTACATCGGGGAGGCCCACCGGTACGGCCAGGGCATCGCCTCCTGGCAGATGGCGCTCCCGCTGGTGGTCATGGGCGTCGGCATGGGGCTGATCGTGGCGCCGCTGACGGACGCGGTGCTCTCCGAGGTGCCGCGCGAGCACGCGGGGTCGGCGTCCGGGCTGATCAACACCGTGCAGCAGATGGGCAACGCCCTCGGGCTGGGGCTGGTGTCGGTGGTCTTCTTCGGCTCGATCGGCGACGACCTGACCCCGCCGCGGGTGGGCCCGGCGTTCGTGGACGCCTTCCAGCACGCGCTGGGCTGGGTGGCGGCGGTGATGGGCGTGATCTTCCTGTTGATGTTCGCCCTGCCCGAGCGGCCGGCGCAGCACGTGGAGGGCGGGGAGTCTCCGCTCCCGGTGGAGGAGAAGGAGCGGGAGCTCGTCTCCTGAGTCCTCCCGAAGAAGGGCCCGGCGTCTGCGCAGGCGCCGGGCCCTTTCGTGTACCCGTCCGGGAGGTGTACCCGTCCGGGGGGAGGGAGAGCCGGAAGTCCGTTCATGCCCGAATGAGGTCCGAACCTGTTTACTTTCCGGAAATGCGGGCGTAGCCTCGCCGGTGAAACCACACGTTCGGGCATGAGTCGGAGGTGAACGGACATGTACGCACCGGAGCGGCAGCAGGAGATCCTCCGCCTCGCCCGTGACGGCGGCCGGGTGGACGTGGTCTCTCTCGCCGAGGAGTTCCAGGTGACGGCGGAGACGATCCGCCGCGACCTGAAGGCGCTCGACCGTGCCGGCCTGCTCCGCCGGGTGCACGGCGGTGCCATCCCGGCCGGACGACTCGACTTCGAGCCGGACCTCGCCGAACGCGAGGGCACGGCCGCCGACGAGAAGGAACGCATCGCCAAGGCGGCCGTCGCCGAACTGCCGACCGAGGGCACGATGATCCTCGACGCCGGCACGACGGTCGCCGGTCTGGCCGCGGCCATCCCCCTGGAGGCGCGGCTCACCGTCGTCACGCACTCCCTGCCGATCGCGGCCCGCCTGGCCGACCACCCGGGCATCCAGCTCCACCTGGTCGGGGGGCGCGTACGGCACCGTACGCGCGCCGCCGTGGACGCCTGGGCGCTGCGCGCGTACGGCGAGATCCGCGCCGACGTCCTGTTCGTCGCCGCCAACGGCTTCTCCGCCGAGCACGGGCTGACCACCCCCGACCTCGCCGAGGCCGCCGTGAAGCGGGCGGCCCTCGTCGCCGCCCGCCGGGTGGTGCTGCTCGCCGACGCCACCAAGCACGGCCAGGAGCACTTCGCCCGCTTCGGCGACCTGAGCGACGTGGACCTGCTGATCACCGACAGCGGGCTGAGCCCCGAAGACGCCGTCGCCATCGAGCGTGGCGGCACGGAAGTAGTGCGTGCATGATCCTCACCGTCACCCCGAACCCGTCCCTCGACCGTACGTACGAGGTCCCCTCGCTGGACCGCGGAGAGGTCATCCGCGCCACCGGTGAACGCATGGACCCCGGCGGCAAGGGCGTCAACGTCTCGCGTGCCGTCGCGGCCGCCGGGCAGCGCACCGTCGCAGTGCTGCCCCTGGGCGGTGCGCCGGGGGCGCTCGTCGCGGATCTGCTGGACGCGCAGGGCATCGAGGTCGCGCCGGTCCCGGTCGCCGGGGCCACCCGCTCCAACATCGCGCTCGCCGAGGCGGACGGGGTCCTGACGAAGATCAACGCGCCCGGTCCGGAGCTGTCCGCCGAGGAGCAGGAACTGCTGCTGGACACGGTCCGCGCGCAGTCCGGTGACGCCGCCTGGATCGCGTGCTGCGGCAGCCTGCCGCGCGGCCTCGCCCCGGCCTGGTACGCCGACCTGGTCGCGCGGGCGCACGCCGCCGGCAAGCGCATCGCCCTGGACACCTCCGGGCCCGCGCTCCTGGAGGCCCTGCGGGAACGCCCGGACGTGGTGAAGCCGAACGCCGAGGAGCTGGCGGAGGCCGTCGGGCGTCCCCTGGCGACCGTGGGCGACGCGGTGAAGGCGGCCGAGGAACTGCGTGAGAAGGGTGCGCAGGCCGTGCTCGCGAGCCTGGGCGCCGACGGTCAGCTGCTGGTGGACGGCACGGGTGCCTGGTTCGGCAGCGCGCGGGTAGACGCGGTACGCAGCAATGTGGGCGCCGGCGACTCCTCGCTCGCCGGTTTCCTGATCGCCGGTGGCAGCGGCCCCGAGGCGCTCGCCTCCGCCGTCGCGCACGGCGCGGCTGCCGTCCAGCTGCCCGGCAGCGTGATGCCGACCCCGGCCGACCTGGACCCGGCGGCGGTGACGGTCACGAGGGAGGTCCCGGTGGACCGTGAGCTGACGGAGCCGGTGTCATGAACGTACGTACGACTGCTGCGCCGAGCGCGACAAACGCGACAAACGCGCCGAACACGATGACCGCTCTGAGTACGACGTCCGCTCTGAGCACGACGTCCGCGCTGAAACGGTTCCCCATGAAGCGGCGAGGGCTCCCGTTACTCGCCGCGACCGCCGGCCGGCAGGGCACCCTGAGCCGCTCCGCCGGCCCGCGGAGGCGGGGCTTCCCCGGTCCCGCCTCCGCACCCGGAACCGCCACCTCTCACAGCACCCCCGTCCCCATCCCCGCGCACCCCACTCCCCGGGCGATACGCGTGCGAAGGAGCCCGCGATGAGCGAGATGATCACCGCGGATCTGGTCGACCTCGACCTGTCCGCCGACACGAAAGAAGCGGCGGCGCGCGCCCTCGCCGAGCGCATGGTGGCCCTGGGCCGGGTGACCGACCTCGAGGGCTTCCTCGCGGACGTGGCCGCTCGCGAGGCGCAGATGCCGACCGGCCTCGACGGCGGCATCGGCATCCCGCACTGCCGCAGCGAGCACGTCACCGAGCCGACCCTCGCCTTCGGGCGCAGCACGGCCGGGATCGACTTCGGCGCGGCCGACGGCCCCGCCGACCTGATCTTCCTGATCGCCGCGCCGGCCGGTGCCGACGACGCCCATCTGACGATCCTGTCCTCGCTGGCCCGGCAGCTGATGAACGCCGAGTTCACCTCCGCGCTGCGTTCGGTGGGCGACGCCACCGCGGCCGCCGCGCTGATCCGGGGCGACGAGGCGGCGGCCGAGGCGGCCGAGACCGCCGGAGCGGCCGGTTCCGAAGACTCCGCTGCGGCGTCGGCGGCGGCCTCCGCCGACGCCGCAGCGGTCAGCACGGCCCCCGCCGCGGCGGAACGGCCGTTCCGTGTCGTCGCCGTCACCTCCTGCCCGACCGGCATCGCCCACACCTACATGGCGGCCGAGTCGCTGGAGACCGCCGGCCATGAGGCGGGCATCGAGGTCGTCGTCGAGACGCAGGGCTCGGCCGGATTCACCCGGCTCGACCCGGCGGTGATCGCGGCGGCGGACGGCGTGATCTTCGCCCACGACGTGCCGGTACGCGAGAAGGACCGCTTCGCCGGGAAGCCGACCGTCGACGTCGGCGTGAAGGCGGGCATCAACCGGCCCGGCGAGCTGATCACCGAGGTCCGCGGCAAGGCGGAGCGCGGCGAGGTCACGATGGCCGCGGCGGCCGGTACGCCGGTCGAGCGGACCGGTGACGTCACCGAGGGGTACGGCACCAAGCTGCGCAAGTGGCTGATGTCCGGCGTCAGTTACATGGTGCCGTTCGTCGCGGCGGGCGGTCTGCTGATCGCCCTGGGCTTCGCGATCGGCGGCTACCAGATCAAGTCGGCGCCCTCGGTCATGGACCACTTCGTGTGGACCCAGTCGCACAGCTGGGCGGCCCTGATGTTCCAGATCGGCGCGGTGGCCTTCGGCTTCCTCGTCCCGGTCCTGGCGGGCTACATCGCGTACGGCATGGCGGACCGGCCCGGCCTGGTCCCCGGCTTCGTGGGCGGCATGATCGCCTCCACGATCAACGCGGGCTTCCTCGGCGGTCTGGTGGCCGGTCTGCTCGCCGGTGGCGTGGTGATGGCGATCCAGAAGATCAACATCCCGAAGGTGCTGCGCGGCATCATGCCGGTGGTGGTGATCCCGCTGATCTCCTCGGCGATCGTCGGGTTCCTGATGTTCGTGGTCGTCGGCAAGCCCATCGCGTCCGCGCAGAAGGGCATGACCGACTGGCTGGGCGGTCTCTCCGGCGCCAACGCGCTGCTGCTCGGCGCCCTGCTCGGCCTGATGATGTGCTTCGACCTCGGCGGCCCGGTCAACAAGGTCGCGTACACCTTCGCCACGGCCGGTATCGCGGTCTCCAGCCCCAGTGACTCCGCGATGAAGGTCATGGCGGCCGTCATGGCGGCCGGTATGGTCCCGCCGCTGGCGATGGCCCTGGCCACGACCGTGCGCGGCAGGCTCTTCACCCAGACCGAGCGCGAGAACGGCAAGGCCGCCTGGGTGCTGGGCGCCTCCTTCATCACGGAGGGCGCGATCCCGTTCGCCGCGGCGGACCCGCTGCGCGTCATCCCGTCCGCGATGGTCGGCGGCGCGGTCACCGGCGCCCTGTCGATGACCTTCGGCGCCACGCTGCGCGCCCCGCACGGCGGCATCTTCGTGGTCCCGCTGATCGGCAACGCGTTCCTCTACCTGATCGCCATCGCCGTCGGCGTGTGCGTGAGCACGGCGGCGGTCGTCGTCCTCAAGGGGATGCGCAAGCAGGCCTCGGAGGCCGCGGACAGCGGGTCGGCGACGGGTGCGGCCACCGCGGCGGCGGAGCGGAAGCAGCCGGTCGCGGCCTGACGGGCCGGCACGCCCTGTCCTATTAGGGCGCTGTGAGCCGTTCACGGCACCTGCGAGATACATCACGGTCCGGGACCAAAGTCCCGGACCGTGGTGTGTACTGGGGCGTATGCCCGCACACGTCTCGATCCTCCAGCCGGTGGCGGTGATCCTCCTCGCCCTGGTGACCGCCGCCTGGGTGACCGTCGTGACGGGCATCCTGCGGCGCCGCCGCTTCCAGGCCGCCGCACGGCGCGCCCACCGGCCACCGAGCGCTCCCCCGGACCTTCCCGGCCTCCCGGACCAGCGACAGGCCGGCCCCGAACTGGAGACCGTGGAACTGACCCCGGCGGAGAAGGACGCCTTCGCCGGTCTGATACGGCGGTTGGACCGGCCCTGAGCCGAAGGACTTCGGCGGGCTCGGCTCAGGCCTGCTGGGCCGCCCGGCGCTCCATGGCGTCGCGGGCCGCGTCCTCCGACGCGTACACCTCGCACATATGGCGCCCGTCGGGCGTGGCCGTGTGCTCGACCTCCCAGAGGGAGAGCTCCTTGCCGTCGTGCAGCAGGAAGGCGTGCTCGTAGAGCGAGAAGCTCAACGCGCCCCGGCAGGCCCGCCCAGGGCGGCCGAAGGCCTGCGTGATCTGGTGCGCGAACGCCGTCGCCACCAGCGCCGCCGTCTCGGCGTCCGGCCGGTCCGGGTTCTCCGCGCGGCGCAGCAGCCGGCGCGCGTGGTCCGCCGAGTTGTCCGGTGCGTACACATGACGGGGCTCGGGGAGCGGGGACAGCTGCGTCAGCACCGGCAGTTCAAAGTCCGGCGCGTCCGCCGGCAGCGGCAGCCGGGCCGTGGCGGCGCGCAGCTCCTCCTCGTCCACGTACACCTCGTGCTGCGGCTCGCTGCCGGGCGCGGTGTTGTGCACCAGCTCCCACAGCGTGACCGCCGAGCCGTCGGCGAGCAGCCAGGTGTGCCGGTACGTCTCGCGGTGCAGCCCCGCGCTGTGGTGGGCGGAGTGCAGCGAACCGTCGTGCGCCAGCGGGCAGTCCAGCTGCCGTATGACCTCGTCAGGCAGCTCGAAGGAGTTCAGGGCACGACCGAGGAGTCGCGCGAGGTGCTCCTCCGGAGACTCGGGCGACTCGGCTGGTTCGTACGCTGCTGTCTCGTACGGAACGCTCAAGGCTTCTCCCGGCGTTGCTGCATGTCACCTTGTGGGTGCATACCGTAGCCCCTCGGTCGGACATCATGTCCGGGAACCGAGAAAACGTGTGCCGGGAAAACGCGCGGGCCGCGCGGAATGTTCCCGCGCGGCCCGATCTTGCGTCAGAAACCGCCGGTCAGGCGTCACTTCCCGCGGTCCACTCGCTCCAGGACATGTTCCAGCCATTGAGCCCGTTGTCCGGGGCGACCGTCTTGTCCGGGGAGTTCTTCACGACCACGACGTCGCCGATGAGGGAGTTGTCGAAGAACCACTTGGCGGTGGTGTCGCCCTGGGCGCCCTGCACGTCCGCGAGCCCCACGCAGCCGTGGCTGGTGCCCTCACGGCCGAAGGGCGGGTTGCCCTGGTTGTACCAGTAGTTGCCGTGGACGAAGGTGCCGGACTCGGTCAGGCGCATCGCGTGCGGCACGTCCGGGATGTCGTACTCGCCGCCGAAGCCGACCGTCGAGCCGTTCATGCGGGTCTGCACGAACTTCTCGGAGATCACCATCTGGCCGTTGTACGTGGTGTGCTCCGCGCTGCCCGCCGAGATCGGGATCGACTTCAGGGTCTTGCCGTCACGGACCACGGTCATCGTCTCCGTGTTGGCGTCGACGGTCGAGACCTGCGAACGCCCGACGGTGAAGGTCACCGTCTTCTTCTGCACGCCGTAGACGCCGCTCGCGCCCTGGACGCCGTCCAGGTCGATCTTCATCGTGACCTTGGAACCGGCCTTCCAGTAGTCCTGGGGCCGGAAGTCGAGCCGCTGCGCGCCGAACCAGTGCCCGACCACCTGCTGTCCGCTGCTGGAGGAGACGGTGATGTGGGACTTGACGGCCTTCTTGTCGGTGATGGCCTTGTCGAAGGTGAAGGACACCGGCATCCCGACGCCCACCGTGCTGCCGTTGTCCGGCGTGTAGGTCCCGATGAAGCTGTTCGAGGTCGTGACCGTGGTGAAGATGGAGTTGGCGGCGGCCGTGCGTCCGTTCCCGTCCTTCGCGGTCGCCGATATCTGGTACTTCGTCCCGCGCTCCAGCTGTGCCCCGGGCTTCCAGCTCTTGCCGTCGCCGGATATCGAGCCCCGCACGGCCTGTCCCGACCCCGCCACGGTCATCTTCACGTCGGTCAGCCTGCCGTCGCTGACCTTCACGCCGGTGGCGTTGATGGACGCGCTGGTCGAGCCGTCCTTCGCCGAGATGACGATCTTCGCGGTGGACGTCTTCGAGGAGGCCTTGCCGCCCTTGCCGTCGTTGTTGTCGGCGCTGGCGTCGCCGCCGCACGCGGTGAGGGTGAGGGCGCCGACCATCAGGGCGGCACAGGCCACCAGTGCGCGCCGCGCTGAAATGTTCGGCGTTGTCACGGGCTGCTCCAGGTTCGTGTGTCGTGCGTGATCCGCTTCAGTACGTGAACGGAGAGGCAGCCGGGCGTGGTTGAGGTTCCCTCCGTTCCCGGTGAAGGTCACCGCGTGACAGAACCAGGACAATCGAAGCGGTTCGGGGATCTACGTCCTGCCGTCGCGGGCCCCGTACAGCTCCTCGTACGACGGCCACGTCCCGCCCGGTCCGGCCACCGGCTCGGCGGCGCGTACGGCCCGGACGATCGCGCGGGTCACCAGGTCCGCGCCGGCCGCGAGGACGGCGTTCAGCGCGAGCGGGTCCTCGTCGGGGCCGGCGTGCGGGCGGGCGCCCGTGGCCAGGGCGAACACCGTGTCACCGTCGTTGAGCAGATGGACCGGACGGACGGCACGGGCGATGCCGTCGTGGGCGGTGCCGGCCAGCTTCTGCGCCCGCGCCTTCGACAGGTCCGCGTCGGTGGCGACGACCGCGAGCGTGGTGTTGAGCGGCGGAAGCGCGTTGCGTGCCGCGGACTCGGCGATGCGCCCGAGCGCGGCCTCGTGGACCCGTGCCTCCGGGTATGCCACCCGGCCCTCGAAGAACTCCCCGTACAGCACCCCCGTTTCCGGATCCACCGCCGACCCGGCGGCGTTGACCACCACCAGCGCGGCCACCGTGATCCCCGTGTCCAGCACCGTGCTCGCGGTGCCGACCCCGCCCTTGAGCGCACCCACCACGGCACCCGTACCGGCGCCCACACACCCCTGGGGGACCGGCGCCCCGGGCGCGCTCGCCGCGGCCGCCTCGACCGCCGCCCGCCCGGTGGCCGCGTCCGGCCGGGCCCGGAAGTCCCCGCCGCGGCCGAGGTCGAAGACACAGGCGGCGGGGACCACCGGTACGACGTGCGCCGGATCCGCGCCGACCCGCACCCCGCGCCGCCGCTCCTCCAGCCAGGCCATCACCCCCGACGCCGCGTCCAGCCCGTACGCGCTGCCGCCGGTCAGCACGACGGCCTCCACCTTCCGCACCAGGTTGCGGGGATCGAGCGCGTCGGTCTCCTTGGTGCCGGGGCCGCCACCGCGCACATCGACCGCGGCGACCGCCCCGCCCTCGGGCGCGAGCACGACCGTCGTACCGGTGAGCCGGCCGTCGCCGACCCTGGTCGCGTGTCCCACCCGCAGGCCCATGACGTCCGTCAAAGCGTCAACTGTCATGCGGGCAGTCTGCCCGGACCGGGACGCCCGGGGCGGCCCGTACCCTTGAGGGCATGAGCACCGCCCCCGCCCCCGAGCCCCGCGAGCCGAAGCCCGCGCTGTTCTTCGACGATCCGCTGGACCAGCAGTCCTCGGACGACACCGACCGCGGATGGGGCGAGCGAGGCGAATCGGACAGCGCGGGCGACCTCAAGCGCTTCCTCGACGAGAAGCCGCCCCACCACATCTGAACCGGCCCCGCCGCCCCGGAGCCGGGTGCCCCGTTACCGCTGGCCGGGGCCCGAGGCGCGCTCGGCTGCCAGCAGGTCGCGGATCTGCTCGAGCACCTCCAGCTCGGTCACCGGCACGACCTCCTTCGTGCCCTCCCGGGCCTTCCTGCGGGCCTCTATCCGGGCCAGGTACCTGGACATCGGCAGCACCATCAGGAAGTACACCACCGCACCGGTGATCATGAAGGTGAGCGTGGCGCCCAGGACGGATCCCCACATCAGCCGGATGCCGTGGGTGCCCTTGCACGACGAGCTCAGGCACGAGCTGTAGTTGTCCAGGTTCTGCGTACCGACCGCGCCGACCAGCGGGTTGATGATCCCCTTCACCACCGAGTTGACGATGTTCGTGAAGGCGGCGCCGATGACCACCGCGACCGCCAGATCGACGACGTTGCCGCGCATCAGGAAGGCCTTGAAGCCTTGCCAGACGCTCGGTTCCTTCTGCTCGCTCACCTCGGGGCCTCTCTTCGTATGCACAGGGTGTGGAACAAAACGCTCCGCAACCTACGGCACGACGAGGTGTCCCTGTCCACCGAGGTGGCCCGGGTGAGAGGCTCAGCACAGTGTCACCGCCAGCCGTGCCGTCGCGCTCGCGCCGACCAGCCGCGCCGCCGTGGGCCGCGGCACCGCCAGCACCACCAGCGCCCCGCTCTCGACGGCGCCGTCCAGAGCGCGCGGCACCTTCGTCACCCGCGCCCCGCGCGCGACCACCCGGGCGTCGCCGCCCGCGGCCGGGTCCTCGGCGGCGATGACGTCGACCCGGTCGCCGGGCCGCAGCAGCCGCACGGTGGCCGCGTCGGCGATCCGGACCGGTGCCGTCACCAGCTCGGCCGCGGGCTGCCGTCGTACCGGACCGGTCACCGGATGCCCGCGGGCCCGCCCTCCGCGATCCGGCTCCGGCGCGGTGCGCGGTCCCGCCGCCACGAGCGCCGCCGCGGTCACGGCGAGGCCGACCGCCAGGGCCCGCCTGCGGTGCCGCACCAGGCGCTGTAGCTGATACCGCCCGCCGCGCACCCGTACCGGTGCGAAGTGCGGCACCTCGCACGTGGCGGGGGCGTCGGTGCCGGGCGGGCGCGGGGAGGTGAACGACGGCGATGGGAGGGAGGGCGAAGGGAGGGCCGGCGAAGGAAAGGAGGGCGAGGGAGGCATGTGCACGAGGACCACCACCTGCGGCGAGGAGACGAGGAATCGGCTTGCGATCCCACGATGAGGCCTCGCGCCGAAGCTCGCCGGGGCCGGTGGACGACCGGCGGGTTGTGGAAAACCCGCCCACCCGAACGCGCGCTTCCGCCACCGCGGCACTACGGCGCCCGCGTCGCCACGGCACCCGCGTCGCCACGGCACCCACATCGCCACGGCACCCACGTCGCTACGGCAGCACGAACCCCGGGTCCATCCCGCCCAGCGCGTTCACGCACAGGCAGTCCCGCCCCGCGGTCTCCGGCAGGGCCGCCACCGCGTCGAACAGCACGCCGCGCAGCCGCTCCACGTTGGCCGAGAACACCCGCAGCACCTCCTCGTGCGAGACGCCCTCGCCGGTCTCCGCGCCCGCGTCGAGGTCGGTGACCAGGTTCAGCGAGGTGTAGCAGAGCTCGAGCTCACGGGCGAGCGCGGCCTCGGGATGGCCGGTCATGCCGACCACCGACCAGCCCTGCGCCTGGTGCCACAACGATTCCGCACGGGTCGAGAAGCGCGGGCCCTCGATCACGGCCAGCGTGCCGCCGTCCACGGGCTCCCAGTCCCGCCCGCGTGCCGCCTTCAGCGCGGCGGCCCGACCGGTGGGGCAGTAGGGGTCGGCCAGCGACACGTGCACGACGTTCGGGATGGTGCCGTCCGGCAGCGGCAGCCCGTCGAAGTAGGAGTTCGCCCGGGATTTCGTACGGTCCACCAGCTGATCCGGGACCAGCAGCGTGCCGGGCCCGTACTCGGGACGCAGGCCGCCCACCGCGCAGGGGCCGAGGACCTGGCGGACGCCGACGGACCGCAGCGCCCAGAGATTGGCGCGGTAGTTGATGCGGTGCGGCGGCAGATGGTGGCCGCGGCCGTGCCGGGGCAGGAAGGCGACCCGACGGCCGGCGACCTCGCCGAGGAAGAGGGAGTCGCTGGGCGCCCCGTACGGGGTGTCCACCTGGATCTCGGTCACGTCCTCGATGAACGAGTAGAAGCCGGAGCCGCCGATTACACCGATCTCTGCGTTCGCCATGAGCAGCACACTAGCCGTCCCCACAGACGCCGAAGACCCCGCCGTCCTACGACGGCAGGGTCCCGTAAGGAATCGGTCAGGCGGCGGAGCTGCTGGTGGAGCTCGAGGACGAGGAGCCCGAGTCGCTCGACGAGGACGACGTCGACGATGAGGACGAAGAACTCGGGGTGCTCGACGAGGACGAGCTCGACGACTTCGAGGCCGGGCTGCTGCTCGACGACGAACCGCGACTGTCGTTGCGGTAGAAGCCGGAGCCCTTGAAGACAATGCCGACCGCCGAGAACACCTTCTTCAGGCGGCCACCGCAGTTGGGGCACTCGGTCAGGGCATCGTCGGTGAACTTCTGCACCGCCTCGAGGCCCTCGCCGCACTCGGTGCACTGGTACTGGTAGGTGGGCACTGTCTTCCTCCTGGCACTCTCACTCGATGAGTGCTAACGACGATCCATAGTGACGTATTCCGGGGGATCAGTCCACCGTCACCGGCAAGCGGTGACCGACGCCACGTGCGACTGTGCGCGTCTGGGGCCGGGCGGCGAGCCGCGACCGCAGGGCCGCCAGGGTCGCCAGGGCCAGCAGCGTACCGGCCGCCGGGACCAGGAAACCGGCGCCGTCCCAGAGGCGGTCCTCCAGCTGTCCGGCGACGGTGACGGCGGCCGCCTGGCCGAGCGCGACCGCGCCGGTCAGCCAGGTGAAGGCCTCGGTGCGGGCCCCCGCGGGGACCAGGTCCTCGACCAGGGTGTAGCCGGTGATCAGGGAGGGCGCGATGCACATGCCGACCAGGAGGCCGAGCCCGGCGAGGAGGAGCACGGAGTGGGCCGTCCAGAGGGCGGACGCGGTCAGCGCGAGGGCCGTGTAGCCGAGGACGAGGCGCCGCTGCGGGGCGATCTTCCAGGCGAGGGTGCCGCAGACGACGCCGGAGAGCATGTTGCCCGCGGCGAAGGTGCCGTACAGGACGCCGTTCAGGCCGGGCTCGCCGATCGACTCGGTGAACGCGGCCAGTCCGACCTGCATGCCGCCGAACACCGATCCGATGCCGAGGAAGGTCACCGCCAGCACGCGCACACCGGGGACGCGCAGCGCGGAGGCGTGCTTCACGCGCGCGTGCCCGGCGTCGGCGCCCACGGGAGGCTGGGTGCTCTTCCGCGCGGCGAACAGCAGACCGCCGACCAGCGTCAGCGTCGCCTCGGTGACCAGGCCCGCCGCCGGGTCCAGGGCGGTGCACAGGGCGGTCGCCAGCAGCGGGCCGACGACGAAGGTCAGCTCGTCCGTGACGGACTCGAAGGCCGCCGCGGTGGTCATCAGGGGCGAGTCCTGGAGCTGCACGCCCCAGCGGGCGCGCACCATCGGGCCGATCTGCGGCACCGAGGCGCCGGTCGGCACGGCCGCCGCGAACAGCGCCCACAGCGGTGCGTGGGCCAGCGCGAGTGCCGTCAGGGCCAGGCCCGACACGGCGTGCACGAGGACACCGGGCACCAGGACCGCGCGCTGGCCGTAGCGGTCGGCGAGGCGGCCGCTGTAGGGCGCGAACAGTGCCATGGAGACGCCGGTGGCGGCCGCGGCGGCGCCGGCCGCGCCGTAGGAGCCGGTGGTGTGCTGCACGAGCAGCACGATGGAGATGGTGAGCATCGCGAACGGCTGGCGCGCGGCGAAGCCGGGGAGCAGGAACGTCCAGGCGCCGCGGGTGCGCAGCAGCTGTCCGTATCCGGGGCGCTCGGTGGTGACCGTGGATTCCACGGCCCGTGCCTTTCTGCCGCCTGGTAGCGCGTCCCCTCATCAGGTCAGGGGGCACCGAGAGCTGTCCTCTTGCGCGGAACTGCGGTAGATACCGGCACCCACTGCGGGAGCACCCGGCCGCCATACGGTCGCGCCAGCTCTGCGTCAGGCAGAGTTGGTTCGATCAGGATCCTACAGCCTTCACTCTACAGGGATCAAGCCGGGCACGGCTGTGAAGCAGAGCACGACGACCCGTGTTCACCTGGGGTTTGTCTCGTTCGTCCCCAGCCATCCGGCCAGCTTGCCGCCCCTCCCGACCGCGCGCAGGCGCCGTTCCGCGGCGTCCCGGACCGGGTCGGTGGCGACCACGAGGAGTTCGTCCCCGTGCCGTAGCACCGTGGTGGGCAGCGGAACGAACGATTTTCCCTCGCGGACGACGAGGGTCACGGCGGCCCCGGCCGGCAGTCGCAGCTCGTTCACCTCGACGCCGTGCATCCGCGAGCCCTCCGGGACCTCCACCGACAGCAGGTGGCCGCGCAGCCGCTCCAGGGGGGCCGACTCGATGCCCAGGTCGGCGGCCTCGGTGCCGTCGCCCAGCCGCAGCGCGCGGGCCAGCCAGGGCAGCGTCGGCCCCTGGACGAGGGTGTAGACGACGACCAGGACGAAGACGATGTTGAAGATGCGGTGGCTGGCGTCGACGCCGTTCACCATGGGGATCGTCGCCAGGATGATGGGCACCGCGCCGCGCAGCCCGGCCCACGACATCAGGGCCTGTTCCGGCCACGGTACCCGGAACGGCGCCAGGCTGAGCACCACGCTCAGCGGGCGCGCCACCATGGTCAGCGCCAGGCCGATGACCAGGGCGGGCCAGATGTCGTCGCCCAGTTCGTGCGGGGTGACGAGCAGGCCGAGCAGGACGAACATGCCGATCTGGGCGATCCAGCCGAGCCCTTCGGCGAAGCCGCGCGTGGCGGGCCAGTGCGGGAGCCGGGCGTTGCCCAGCAGCATGGAGGCGAGATAGACGGCGAGGAAGCCGCTGCCGTGGGCCAGGGCGCCGACGGCGTACGCCGTGACCGCGATCGCCATCACGGCGATCGGGTAGAGGCCGGAGGCGGGCAGCGCCACGTGCCGCAGGCCCCAGGCGCCCAGCCAGCCCACCGCGAGGCCGACGGCCGCGCCGATGGCCAGCTCCAGGAGTATCTCGCCCACGAGCACGTACCAGTGCTCGACCCGGCCGGCCGTGGAGAAGGCGACGACCAGGATGACCACCGGGGCGTCGTTGAAGCCGGACTCCGCCTCCAGGGTGCCCGTCACGCGCGCGGGCAGCGGGATTCTCCGCAGCACCGAGAAGACCGCCGCCGCGTCCGTGGAGGACACCACCGCCCCGATGATGAGTGCCTGCCGCCACCCCAGTCCGACCAGGTAGTGGGCGCCCGCGGCGGTCACGCCGACGCTCACCGCGACCCCGGCCAGCGCCAGGGTGGAGGCGGCCGGCAGGACCGGCCGGATCTCCTTCCACTTGGTGCCCAGACCGCCCTCGGCCAGGATCACGACGAGGGCCGCGTAGCCGATGACCTGGGTCAGTTCGGCGTTGTCGAAGTGGATGTTCCCGATGCCGTCCTGGCCCATGAGGACGCCTATCCCCAGATACACGAGCAGGCTGGGGAGCCCGCTGCGCGAGGAGATCCGGACCGCCGCGACGGCGACGAGCAGGACGACGGAGCAGACGAGCAGGAGCTGGTCGAGGTGGTGGACGGACAGCGGCGGTTCCTCCCCTTTTGATCCGGAAGGCGACTTCCCGGCGAGTATTCCGGTCAACTTCTGCGGTTACTTCGTTACCTTACCTAACTCTTGACGATTTCTTGACGAACCACAAGGCAAGATCGAACGTCCGTCCGCGCCTGGACCCGACACCGCGTCAAGGGGCACCGGGCCCTGCGCCTATGGTTGCTCCAGCACTCCAGTACCGCCTGCCGCTCGCGTTAGGACAGCAAGGACAGCGATGCCCCCCAAAACCACCGCCTCAACGGGTGACAAGCCCGGCAAGTCCGGCAGGAAGAAGGGGCGCAAAGCCCGTCTTATCGTGCTCGTACTGGTGCTGGCCATCATCGGAGGCATCGCCTACGGGGCCTACTGGTCCATCAGCACCGTGCGCGCCTCCTTCCCGCAGACCAAGGGTTCCATCACACTCGACGGCCTGTCCGGGCCCGTCGACGTGAAGCGGGACGGTTACGGCATCCCGCAGATCTACGCCTCGTCCGACGAGGACCTCTTCATGGCGCAGGGCTTCGTGCAGGCGCAGGACCGGTTCTACGAGATGGACGTGCGCCGGCACATGACCTCCGGGCGCCTGTCGGAGATGTTCGGCAAGGGCCAGGTCAAGAACGACGAGTTCCTGCGCACCCTGGGCTGGGACCGCGTGGCCGAGAAGGAGTACGACACCAAGCTGTCGGCCGCCACGAAGAAGTACCTCCAGGCGTACGCCAAGGGGGTCAACGCCTACCTCCAGGGCAAGGACGGCAAGGACATCTCCCTGGAGTACGCGGCCCTGGGCTTCACCAACGACTACAAGCCGGAGAAGTGGACCCCGGTCGACTCGGTCTCCTGGCTGAAGGCGATGGCCTGGGACCTGCGCGGCAACATGCAGGACGAGATCGACCGCGCCCTGATGACCAGCCGCCTCGGCCCCCAGCAGATCGCCGACCTGTACCCGGACTACCCGTACAGCCGCAACAAGGCGATCGTCCAGGAGGGCCAGTACAACGAGCTCACCAAGACGTTCCAGCAGGGCACCGGTACGACGGGCACGAGCGGTACGTCGGGCACCACGGGCACGAGCGGTACGACGGGCACGAGCGGCACCACCGGGACCTCCGGTTCGTCCTCGTCCGGTTCGGCCGTCACGAGCCAACTGGGGGGCCTCTACAACGTCCTCGACGACGTCCCCGCGGCCGTCGGCGTGAACGGCCAGGGCATCGGCTCCAACTCCTGGGTGGTCGGCGGGAAGTACACCATCAGCGGCAAGCCGCTGCTGGCCAACGACCCGCACCTGTCGGCCTCGCTGCCCTCCGTCTGGTACCAGATGGGCCTGCACTGCCGGACCGTCTCCAGCAAGTGCCAGTACGACGTCACCGGCTACACCTTCGCGGGCATGCCGGGCGTGATAATCGGCCACAACGCCGACGTCGCATGGGGAATGACCAACTCCGGCGTCGACGTCACCGACCTCTACCTGGAGAAGCTCAGCGGCGAGGGCTACCTGTACGACGGCAAGGTCCGGCCCTTCACGAGCCGTGAGGAGACCATCAAGGTCGCCGGCGGCGACTCGAAGAAGATCGTCGTCCGGCAGACCAACGACGGGATGCCCCTCCTCTCCGACCGCGACGACGAACTCGTCCAGGTCGGCAGGAAGGCCGAAGTGAACACGGCGGCCCCCGACCGCGGCGACGGCTACGGCATCGCCCTGAAGTGGACCGCCCTTCAGCCGGGCACCTCCATGGACGCCGTCTTCGCCATGGACAGGGCGGCGAACTGGAGCGACTTCCGCTCGGCGGCCGGGCTGTTCGACGTGCCCTCGCAGAACCTGGTCTACGCCGACACCAAGAACAACATCGGCTACACCCTGCCCGGCAAGATCCCCACGCGCGCGAAGGGCGACGACGGCGCCATCCCGGCGCCGGGCTGGAACTCCAAGTACCAGTGGACCGGCTACATCAAGCAGGACGAGCTGCCCTACGAGTACAACCCCTCGCGCGGCTACATCGTCACCGCCAACCAGGCAGTGGTCGACAAGGACAAGTACCCCTACACGCTCACCACGGACTGGGGCTACGGCACCCGCAGCCAGCGGATCACCGACCTGATCGAGTCGAAGATCAAGGGCGGCGGCAAGATCTCGACCGACGACATGCGCCAGATGCAGCTGGACAACAGCAGTGAGATCGCCAAGCTGCTGGTGCCCAAGCTGCTGAAGATCAACCTCGACGACAAGGACGTCCGCGACGCCCAGAAGCTGCTGGAGGGCTGGGACTACACCCAGGACGCCGACTCGGCGGCGGCCGCCTACTTCAACGCGGTCTGGCGCAACATCCTCAAGCTGGCCTTCGGCAACAAGATGCCCAAGGAACTGCGGGTCAAGGGCCAGTGCCTGTGGGTGGACAAGATCGACTCGACCGGCCCGGTGGACGACGACACCAAGGTGCGCGAGTGCGGCGAGCGCGACACCGACCAGGCGCAGCCGGACGGCGGCGACCGCTGGTTCGAGGTCGTGCGCACCCTCATGGACAAGCCGAACAGCGACTGGTGGAAGACCCCGGCCGGCGTGGGCGACCGCAACAAGGCCGACAACCGCGACGAGCTGTTCAAGCGCGCCATGGTCGACGCCCGCTGGGAGCTGACCGCCAAGCTCGGCAAGGACATCGACACCTGGAGCTGGGGCCGGCTGCACCGCCTGTTCCTGAAGAACCAGACCCTGGGCACCGACGGCCCCGGCATCCTCCAGTACATCCTCAACCGCGGCCCCTGGAAGCTCAGCGGCGGCGAGGCGACGGTCAACGCGACCGGCTGGAACGCGGCCGGCGGCTACGGCGTGGTCTGGGTGCCGTCGATGCGGATGGTCGTCAACCTCGACGACCTCGACAAGTCGAAGTGGATCAACCTCAGCGGTGCCTCCGGACACGCCTTCAGCGCCCACTACACCGACCAGACCGGCAAGTGGGCCAAGGGCGATCTCCTGCCCTGGTCGTTCTCCGGCAAGGCGGTCGACGGCAGCACCAGCGACACGCTCGTGCTGAAGCCGTGAGCACCGGCACCGGTCGCTGAACCAGCCGCTGAAATGGCCCTCCACGCACGCGTGGAGGGCCATTTCTCATCCGGCTCCCCGCTCGGCGTCCCGGAAGCGCCGTACGCCCGACGGCGTCACCACCGCGTGCACCGGCCGGTCGTGCGGCTCCTCCGGGACGCGCCCGACCACCTCAGCGTCGTAGAGCAGCACCACCAGCGCGGGATCCGCGCCCGCGCGCTCCAGCCGGGCCAGCACCCGGTCGTACGACCCTCCGCCGCGCCCCAGCCGCATCCCGCGCGTGTCCACCGCCAGGCCGGGCAGCAGGACGGCGTCGGCGGCCGTCACGGCGTCCGGGCCGAGCCGCTCGCCGGAGGGCTCCAACAGTGCCATCCTCCCGCCGTGTTGCACGCGCGCGAGGGAGCCCTCACCGGCGTACACACCCCAGTCCAGGTCGTTGTCCGGCAGGAGCACGGGCAGCAGCACGCGCACGCCCCGCGCGCGCAGCGTGTCGAGCAGCGCGAGCGTGCCGGGCTCACTCCCCACGGAGACGTACGCCGCGACCGTGCGCGCGTGGGCCAGTTCCGGCAGTTCCAGGGCGCGCCCGGCCAGCGCGGTGGCCGCCTCCCGCACGTCACCGGGCGTCAACCTGCCCCTCACCGTGAGGAACTCCCGCCGCAACATTCGCTTGTCAGGCTCGCCCTCGCGTCCTGCCTGGTCCACAGGTCGTACCCGTACTTTCCTCAATAGGTTCAAATGAGAGACATCCAACCTGAGCCACAGTTTCCCCACAAAGGCACCGGATAAGGTTGCGGGCATGACTCAGTCGCACCCCAGGATCAGCAAGGCCGTCATTCCCGCAGCAGGCCTCGGTACCCGGTTCCTGCCGGCCACCAAAGCCACTCCCAAGGAGATGCTGCCGGTCGTGGACAAGCCCGCGATCCAGTACGTGGTCGAGGAGGCCGTGTCGGCGGGGCTCGACGACGTCCTCATGATCACCGGACGCAACAAGCGTCCCCTGGAGGACCACTTCGACCGGAACTACGAGCTGGAATCGGCTCTCCAGAAGAAGGGCGACGCCGGCCGGCTCGCCAAGGTCCAGGAGTCCAGCGACCTCGCGACCATGCACTACGTGCGCCAGGGCGACCCCAGGGGCCTGGGCCACGCGGTCCTGTGCGCCGCCCCGCACGTCGGGCACGAGCCCTTCGCCGTCCTGCTCGGCGACGACCTGATCGACCCGCGCGACCCGCTCCTCCAGCGCATGATCGAGGTCCAGGAACTGCACGGCGGCAGCGTGATCGCGCTGATGGAGGTCGCGCCCGAGCAGATCCACCTCTACGGGTGCGCGGCCGTCGAGGCCACCGAGGACGGCGACGTGGTGAAGGTGACCGGCCTGGTGGAGAAGCCGGAGGCGGCGGACGCCCCGTCGAACTACGCGGTCATCGGCCGCTACGTCCTCGACCCGCACGTCTTCGAGATCCTGCGCAAGACCGAGCCGGGCCGCGGCGGCGAGATCCAGCTGACCGACGCCCTCCAGCAGATGGCCGAGGACGAGAAGGCCGGCGGCCCGGTGCACGGCGTCGTCTTCAAGGGCCGCCGCTATGACACCGGCGACCGCGGCGACTATCTGCGTGCCATTGTCAGGCTCGCGTGCGAACGTGAAGACCTGGGCCCGGAGTTCCGGACCTGGCTTCGCAGTTACGTAGCCGAGGAGATGCAGCAACGTTGAGCAGCGCCGCGACCAGCCCCGCCGGCCCGGACCACCTCTGGTCGGTCGAGGAACACCTGGAGGACATCCTCACCACCGTCCGCCCCCTCGACCCCATCGAGCTGCAACTGCTCGACGCCCAGGGCTGTGTCCTGGTCGACGACGTCACGGTGCCGGTCTCGCTGCCGCCGTTCGACAACAGCTCCATGGACGGGTACGCGGTGCGGGTCGCGGACGTGGCGGGCGCGAGCGAGGAGTTCCCGGCCGTCCTGGACGTCGTCGGGGATGTCGCGGCGGGCGCGGCCCATCTGACCCCCGTCGGTCCGGGGCAGGCCGCCCGCATCATGACCGGCGCGCCGCTGCCGCCGGGCGCCGAGACCGTCGTCCCCGTGGAGTGGACCGACGGCGGGCTCGGCGAGGGCCCGGTCGGCGGGATGCGCGCGAGCAGCCTGGCCCCCGAGGGCGCCACCGGCCAGGTGCGCGTGTACCGCCCCGCGGAGGCACGCGCGCACGTGCGGGCCGCGGGCAGCGACGTGCAGGCCGGGGACCGCGCCCTGGAGGCCGGCACCGTCCTCGGCCCGCCGCAGATCGCGCTGCTCGCCGCGATCGGCCGCGGCACGGTCCGGGTGCGCCCGCGCCCGCGCGTGGTGGTGCTGTCCACCGGCAGCGAACTCGTCCAGCCCGGCGAGGAACTGGGCAGCGGCCAGATCTACGACTCCAACAGCTTCGCCCTCACCGCGGCCGCCCGGGACGCGGGCGCCATCGCCTACCGGGTGGGCGCCGTCGTCGACGACGCCGAGACCCTGCGGACCACCATCGAGGACCAGCTCATCCGCGCCGACCTGCTGGTCACCACGGGCGGGGTGAGCGTCGGGGCGTACGACGTGGTCAAGGAGGCGCTGTCGCACGTCGGCGACGCGGAGGAGCCGGGCAGCGGGGTGGACTTCCGCAAGCTCGCCATGCAGCCCGGCAAGCCCCAGGGTTTCGGCTCCATCGGCCCCGACCACACCCCCCTGCTGGCCCTGCCGGGCAACCCGGTGTCGTCGTACGTCTCCTTCGAGCTGTTCGTGCGGCCCGCCATCCGCACGCTGATGGGCCTGGCGGACGTGCACCGGCCCACGACCAGGGCGGTCCTGAAGGCGGACGAGGCGCTGAGCTCGCCCAAGGGGCGCCGCCAGTTCCTGCGCGGGGCGTACGCCGACGGCGAGGTGACGCCCGTGGGCGGCGCCGGATCGCACCTGGTCGCGGCCCTGGCGCAGGCCGACGCGCTGATCGTCGTCCCCGAGGACGTGACGGGCGTCGAGCCCGGCACCGAGATCGAGGTGGTCCTGCTCGGCTGAGCGGCGCCGGTTGGCGGTACCGTGTCGCGCACAACAGGCCGGGACCGGGAGCACCGCACACCATGAGTACGCAGGACCGACTGACACACATCGACGACGCGGGCGCGGCCCGCATGGTGGACGTGTCGGACAAGGACGTGACCGCCCGCACCGCCCGTGCCAGCGGCCGCGTCCTCGTCTCCCCGCGCGTGGTCGAACTGTTGCGCGGCGAGGGGGTTCCCAAGGGAGACGCCCTCGCCACCGCGCGCATCGCGGGGATCATGGGGGCCAAGCGCACCCCGGATCTGATTCCGCTGTGCCATCCGTTGTCGGTGTCGGGTGTGAAACTGGACTTGTCGGTCGCGGACGACGCCGTCGAGATCCAGGCCACCGTGCGGACGACGGACCGTACGGGCGTCGAGATGGAGGCCCTCACCGCGGTGTCGGTCGCCGCGCTCACCGTGATCGACATGGTCAAGGCGGTCGACAAGGGAGCGGTCATCACGGACGTTCGGGTGGAGGAGAAGACGGGCGGCAAGTCTGGCGACTGGAGCCGGGCATGACCTACCGGGCTCTCGTGGTCACGGCCTCCAACCGGGCCGCCGCCGGGGTCTACGAGGACAAGGGCGGTCCGCTGGTCGCCGACGGCCTGAAACGCTTCGGCTTCGCCGTCGACGGGCCGCAGGTCGTCCCGGACGGCGACCCGGTGGAGGCGGCCCTGCGCGCCGCCGTCGAGGCCGGGTACGAGGTCGTGGTGACCACCGGCGGCACCGGGATCTCGCCCACCGACCGCACGCCCGAGGCGACCCGCCGGGTGATCGAGTACGAGGTGCCGGGCATCGCGGAGGCCATCCGGGCGTTCGGCCGGGACAAGGTGCCGACCGCGGCGCTCTCGCGGGGTCTGGCGGGAGTGGCGGGTGGCACGCTGATCGTCAATCTGCCGGGTTCCACGGGCGGGGTGAAGGACGGACTGGCCGTCCTGGAGCCCCTCCTGGCGCACGCCGTCGACCAGATCCGCGGCGGCGACCACCCCAGACCCGGCGCCGGCAGTGGGGGTGCGAGCTGAACAGCCCATCCTGGCCCGCCGTGCTGGTGGACGGCGACATCGTCCTGAGGCCGATACGGCTGCGCGACCAGAAGGCGTGGCGCGAGGTGAACCGGCGCAACCGGGACTGGCTGCGTCCCTGGGAGGCGACCATTCCGCCGCCCACGCCCACCGGTCCGGTCGCCCACCGGCCGACCTACCGGCAGATGGTCCGCCACCTCAGGTCGGAGGCGAACGCGGGCCGGATGCTGCCGTTCGTCATCGAGTACCAGGGGCAGCTGGTGGGCCAGCTGACGGTCGCCGGGATCACCTGGGGTTCGATGTGCTCGGGGCACGTCGGCTACTGGGTGGACCAGGCGGTGGCCGGGCGCGGGGTGATGCCGACGGCCGTGGCGCTCGTCGTCGACCACTGTTTCCGCACGGTCGGACTGCACCGCATCGAGGTCTGCATTCGTCCCGAGAACGGGCCCAGCCGCCGGGTCGTGGAGAAACTCGGATTCCGCGAGGAGGGCCTCCGGCCCCGTTATCTCCACATCGACGGAGCATGGCGCGATCACCTCGTCTTCGCGCTCACCGCCGAAGAGGTACCGGAAGGTCTTCTCGCACGCTGGCGGCGCGCACGCTCGCAGAACGCCTCCAATTGAATACGGCCGCAAATCGTCCGCGAACTGATCGAATAAGCGTTCGAAATTGATCGGTTGATCGCATCGAGCGCAAAAAATGCTGGAAATATCAGCCAGATCGTGCGACACACCGGCCCAATTGGCGGATGGCCTCATGCAAACCCCTCTACGGTGTGAGAGTGAGCAGCAGCGGCCTCATCTACGCAGTCATCGTCGGGGCCTGGGCCGCCTACTTGGTGCCGATGTGGCTCCGTAGGCAGGACGAGCTGAACGAGGCTCGTCCGACGGAACGCTTCAGCACCGCCATCCGGCTGTTGTCCGGACGGGCGGGTATGGAGCGTCGGTACGCCAGGGACCTGCGGTCGCGCTCCACCCAGGAGGGGGAGCAGGACACCGACGCTCCGGGCGTCGTCACCGACTCGGTGGACGTCCGGGCCTTCGCCATGCCTCCGACCCGCCGGCAGGTGCGGGCGGAGGCCGGGCCGGAGGTCGTTGAGCGTGCGGAACCGGTGCGCGCCCAGACGGCCGCGCCCGCGCCCAAGTCGATCCCCGCGCCCAAGTCGATCCCCGCGCCCAAGTCGGCCCCCGCGTCCGCGTCGGCGTCCGTCCCCGTGTCCGCGTCCGCGTCCGCCTCCAAGCGGGTACCGGCCGCGCGGCGGGCGCCCTCCAGCGAGTCGGCCGCGGCGCGCGACCGGCGCTCGAAAGTGCTCGCACGCCGTCGGCGTACCACCGTGATGCTCTTCCTGGCCTTCACCCTCGGCGCGATCGTCGCCGCCGTCGGGGGGCTGGCGTTCCTGTGGGCACCCGGTGTGCCAGCCGTCATGCTCAGCGCGTACATCGTCTACCTGCGCGCCCAGGAACGCCGCCGCTTCGCCTACCAGATGGACCGGCGCCGGGCCGAGGTCGCCGCCCAGCGGCTGCGCGAGCAGCCTCGCCGGCGCGCGCCCCTGGGCGGGGGTGCGGGCGCCCCCGAACCGGACGAGGGCCCCGAGTCGGAGACCGACCCCGGGATGTCCGCGCTCGCCGCGGACCGCCGCGCCCTCGTCGAGCAGACCGACCACGCCGAGTGGGTCGACCAGCAGCGCGAGCGCCGGCGCCGGCCCGAGCACGGGGACAGCTGGGACCCGGTGCCGGTGCCGCTCCCGACATACGTGACGGCGCCGGTCGCGCCCCGGGCCACCTCCGACGTGGACCTGGGGGCGCCCGACACCTGGAGCTCGGCGCGGTCCGGCCCGGTGACCCCGGAGCACGAGGCGCAGGCCGCCGCGCACGAGCCGGAGCCGGGCGACCCGGTGTCCGCCGACGACGACAGGCAGGCCGCCGACGGCCGCACCGACGCCCGCCGCGCCGCCTCCGCCCGCCGTGCGCGCGAGCGTGGCCGCACCCCCCTCTTCGACCAGTACGAGGAAGGCGGCCGGCCGCGCGCGGCCAACGAGTGACCGCCGCCACATCCGCCGGAGCCCGCCCCTGACCAGTCGGGGAACGGATTTCCAAGCACCCCGATGGGGATGCTAAAGTTTCACTCGTTGCAAGGGCCTGTGGCGCAGTCCGGTAGCGCACCTCGTTCGCATCGAGGGGGCCAGGGGTTCGAATCCCCTCAGGTCCACGCATCGCTGTTCTTGAGTTGGCTCAGGGGCAGTTGACGAGATCCCGCCGATCTTCTTGATCGGTCGGGATCTTTGTCGTTTCCGGGCCTGTTGGGAAAGGCTCTCCCAGCCCTTGGCCGAGGCCGCGTCCGCGAAGCAGACTTCCCAGTGGCCGCCTGGTGCCGGTGGCGCGGCGCGGTCGCCACGGCCCGCGGTCATGCGCCGCCCCGCGGATCCGGTACCGGACCGTGGTCGTCGCCGTGATCCTGGGGGTGGCGGCCTGATGCACTCCCTCCCCGCACTCCGGCTGCTGCGATGGCTCTCGCCGAACGTCGAGGTGCGCTACGCCGCTATCCGGCTGTCCGAGTGCCTGGCCGACGTACTGCGGGTGGCGGAGTCCCGCGGCCGACGACTGCCGACGCCCTCCCCGGACACCGCCGAGGACTAGTGCCGCGACAGGCAACGTTCGCCCCGTCGCGACGCCCGGCACGCACTCTCGCCGCACCGGGCACAAGCCCAAGTACATCCAGTACGAGGGCTCGCACCCGGCACGCCGAGAGCACGCACCGGACGCCGCTCCTTGACGGGCAAACGTTGCCTGCCGCGGCACTAGCTGCCGTAGGGGTGGACCCACTGGCGTTCGCCGGAGTCGTTCGTGCCGTACCAGTAGCGGGGCATTCCCTTGGTGCTGGTGGTGTGGAACGGGCGGCCGTGGTCGTCGATGCGGATCGTTCCGGTGCGGCCCTGGGAGGACCAGTCGAGCTCCAGGTACCAGCGGGCGTCGTGGGTTTGGGTCGTCGCGTCCACCAGCAGGACTTCGGGATCCTCGGCGGAGACGCGGTACGGGAAGTGCACGGCCGGGATGGTGTGTTCGGTGTCGGCGGCGTCGGCGCCGTCCTTCGGGCGGGCGATGGGGCGGTCGGCGTCGAGGTTCACGGTGAAGCTGCGGGGTGTCAGGTCACCGCCACAGCCCTGGTCCATTTCGTACACGGTGCCGGGGGCCGGGTTGCCGCGGCCGACGACGCGGACCCGGAGCGCCTCGAGGACGACGGCAGTGGAGGACCGGCCCTGTACCGAGATCTGCACCATCGTCTGCCGCCCGTGCACCGCGCCCTGCGTCGCCGCCCACGCTGCGGCGTCCTGCTGCACCGGGGGCGGGGGGACCTGCGTGGGCGGCTTGTCGATGACGTAGTCGTGGCTGCAGCCCCCGCTCCAGATCTGGGAGTCGGCGCTCCAGGTGACGGGCACGCCGGTGGCCGGTCTTGCGGCGTGGGTGGGGTCTGTGCCCCTGCTCGCGGCGGGCGAGCCAGGGGTCTTGTTCTTCGGGCTGGGTGAGGACGAGTTGTCGTCGCCGGTGAGGGAGGGGCTCGTGGACGGGGTCGGCTTCGATGAGCCGTGGGGCCTCGTGGGAGCGGTCGTACGCGAGCCGGACGCGTCCGAGGGGCGATCGGCCGGCAGGGCCGACAGGCTGCCCAGGGTCGCGACCAGCGCGCAGGCGGCAGCGGTGGACACCAGCACCCGTCGGCGGCGGTACCAGGGGCGGGGAGCCGGGGCGGCCGCTTCGTCCTCGGCGGTGGCGGCGGGCGCTTCGTCCACCGGCTCCTCCGGCTCCTCGGCCGCCGCGGCCGTCGTACGGACCCGCTGCCGCGCCGCCACCGCGAGCAGCCACAGCC